>NZ_JBSGBG010000025.1:0-122229 GCF_053601135.1 Actinosynnema sp. NPDC004786 | reverse complement strand
CTCCGTTCGTGGGCGCCCCCCTCGGTCCGCCCCCCCCCCCGCCCCCGGCGGTGGGGGGGGGGCCCGCCCCCCCGGGTGCCCCCGCCCCCCCCACGACCCGACCGGCACAACGACCCATGGGGTGCCGGCAGCGAGCCGACACCCCTTCACCACACCCGTCCCCCGCGGTCGGCCTCCGGCGGACCGCCGGCGCCGCGACTCACTCCTGCGGGGCCCAGTCCGGCCCCAACGCGCGTTCGGCCGCGTCGTCGAGCACCGCCAGGATCCAGCTCTCCAGCCCTGCACTGGACCGCAGCGCCGCGGCACGCCAGCGGACCATGCGATCCTCGGTCACCGGCACCCTCGGCAGCAACGCGCTCGACGCGGACCGGCCCGTGGCGGCCCGCCGGGCGTCGCGCAGGTGCTGCCGGAACTGGTTGCGCGACCAGTTCCCGGCTTCCGCGCGCTGAAGCCAGAAATCCTGCTCGGCGGGCGGCAGCGAGGCCACCTCCGCGTGGTGGTGGAAGCTCAGTCCGGGCCGGCGCCGGGACATCACCACCCGACGGGCGACCGACGCGTAATTGCGGAGCGTCTGATAATCCAGCCCCACGACGTCCACCGCCCGGCGATACCGATCGGAGTAGTGCGCCTGCCCGTACACCAGCCAGTCGCCCATGCACCAGGCGAAGGAGTCGGTCATGCGGAAGATCTGCCTGCCCGCTCGTTCCCACGACTCGTACGGCAGCTTTCCCGGGATGCGCAACCCGATCCTCGTGGTGAGCACCTGGTCGTACGTTTCAGGGGTGCCGCCTTCACGGAGCGAGCCGAGTCCGGTCAACGGTGCAGCGGCGGGCCCGTGGCCGCCGTGGATCGCGGTGTCGTTCCGCATCAATCTACTCCTGGACTGATCGCCGCACGCGGTTCCACCGGACCTCATCCGATGTCCCCGCTCAGACATCCGCACGCTCCGCACGCGGTGGGAAAGGTTCGACCGGGCCGAATGGCGACTTTAACACTCGAATACCGGAGCGGACCGCCCGCCAACCGAGGGTGACACAGGTCACAACAGGTCTATGACCTCGGCCGCGCACGACGCACGCGCACCCATTCCGTTAAATGTCGAAAACGCCACTGCGGAACTACGCAGTACATGAAAAGAGTGAGCCGGGCTCACCAACGACGACCTTTTCCCGCCACCACCACCGGACCGCATCCCGCGATGGCGATTTCCCACACAACCGACTGGGGGAACAGTTCCTCCACCGATTCCGGGCCGCCACCCGCCGTCTCGACAGGGGAGAACCGGACGAACTCGACCACCCGTTCGTCCGAGGGAGTAGAGCAATTGCACCACCACCCCCGCGAGAGGCACCCGCCCAAAGGTGAGCAAAGCTCGCCCCGGGCGACCGCCGCACCGCAACCACCCTCCGACAGCACGCCGGCATGGCCTTCGACCTCCGGCGCCACGAGAGCACGCAGGGCGGCCGGACCACGCCCGGCGGGTCGTACCGGGCCGACGGCGAGCGCCGGGCGCGCTCCGACGATCCCGCCGTTCCGCGCGCGTGCCGCACGACGTCGCGGTCCTACCACCCGGCCCCACTGCCACGACCACCAGGGGGCCGCCACCCGCTACTCGACAATGATTACCATGTTCTTCAGCGTGCGCCGCTCCCGCGGCGTCCGAAGAGGAGGACCTGTGGCTCACCTGTTGATGATCGAGAGCTGGGTCGGCGCCATGAGCTCGTTACTGCCGCGCGCGATCAACGAGTCGGGGCACCGCTTCACCTTCCTGACCCGCGACCTGCACCACTACCTGCGCTCCGCGCCCTCGCACCCGCACCCGTTGCTGGCCGCGGACAACGTGCTGACCGCGGAGACGAACGACGTGCCCGCGCTGCTCGACCACGTCGGGCACCTGCACCGGGCGCTGCGCTTCGACGGCGTGATCTCCTCCTGCGACTACTACCTGCCCACCGTGGCGCGGGTCGCCGCGCACCTGGGCCTGCCCGGCCCGGACCCGCTCGCCGTCGAACGGGCCTGCCGCAAGGACCTCACCCGCACCGCCCTGCACGCGGCCGGCGTGCCCGGCCCCCGCTTCGCCCTCGCCGACGACTGGTCCTCGCTCGCGGAGGCCGCCGCCGAGCTGGGTTACCCCCTGGTGGCCAAGCCGGTCGACCTGTGCGCCGGGATGCACGTGCGCAAGGTGGCCGACGAGGGCGAGTTGCGCGAGGCGTTCACCGCGCTGGAGGCGTTCCCGGTCAACGCCCGCAACCAGCCGCGGGTGCGCACCGTGCTGCTGGAGGAACTGCTCGTCGGTCCCGAGGTCAGCGTGGAGACGGTCACGGTGGACGGCGTGACGCACGTCGTCGGCGTCACCGACAAGAGCGTCGCGGGCGAGCCGTGGTTCGTGGAGAGCGGGCACATGTTCCCCGCCGACCTGCCCACCGCCGGGGCCGAGGCGGTCGCCGTGGCCGCGATCGGGGCGCTGGGGCTGGACCGCGGCGTCGCGCACACCGAGGTCAAGCTGACCGCCGACGGCCCGAAGCTGGTGGAGGTCAACCCCCGCCCGGCCGGCAACCGGATCACCGAGCTGGTCCGCCGCGTCACCGGCGTCGACCTGCCCGCCGCGCACGCGCAACTGGCCGCCGGCGAGCAGCCGGACCTGCGCCCGGCGGACACCGGCGTGCGCAGCGCCGCGATCTCCTTCCTGCTGCCCCCGCGCTCCGGGCTGGTGTCCGCGGTCCGCGGCGCCGAGGACCTCGCCACCACCCCCGACGTGGTCGAGTGGGACGTCCGGCGGCCCGGTCACCGGGCGGGCGACCCGACCAGCAACAACAGCTACCTCGGCCACGTCGTGGTGACCGACCCGACCGGCCTCGGCGCCCGCGCGCGGGCCGAGGAACTGGTGGCCGGTCTCTCCGTGGACTACGCCGAGGTGCCCGCGTGAGGCTCGCCGACCTCGTCGAACTCGTCCGGGCGGGCGGTCTGGGACCCGACCCGGCGTCGTGCGCGGTGAGCGTCGGGTTCACCACGCGGCAGGGCGCCCGGCACGCCACGCGCGGCCGGTCCTACCGCAACACCGTGGTCAGCCTGCGCGTGGCGGACGCGGTCGGGTCCTGCGCGGTGGACGACGTCGCCGACGACGAGGTGCACGCCTGCGTCGGCGCGACCGTGCTCGACCTGCTCGACCACCCGAACCCCGCGCTCCGCACCGCCGCGCTGGACGCGTACCTGGCGCACGCCCGCCCGCACCACCTGTCCGCCACCAGGTCGGTCACCGTCGGGCCCGGCGACTCCCTGGCCAAGTCCCTCGCCCGCGCGCGGGCCGTGGTGGACCTGCTCGACCCCGCGCCCGGCGACCGCGTGCTGGTGGTCGGAGTGGTCAACTCGCTGCTGCACCACGTGCGCGGGCGCGGCGCGACCTACGTGCCGTGCGACCTCAAGGGCGGCCGCACCGAGTGGGACGAGCCGATCACCACCGACGCCCGCCGCGCGCTGGACGGCTGCGACCTCGTGCTGGCCTCGGGCATGACGGTCGGCAACGGCACGTTCGAGCCGCTGCTGCGGCACGCCGCCGACACGGGCAAGCCGGTGGTGATGTTCGCGCAGACCGCCGCGGCGATCCTGCCGTGGTTCATCGGGCACGGCGTGCGGGCGGTGTCGGCCGAGCCGTACCCGTTCTTCTGGCTCGACGGCGGCCCGACGACGATCCACCACTACACGGAGCGCCCGTCGTGACGGTCCCGAGGCAGAACCGGCACCTGCTCGGCCTGCTCGGCCAGAGCCCGGTCGCCCGCATCGACACGCCGCTGCCCCACCGGCACGGCGGGTTCTGGGCCAAGCTGGAGTGCCTGAGCGCGGGCGGCATGAAGGCGCGGCCCGCCGTGGCCATGCTGCGCGCCGCCCGCGAGCGCGGCGAGCTGCGCCCCGGCGCGGTGGTCGTGGAGTCGACCAGCGGCACCCTGGGCCTCGGCCTCGCGTTCGCCGGCCAGGTCTTCGGCCACCCGGTCGTCCTGGTGGTGGACCGCGAGCTGGAGCCGTCGATGCGCGCCCTGCTGCGCGCCCACGGGGCCCGGCTGGAGGTGGTGGACCGGCCGCACCCGGTCGGCGGCTGGCAGCAGGCGCGATTGGACCGCCTGCGGGCGGTGCTGCGCGAGTTCCCCGACGCCTACTGGCCCGACCAGTACAACAACCCGGACAACCCGGCGGGCTACGCGGGGCTGGCCCGCGAGCTGGTGGAGCAGCTGGACCGGGTGGACGTGCTGGTGTGCAGCGTGGGCACCGGCGGCCACAGCGCCGGCGTCGTCCGGGAACTGCGCCGGTACTGGCCCGGCGTGCGGCTCATCGGCGTGGACACCGTCGGCTCCACGATCTTCGGGCAGCCCGCGCGGGCCCGGGTCATGCGCGGCCTGGGCAGCAGCATCCACCCCCGCAACGTCGCCTACCCCGAGTTCGACGAGGTGCACTGGCTCGGCCCGGTGGAGGTGGTGGACGCCTGCCGCCGGCTGGCCCGCGACGCCTTCGTCACCGGGGGCTGGAGCACCGGCGCCGTCGCGCTGGTCGCCGCCTGGGCGGCCCGCGTCGAGCCGGGCGCGGTGGTGGCCACCATCTTCCCCGACGGCCCGCACCGCTACCTCGGCACGATCTTCGACGACGACTTCTGCCACGCCCGCGGCCTGCTCGGGCCGCCCGCCGGCCGGCCGGTGGAGATCGGCGACCCGCACGGCGTCGAGGTGACGGGCTGGACGCGGTCCCGGTCGGTCGTCGCGCCCCGGACGGCGGTGCTCGCGTGAGGCTCGACTGGGAGGTCTACGGCCTGGACCTGGGCACGCCGCTGCGCATCTCCAGGTCGGTGATGGCCCGCCGGGACGCCGTGCGGGTCGTCGTGGCGCACGACGGGCGCCAGGGCCACGGCGAAGTGGTGACCAGCGCCTACTACGGGCTCGACGTGGAGGCGATCACGTCCCTGCTGGCCGGGCTGCGCCCGGTCCTGGCGGGCGCGGGCTCGCCGGGGACCGCACTCGACCTCCTGCACGCGGACGGCACCGTCCCGGCCGGGGTGCGGGCGGCGGTCGACGCGGCGCTGCACGACCTGCTCGGCCTGCGCCGCGACGTGCCGGTGCACGCCCTGGTCGGGCTCCCGGAGTGGCACGACACGCCCACCGCGCACACCATCGGCATCACCACGCCCGACGACGCCGCCGGCCGGGCCGCCGCGCTCGTCGCGCGCGGGTTCTCCGTGCTCAAGGTCAAGGCCGGGGCGGACCCCGACCGGGACGTGGCCGTCCTGGTGGCGGTCCGGGCCGCCGCTCCGGACGCCCGGCTGGTGCTCGACCCCAACGGCGGGTGGAGCCCCGACGAGGCGGTGCGGGTGGTGGAGCGGATCACCGCCGCCGGTGTCGTGCTCGACGCGGTGGAGCAGCCGATCCCGCCCGGCGACCCGGACGCGCTGGCGTGGGTCCGCGCGCGGTGCCCGGCCCCGCTGGTCGCCGACGAGGACGCCGCCGCCGTCGCCGACGTGCGGCGGTTGGCGGGCGCGGTGGACGGCGTGAACGTCAAGCTCGCCAAGTGCGGCGGGCTGCGGCCGGCGCTGGAGATCGTCTCGGCCGCCCGCGCCGGCGGCCTGGACGTGATGCTCGGCTGCCTGGTCGCCAGCTCCCTCGGCATCGCGCCCGCGGTCCACCTCGCCGGGCACGCCCGGTGGGTGGACCTCGACGGGCACCTGCTGCTGGCCCACGACCCCTGGTCCGGGCTCGGCGGCGAGGACGGCACCCTGCGGCTGTCCGGGGCGCCGGGGCTCGGGGTGGTGCGGCGATGACCCGGTTCGCGCTGCCGGTGCGGCTGCTGCTGGTCAACCAGTTCGCCGTGAACACCGGCTTCTACCTGTTGATCCCCTACCTCGCCGCGCACCTGGGCGGGTTGGGGATGTCGGCCGCGGTGATCGGCGTGGTGCTGGGGGCGCGGACGCTGAGCCAGCAGGGGTTGTTCCTGCTGGGCGGCACGGCGTCGGACCGGGTGGGGCCGCGGACCGTGATCCTGGTCGGCTGCGGCCTGCGCGCGGTGGGGTTCGGCCTGTTCGCGGCCGGCGAGTCGGTGGCCGTGGTGCTGGCCGCGTCGGTGCTCAGCGGGCTGGCCGGGGCGCTGTTCAACCCCGCCGTGCGGGCCTACATCGCGCTGGAGGCGGGTGAGGCGCGGACCGCGGCGTTCGCCCGCTTCGCCGTCTACGCCCAGGCGGGCGCGCTGGTCGGGCCGGTGCTGGGCGGCGTGCTGCTGCTGTGGGACTTCCGGGTCTCCGCGGTGGTGGCGGCCGGGATCTTCGCGGCGCTGACCGTCGCCCAGGCCCTCGTGCTGCCCGCCCGACCGGCCGCCCGCCGGGGCGGGTCGGTGCTCGGCGACTGGCGGGAGTGCCTGGCCGACCGGCGGTTCGTGGCGTTCACCTGCGTGCTGAGCGGGATGTTCGTCCTGCAGAACCAGCTCTACCTGCTGCTGCCGATCCAGGCGCAGCGGGCCACCGGGTCGGCCGGCGTGGTCGCCGCGCTGTTCGTGGTCTCCACGGTCGTCACGCTGCTGTTCCAGGTCCGCGTCACCCGCCGGCTGGCGCACCGGGCCCGGGGGCCGGTCATCGCGGTCGGCCTCGCCGTCATGGGCGCGGGCTTCGCCGTGCCGGCGCTGTGGTCGGGGCTCGTGCCGGTGCTGGTGGCCACGCTGGCGCTGGCGGTCGGCGTGATGATCGCGCACCCGCTGGTCTACGACCTGATCCCGTCGTTCGGGCCGGACAGCCTGGCGGGGACGCGGTTCGGCGTGTTCTACCTGGGCTCCGGGCTGGCCGCCGCGCTGGGCAACACCGCGATCGGGTGGGTCGGCGGGTTCGGCGACCGGCCCGCCTCGCTGCTGTGCGTCGCGATCGGGCTCACCTGCGCCGGGGGCGTGCTCTGGCTGCACCGCCGCGGCGCGCTCACCCCACCGCGGCCGGAGGTCGTGCGATGAACCTGCTCACCGACAACCCCGAGCTGTACGAGCACCGGTTCCCCGACCCCGGGCACGTCGCGGCCCGCTGGGCGCACGACGTGGTCACCCGGTTCGGCGGCGGGCGGGACCTGCTCGACGTCGGCTGCGGCACCGGCCGGGACGCGGGCTGGTGGGCCCGCAACGGCTACCGCGTCACCGGGATCGACAGCTCGGAGCACATGCTCGCGCACGTCCGCGCGCACCACCCGGCGGTCGACGTGGCGTTGGCCGACATGCGCTCGTTCGACCTGGGCCGCCGCTTCGACGTCGTCACCTGCCTGGACAGCGCGATGCTGTACTGCCACACCAACGCCGACCTCGACGCCTTCCTGGGGCGGTGCCGCGCGCACCTGGTCCCGGGCGGGCTGCTGGTGGCGGAGATGCGCAACGGCGCGTTCTTCCTCGGCAACACCGAACTGCTCGACGGCGTGCGCACCCGCTCGGTGACGTGGCGGGGCGTCGAGTACACCTCGCACACCGAGCTGTGGATCGACCACGCCGCCCAGTTGCTGCGCCGCCGCCGCGCCTGGGAGTGGGCCGGACGCGCCGAACCGCTCGTGCAGCACTCGGCCTGGCGGTTGCTGTTCCCGCAGGAGCTGCGGCACCTGCTCGACCTCGCCGGGTTCGACGTGCTCGCCCTGTTCGACTCCCCCGGCCCCCGAACCGACCCGCCGTGGACCGCCGACGCCCCGCTGAGCGGCGCGTTGTCCGGCGACCGCCTCCACGTCGTGGCCCGCCTCCGCCCCCGCGGGCACCAGTGAAAGGAACCAGCATGACCCTGAACCGCCGCGGCTTCCTCGGCCTCGCCTCCGGTCTGGCGGTCGTCACCCTCGCCGGGTGCGGCAGCCCCGCCGCACCCGCCGCCTCCTCCGCCACCCCGCGCGCCGGCGGCCGGCTGCGCGCCGCGTTCGCGGGCGGCGGCGCCAAGGAGGTCCTCGACCCCCACCTGGCCAACCTGTTCGTCGAAGCGGCCCGGTCCAAGGCGATGTTCGACAAGCTCGCCGACCTCGGCGCCGACGTGTCGCCGCAGCCCCGCCTGGCGGAGAGGTGGGAGCACGCCGCGGACCTCACCCGCTGGCGGATCACCCTGCGCCAGGCCACCTTCCACGACGGCAGACCGGTGCGCGCCGACGACGTGCTCGCCAGCTACGCCCGCATCCTGGACCCGAACCGCGCGTTCCGGGCCAAGTCGAGCCTCGCGCTGATCGACCTGCCGAACAGCCGCGCGGTGGACGAGCGCACGGTCGAGTTCGCGCTGAAGCGCCCGTTCGTGGAGTTCCCCAACGCGCTGGCCGCGTTCGGCGCGTACATCGTCCCGGCGGGCGCCGAGGACTTCAGCCGACCGGTCGGGTCGGGGCCGTTCGCCTTCGTGTCGTTCGAGCCGGGCAAGTCCGTGCTGCTCAAGCGCAACCCCGACTACTGGGAGGGCGCGCCGCACCTGGACGAGCTGGAGTTCCTCATCGCCAACGAGGAGTCGGCCCGGGTGAACGCGCTGCTCGGCGGCCAGGTCGAGTACGCGCACGACCTCACGCCGACCACCGCGCGCAGCCACGCGGGCAGCGACCGCATGACCGTCCACCGCGCGCCCAACAGCGCCGTGCAGGCGTTCGCGATGAAGCTCGACCGGCCGCCGTTCGACGACCGCGACCTGCGCGAGGCCCTGTTCCTGCTGGCCGACCGGCCGCAGCTGGTCGAGTCGGTGCTGGCGGGCAGCGGGCAGGTCGGCAACGACCTGTTCGGCAAGGGCTACCAGCACTACGCCGACGACCTCCCCCAGCGCGAGCGCGACCTCGACCGGGCCAGGTTCCTCGTCAAGCGCGCCGGCGCCGAGGGCCTGACGGTGAAGCTGGACACCTCCACCGCCGCGGCGGGCATGGTCGAGGCCGCCACCGTGTTCGCCGACCAGGCCAGGGGTTCGGGCCTGACCATCGAGGTGGTCACCGGCAACAAGGACAGCTACTGGGCCGACACGCTCAAGAACGGCTCGCTGTCGAGCTTCCGGTCCGGTGCGATGCCCATCGAGACCCACATCGCGCAACGCCTGCTGAGCGGGTCGGGCACCAACGTGACCAAGTGGGCCCGGCCGGAGTTCGACGCGCTCTACGAGAAGGCCGTCTCCACCTCCGACCCGACCGCGCGGGCCGCGGCGTACCGGGAGATGCAGCACTCCCTGCACGCCGAGGGCGGCTACCTGATGTGGGGCTTCGCCGACTGGATCGTGGGCGCGAAGCCGAACGTCGGCGGCATCTCCACCGCGCCCGCCAACACCCTCGACTGGGCGCGGTTCGACGAGGTGTGGCTGGGGTGAACCTCGCCTCCTACGCGGTCCGGCGGCTCGCGCTCGGGCTGGTGCAGGTGCTCGCCGTGGTCACCGCCGTGTTCCTCCTGGTGCAGGCTTTGCCGGGGGACGCGGCGGTGGCCCTGGCGGGCGACAACCCCGACCCGGCGCGGATCGCGGCGATCCGCGCGGCCATGGGCCTGGACCGCCCCGTGCCCGAGCGGTTCCTGGACTGGCTGGCCGGGTTGCCGCGGCTGGACTTCGGCGTGTCGCTGGTGTCGGGGCGGCCGGTCGCCGACTCCCTGGTCGCCGGGATCGGCCCGACGGTCGTGCTGGCGACGTTGACGCTGGTGCTGCTGCTGCCGATCTCGGTGCTGGTCGGCGTGCTGGCCGCGCTGCGCGAGGGCGGCCCGCTGGACCGGGCGCTCACGTCCGTCGGCGTGGCGCTGCACTCGATTCCCGAGTTCGCGCTGGCCGTGGTGCTCATCGCGCTGTTCGGGGTACGACTGGGGTGGCTGCCGCCCACCGCGGTGGGCGTGGACCTGCTCGCCGAGCCCGCGGCGCTGGTCCTGCCGCTGGTGGTGCTGCTGGCCCGGCCGATCTGCTCAATCAGCCGCCTGGTGCGCGCCGGGATGGTGGACGCGCTGGCGTCGGACTACGTGCGGCACGCCCGCCGCCTCGGGCTCGGCGAGACGCGGGTCCGGTTCGCCCACGCCCTGCCCAACGCCCTGGCCCCGGCCGTCCAGCAGGTCGCCCGCACCACGGACTGGCTGCTGGGCGGCGTGATCGTGGTCGAGGCGGTGTTCGTCGTCCCCGGCCTGGGCACGGTCCTGGTGGACGCCGTGGCCGGGCGGGACCTGCCCGTGGTGCAGGGGCTGGCCGTGGTCTTCGCGGTCACGACGGTGGCCGTGAACCTGGTCGCGGACCTGGTGGCCTTCCGCCTCGCGCCACGCGCGGAGGTGGTCGCGTGAAGCGGGCGGGCCTCGGCGCGGTCCTGATCGCGGTACCGCTGGCGTTGGCGCTGCTGGGTCCCCTGTTCGTGCCGGAGGAGCAGACCCGCGCCGCCCCGTTCGTGCCGCTGGGGCCGCTGGGCACCGACTTCGTGGGCCGCGACGCCTGGCACCAGGTGCTCGCCGGCGGCCGGACGGTCGTGCTGGTGGCGCTGCTCGCCACCGCCCTCACCTACGTCGTCGGCGTGCCCTACGGCGTCATCGCGGCCACCGCCCGGCTCAGGCTGGTGGACGAGGTGCTGATGAGGCCGCTCGACGTGCTGCTGGCGGTGCCCTCGCTGCTGGTGCTGATCCTCGTGGCCGCCATCACCGGCCCGGGGTTGTGGGTGCTCGTCGGCATCGTCGCGCTGGTCAACTTCCCCGACGTCGCCCGGCTCTCGCGCGCGGCGGCCCTGGAGATCGCCGGCCGGCCGGCGCTGGAGGCGATGCGGGTGCAGGGCGAGTCGTGGTGGCGGACGTCGATCGTCTACACCGGCCGGTCGATGCGGCGCACGCTCGCGGCCGACCTGGGCGTCCGGCTGACCGGCGCGCTCTACCTGGTGGCGTCGGCCAGCTTCCTCGGCGTGGGCGTGCCGCCCGACGCGGCGGACTGGGCCGTGATGGTGGACCGCAACCGGAGTGGGTTGTTCCTCCAGCCCTGGGCCGTGGTGGTGCCCGCGCTGCTGATCGTCGCCCTGTCCGTCGGGGTGAACCTGGTGTTCGACCGCGCGTTGCGGGAGGTGCGCTCATGACGCCGGTCGTGCACGTGACGGACCTGCGGGCCGAGGCGGGCGGGCACGTGCTGCTCGACGGCGTCGGCTTCGCCCTGTCGGCCGGCCGGGTCCTGGCCCTGGTCGGCGCCTCGGGCAGCGGCAAGACCACCACCGGGCTCGCCCTGCTCGGCGAGCACGGCCCCGGCGTCTCCGTCCGCGGGCACGTCGAGGTGAACGGGCGCGTGGCGTTCGTGCCGCAGCAGCCGGCGTCCGCGCTCAACCCGGTACGCCGGCTGGGCGCGGTGTTCCGCGAGATCGCGGCCCTGCACGACGGCGACCCCGACGACCTGGTGGCCACGGCCCTGCGCCGGGCGCGCGTGCCGGTCGACCTGCTGCGCCGCTACCCCCACCAGCTCTCCGGCGGCCAGCAGCAGCGCGTCGTGCTCGCCCAGGCCCTGGTCGGCGACCCGGCGGTGCTGGTGGCCGACGAGCCCACCACCGGGCAGGACGCCCTGACCCGCGCCGAGGTGGTGCGGGAGCTGGCCGGCGTCGTCGCGCACGGCGTGGCGCTGGTGCTGCTGACCCACGACGTGGAGACGGTGCGGGCGCTCGCGGACGAGATCGTGGTGCTGCGGGCCGGGCGCGTGGTCGAAGCCGGACCCGCGGAGGAGCTGCTGACCACGCCGCGGGAGGACTACACCCGGGCGCTGCTCGACGCCGTGCCGCCGGTCCCCGCCGAGGCGCCCGGGCGGGAGCCCCGCCTGCGGGTCCGCGGCCTCACCGCCCGGTACCGCGACGCCACCGTCCTGCACGACGTGGACCTGGAGGTCGGCGAGCGTCTGGCGGTCGTCGGGCGTTCCGGCAGCGGCAAGACCACCCTCGGCCGCTGCCTGGCCGGGCTGCACCAGCAGGCAACGGGCGAGGTGCTGCTGCACGGCCGGCCGCTCGCGCGGTCGCTGCGCCGCCGCCCGCGCGCCGACCTCGCCGCCGTGCAGTACGTGTTCCAGGACGCGCGGGGGTCGTTCGACGAGCACCGCCCCGTGCTGGACCAGGTCGCCCGCACGGCGGTGCGGCTGCGCGGGGCGCGGCCGGCCGAGGCCCGTGCCGCGGCGCTCACCGCGCTGGCCCGCGTCGGGCTGGGCGGGGAAGCGGTGCTGCGACGGCCGCGCGGCCTGTCCGGCGGCGAGCTCCAGCGGGCCGCGCTCGTGCGCGCCCTGCTCGCCGGACCCGAGGTGCTCGTGTGCGACGAGATCACCTCGGGCCTGGACGCGGTCACCCGCGCCGGGCTGCTCGACCTGCTCGCGGGCGTGCCGTGCGCGCTCGTGCTGATCAGCCACGACCTCGACGTCGTGGCCCGACTCGCCGACCGGGTCGTCGTGCTCCACGAAGGACGCGTCGTCGCGCACGGTCCGGTCGCCACGACCCTGGACGGCGCGAAAGAGAGGATGAAGTGAACGAGCACCACCCCTACGAGGTGCGGTTGGCGACCCACGCCGACCTGCCCGGGGCCCGCAGCGTCATGCTGGACACCTTCTACCACGAGTTCGGCCACGGCTACCGCCCCCAGTGGCACACCGACGTCGTCGACCTGGCCGGCACCTACCTCGACACCCCGAGGCACGCGCTGTTCGTCGCCGTCACGGGGGACGAGGTCGTGGGCACCACGGCCGTGCGGGCGCAGGGACCGGCCAGCCCGCCGCACCCGGAGTGGATCGCGCGGCGCTACTCGGGCGACGCGACGGCGCAGCTGTTCCGGGTGTACGTGCGGTCGGCGCACCGGCGTCGCGGGCTGGCGCGGGCACTGGTCGACGCCGCGGTCCGGTTCGTCGCCGAGACGCCGGGCTACGAGCGGATCTACCTGCACACCGACACCCGCGTGCCCGGCGCGGAGGCGTTCTGGCGCTCGGTCGCGGTGGAGGTGTGCGACGCCCGCGACGGCGACCCGGACCACCACCAGACCGTCCACTTCGAGATCCCCGTCCCGGTCCTCGCGGGTTCGGTCGAGTCGAGGTGACCCGGTCCGCCCGTGGCCGGCGGTCGTTCCACCGGCCACGGGCGGATCCCGGCACGCGAGCCCCGGGGTGCTCCAGGCGTTCCCGCTCCCCGACCGACCGCCATCCTGACGAACGCGTTCGGGGCGGATCTCGCGGGTGCCTGCCGAGCACGGGGCTGTCGCGTCAACCGTCCGCAGAACGCAGTCCCCCGGCAGGATCCCGCTCCAGGGTGTCCCCGGTCAGCATGGCGAGCGCGCCCGCCACGCCGTGCCGTGCGGCGGCGAGGCGTTGTCGCGTGGCACCGTTGCCGTGGGCGAGCAGCGTGCGGAGCAGTGCGCGGGTCCGGTTCAGGTCGCCGGTGGCGGCCAGGGCGTCTTCGGTGTGCCGGTAGAGGCGCGACGTCATCGCGTGCGGTGACGTGCGGGTGCCGGTCCACGGGTCCACGGCGGGGCCGTCGAGGCCGTGGCGGGCGGCTGCCCACAGCGCGTCGCCGAGCACGGCGTCGCCGGACCGCCGTGCTTCGCGGCCGGCGTCCAGGTCGTCCAGCGCGGTGCGCACGAGGGCGCGGACGAGGGCGGCGTAGAGCACCGCCTCGTCGGTCGTGGCCGTGGTGTCGGCGACGCGCACCTCGACGGTGGGCAGGTGGTGCGACAGGCGGGCCAGGCGCGAGCCGCCGTGGCCGGGCGGGATCAGCCCGCACTCGCCGAGCCGGGCGAGGTCGGCGTCGTACTCGGCGGCCGAGCCGAACCACGGGGGGATGCCGCAGGCGGGCAGGCGGGCCAGGACCATCATCCGCCAGCTGTGGTACCCGGTGTCCCGGCTCCGGCGGAAGGGCGAGTTGGCGGTGAGCGCCAGCAGGGTCGGCAGCCACGGCGCCAGGTGGTTGAGCACGGCCACCCCGGTGTCGCGGTCCCCGAGCCCGACGTGGACGTGGCAGCCGCAGACCTCCTGGTCGGCCAGTGCTCCCGCGTAGGCGTCGCTCATCCACGCGTAGTGGCCGTCACGCCTCGGCGGCGCCGTCTCCGCGCCGAACAGCGGGTGCCCCACCGGGACCAGCTCCAGCCCTTGCGCCCGGGCCGCACGGCGCAGCGCGGCGCGGTTGCCGGCGAGCTGCTCCCGCAACCGCGCGAGGTCCGAGCAGACCCCGGTGCTCGCCTCGACCTCGGTGTCCCACAGCTCGCGCGTCGCCCGACCGCCGCCGGCCAACCCGGTGGACGCCAGCCCGTCCAGCACGGCCGCGGCGCTGCCCACGGGGAGCAACGTCTCCCGGCTGACCAGCAGGAACTCCTCCTCCACCCCGACCGTCACGCCGGCGTCCTCGGACAGCACGGTGGACGCCCCGCGCGCGGTGCCCTCGGCGCTCATGGCTCACCGGTCCCCGGGGACCCGCTCCGCCGCCCGGTCGGAGCCGCCGACTGCGGTCCACGCCGCGGTTCGAGGGGCCGACGAGTCCTCGCCCCCGCCCCGTGCCCCCGTGCCGCCCATCCCCGCCTCCGTCCTTCGTGCGCGGTCAGTGCCACGCGACTCTGGAACCCACGAGTTCCCCGACAGGACCCCGCGAACCCCGCTGCACGGCGGAACACCGGCAGGGGGTCACGGGGACTTCACTCCACCAGGTGCGTGACCTCGGGAGACAACGGGGGTGAATTTCCCCCTCTGCCGCAGTCACCGTCCGGAGAGGACGGCTCGACCGGCTCCGACGCCGTCGGGCGACCGGTTGCCACCTGTCGGGGCGAGGCCCCGGGTTCGTCGGCGAGCCGAAGGGATTTCAGGAATGCCACCGCGGCCCGGTGCGCCGGTCCCTCCGGCGGCACGACCTCCAGCAGCGCGACCAGGGCCAGGAGGCGGTCCTTGTCCACGGCCTCGAAGTACCGCACCAGGTAGGCGTTCCAGCGGCTGTCCAGGCGCAGCAGCACACCGCCGCCGTGCAGCGCGTCGACCAGCGCCGGCGTCCCGTCGTGCTCCTCGACGCGCCAGCCCGGCAACCGCGCCACCAACCACCGGAACCGGTCGACCGCCCGCTCGTACTCGCGCCGCTGCACGCGACCCACCCCTCGATCCCACCGACGACCCGCCGCGGTCACGGACGGGTGCACGGCGGCCGGGGAAGAGCCGCGCCAGGATCATCGCACGCGTGTTCGATTCCTTGTCAAGGCGAATCGCCCCGGTCAGGGACCGGGGTGGCGGAGGTCCGCGGGCTCGAGGTCGTCGCGCAGGCCGCGCCAGGACGGGTGGCGGAGCCGGTGGTCGGTGGTCCAGTGCCGGAACTCGACCTCGCCGACGAGCACCGGCTCGACCCACTGCGCGTCACGGGCGAACTCGCGCGGGACCGGCGTGCCGAACGGGCTGGTGGAGCGCCGCAGCCGGGCCAGGCGTCGCCGCATGTCCACCAGCGCCTGGTCGGTGAACCCGGTGCCGACGTGGCCGACGTAGACCAGGCCCGTCTCGTCGTAGGCCCCCAGCAACAGCGACCCGACCGTGCCCGAGCGCCGCCCCTGGCCCGGCTTCCACCCTCCGACGACGACCTCCTGGGTCCGCCGCAGCGGCGTCTTGACCCACGCCGGCGAACGCCGCCCCGGCTCGTAGCGGGACGTGACGCGTTTGCTGACGATGCCTTCCAGCTCGTGCTGCTCGGCGACGTGCAGGATCGTCGCCGGTTCGGTGTCGGGGAAGCTCGGCGGCACCTGGATCGCGTGCTCGCCGGGCAACTGCAACGCGGTCAACACCGCCCGCCGCTCCAGGTAAGGCCGGTTCCACACCGGGCGACCGTCCACTACGAGCACGTCGAACACGTAGTAGGCGACCGGCGCCACCCGCAGCGCCCGCACACCGAGCGCGTGGCGGGTGCGCCGCTGGAGCAGCTGGAAGCTGGGACGCCGGTCCGGGCCGAGGGCGACGATCTCGCCGTCGAGCACCACGGTGCGCCCGCCCACCACCTCCGACAGCACCCGCAGCTCCGGGAAGCGGTCGGTGAGGTCGAGCTGGTTGCGGCTGAGCACCCGCACCCGACCGCCCTGGCAGTACGCGATCCCGCGGTAGCCGTCCCACTTGAACTCGACCGCCCACCCCGGTCCGGTGGGCGGTTCGCCCAGGGTGGCCAGCATCGGCGCGATGACGGGCTGGTCGCCGGCGGCGATCGCCGCGTGTTCCACCTCGACCACCTCCGGCACCGACGGGGTGTTCATCGTGACCGGGATCGAGGCGGGGCGCGAGCGCAGCGCCCGACAGGCGGCCCCTCGCGCCACACGAGTGGCGGACGAGCCCGCCACCAGGCAGCATGACGGCGTGACGAACCCCTACGCCATCGAGGCCGAGGACGGCTACCACGAGCAGGCCGAACGGCTCGGGGCGACGAGGGACCACGCCGACCGCGTCCTGCGCCGGGCCGTCACCGACGCCGCCACGACGCCCGGCACGAACCCGTACCGGCTAGCCTACCTGCAACTCGCCGCGGACCTGAACCGGAACCCCGAGTAGCCGCCGTTCGACGCTCCTCGGCGGCCCGCCCCACGTCGCGGGCTCGCGGTACGTCGGCGCCGCACCGGGTCCGTCACCTGCACGGGTGCAAGAGCGGACGACCGGACTCGTTCCGTTTGCGGGAGTGGATCGTGGCACCCATGCTCGGTCGCGGAAGAGGGCCGTCGGGTGATCGTGGCCCGGTCGCTTCCCCGCGTCACGCGACGAGCCGGCCTTCCCACGAGGAGTGACCACGTCCATGCCCAGCCCCGGTCCATCCGCGCCGCGCATCGCCGAGGGCGTCGCCGTGGTCGTGTCCGTCCAAGGGGATCGGGGCGACCTGGCCGTCGCCGTGGACGACCTGCTGTCCACCTTGGACCGGGTCGGGGAACGCCACTGCGTGCTCCTCGTGCTCCCCGACGACGGCCCGGCCACCACCGGCGACGTCGCCGAGGGGTTGGCCACCCGCTACCCGGACCGGGTGCGGGCCGTCCGCCGCGGACCCGGCAACGGCGAGCCGACGGGCCTGGCGGCGGCCTTGGCCGAGACCGACCACCGGCGGATCTTCCTGACCGACGGCCGCATCCCCGCCGCACGGCTGCCTCCCCTGCTCGCGACGGCGCGGACGGAACGGGCCGACCTCGTCGTCGCGTACCGGCGCGGCCCCGGCGACCGACCGCCGCGACGGATGTCGTGGCTGCGGGCGGTGGTGCCCCCGGCCGCGTCGCGCACCGGCCGCCCGGGTCCGGGCCACTACCTCGTCGACCGGCGGACCCTGACCGACCTGGACCTGGTCCCGCGGTCCGCCGCGGCACGCGGGGAACTGCTCGCCGAGCTGCGCCGGCGTGACGCGAGGATCCTCGTCGAGCACGTGCCCGGACGGCACCGCCCCCCGGTGATCACGCCCGCGGCCCGGAAGGGCCTGGTCCGCCGGGGCCTCGCCCGCGTGGTCGCGCCACGCGACCCGCTCCTGCGGGCGGTGGTGGTGGTCGCCGTGGCGTTGTCGGTCGGCGCCTGCGCCGCGGTGGCCGCGAGCGGGATGACGCTGGCGTACCCGGACGCGGTGTCGCACCTGCTGATCAGCCGCCGGGTGCTCGACGCGTCCACGCCCGGCGCCGCACAACTCGGCGGGGTCTGGCTGCCGCTGTCGCACGTGCTCGCCCTGCCGCTCGTCGGCCACGAGTCGTGGTACCACACGGGCGTCGTGCCGAGCGCCGTGTCGATGTGCGCCTACGTCGCCACCGCGTCCTGGCTGTACCGCATCGGCTTCGCGCTCACCGGCCGCCGCACGGGCGCGGTGACCACGGTCCTGGTGTTCTGCGCCAACCCCAACGTCCTGTACCTGCAGAGCACCCCGATGACCGAGGCGCTGCTGCTCGCCTGCCTGGCCGCGGCGACCTGGCACCTGCTGCGCTGGTGCCGGGAGGGCGACTACCGCCACCTCCTGGCCACGGCCGTGGCCGTCCTCGGCGCCACGCTGGTGCGTTACGAGGGCTGGGTCTTCCTGGTCGCGGTGGCGGTGGTCGTCGGTGTGTGCTCCTGGCGGCGGGCGCGGGTGCGGCCGAAACCCTCCGTCCTCGTGCGGGCCGACCTGGTGTTCTTCGGCTGCCTGGCGGTCAGCGGCGCGGTCGGGTGGGCGCTGTGGAACGCCGCGATCTTCGGCGACCCGCTGAACTTCGTGCGCGGCGAGTTCGCCAGACCCGCCCTGTGGGTCGGCGCGGACGAGCGCGCCGTGGGCGACTGGGCCGTGTCGTCGCAGACCTACCTGCACGCCGCACGCCACGTCCTCGGCCCCGTCGTGCCGGCGGCGGCCGTGATCGGACTGCTCTGCTTCACGTGGCGGACCAGGCTGCGCGACGAGGCGCCGGCACTGCTGCCGCTGCTGGTGTTCCTGCCGTTCTTCGTCGTCGCGCTCCACTCCGGACAGCGCCCGCTGCACGTGCCCGAGATCAGCGGCGACCTCTACAACGTGCGCTTCGCACTCGTCCTGGTGCTGCCCGCGGCGGTGTTCACCGGGTACCTCGTCGCGCCGGCCCACCGGTCGCCGATCCGCTTCCTGCCCGCAGTCGCCGCGCTCGTGGGCTGCGCCCACCTGGCCCTGACCGGGACCGCCACCCTGCAGGAGGCCGCGGCCTTCCGCGCGGGCGCCACCGAACGCGTCAACGCCCGCGCCGCGGCGTGGCTGCGCGAGCACTACGACGGCGGACGCGTGTTGATGCAGTCGTGGGGCAACGAGACCGTCGCCTTCGCCTCCCGGATACCCACGGCCAAGGTGATCTACGAGGGCAGCTTCCGCCAGTGGGAGGCCGCGCTCGCCGACCCCGCCGGCCAGGCCGTCCGCTGGATCCACCTGCGCCGCACACCCGGCGGCGAGGACGAGGTGTGGCGGCGGCTGCACGACAGCCCGTCGGTCCACGCCGGCTACGAGCAGACCTACGCCGACGACCACCACGTCATCTACCGGCACGTGGAACCCCGAGCACCGGAGCGGCACAACGCATGAACGGGACGCAACGATCCATCGCCTACGTGTTCCCGGTCTTCAACGAGGCGGAGAACATCGAGCTGCTCCACGACACGGTGTGCCGGGTCACCCGGGACCTCGCCGACCGCTACCACTTCACCTTCATCTACGTGGACGACGGCAGCACGGACGACTCCGCCGGCCGGTTGCAGGCGCTGGCCGACGCGGACGACCGCGTCACCGTCATCGAACTGGCCCGCAACTTCGGCCACCAGACCGCGATCACCGCGGGCCTGGACCTCGCCGACGCCGACGCGGTGATCGTCATGGACAGCGACCTGCAGGACCCGCCACGGGTGAGCCTGGAGCTGATCGCGCGGTGGCAGCAGGGCTACGAGGTGGTGTACGCCCAACGCCGCTCACGCCGCGACTCGACGTTCAAGAAGCTCACCGCCAGTGCGTTCTACCGGGTTCTGCGCGCGATCGCCTCGGTCGACATCCCGCGCGACACCGGCGACTTCCGGCTCCTGGACCGCAAGGTGGTCGACGAGCTGCGCAAGTTCCGCGAGCGCGACCGGTTCCTGCGCGGGCTGGTCAGCTACATCGGCTTCCGCCAGACCGGCGTCCTGTTCGACCGGGACGAGCGGTACGCCGGCGCCACGGGCTACCCCCTGGGCAAGATGGTGCGGCTGGCCGCGGACGGCCTGCTCGGCTTCTCCGTCGCGCCGCTCAAGCTGATCAGCCGGCTCGGCTACGGCATCTCCCTGCTCAGCTTCCTCGGGATCCTCTACGCGGTCGGCGTGAAGGTCCTGGCGCCGGAGACCGCGGTGCCGGGCTGGGCCTTCACCGCCATCGCGCTGTTCTTCCTCGGCGGGGTGCAGATCACGATGCAGGGGGTGCTGGGCAGCTACATCGGCCGCACCTACGCCGAAGCGCAGAGACGACCGCTCTACACCGTCTCCTCGGTGCGCACCGCCGCCCCTCCCCGCACGCCGACGCCGACCGCGCCGGACCGGTCCGCGCAGCCCGGCGAACGGATGCTCAACCGGTGACACCCCACGTCCTCCACCGCGAGGTCGCCTTCCGACCACGACGATGGGCCGCGGTCACGGTGATCGGTCCCGACGAGGAGGACTTCGTGCACCACCGGAGCGCGGGAGCCCGTCGCGCATGACGACCGACCTCCCGCCGCACGACGTGGCCCGGCCCGTCCTCCCCGAGCGGTTCAGCGCGCGCAGGCTGCTCAGCCACGGCCAGCAGGTCGCCCTGGTGGCGACGTCCGTCGTCCTGGCGGGTGCGGTCGTGGCCGGCGCCGTGACCACCGCCGCGCCGGGTCCGCTGTGGTGGGCGCAGGCGTCGGTGGCCGCGGTCACGACCGTCTACGTGGCCCTGATCTCCTTCCGGTGCCTGCTGGTGGTGGCCGGCCCCGGCGCCCGGATCATCCGGGCGGGGGACGGCGACCCGGCCGCCGACCACGAGCTGCCGCCCTACACGGTCCTCCTCCCCGTGCACCGCGAAGAGGTGGTGCTGCCCGCGCTGGTCGAGACCATCCACCGGCTCGACTACCCCGACCAACGGCTCCAGGTGCTGCTGCTGGTCGAACAGGACGACGACGTCACCCGTGCCGCGCTGGACCACCTCGACCTGCCGCCCGCGTTCGAGGTGGTGCTCGTCCCCGAGGGCGGCCCCCGCACCAAGCCCCACGCGTGCAACGCCGGCCTGGCCCGCGCCACCGGTGAGCTGTGCGTCATCTACGACGCCGAAGACCGGCCTGAAGCCGACCAGTTGCGCAAAGCCGCCGCGGCGTTGCGCGCCCAACCGGACCGGGTGGTGTGCCTGCAGGCCGAACTGGCCTACTGGAACCCCTGGACGAACTGGCTGACCCGCAACTTCGCCGCCGAGTACGCCGTGAACTTCGCCCTGGCGCTGCGCGGCCTCGACCGCTTCCGGCTGCCCATCCCGCTGGGCGGCACGTCCAACCACTTCCGGGTCGACGCCCTGCGCGCCCTCGGCGGCTGGGATCCCCACAACGTCACCGAGGACGCCGACCTGGGCGTGCGCATCGCCCGCCGCGGCTGGGAGGTGCGGATCTTCGACTCCGTGACCTACGAGGAAGCCAACAGCGAGCTGGGCAACTGGGTGCGCCAGCGCAGCCGCTGGATCAAGGGCTACCTCCAGACCTGGCTGGTGCACATGCGCCACCCCTGGCGCCTGCTCCGGGACCTCGGACCCCGGGGGTTCCTCGCCTTCCAGCTGACGTTCGGCTTCACCACCCTCACCACGCTGGTCAACCCGCTGTTCTGGTCGCTGACGTGCCTGTACCTCGTCACCGGCCCGGATCCGATCCAACCGCTGTTCAGCCCGGCGGTGCTCTACGCCGGAACCGCCGCCATGCTGGGCGGCAACCTCGCCATGCTGTACCAGTTCATGGCCGGCTGCATGCAACGCGGCCTCCAGCGCGCCGTGCCGACCATGCTCACCGTCCCCCTGTACTGGGCCCTGATGAGCGCCGCCGCCTACAAGGCACTCGTCCAGCTCCTGCGCCCCGGCAAGCGCCACCACTGGGAACTCACGCGCCACGGCCTGGTCGGCGACCACGAGGAACGCCACGTGCTCCCGGGCTGACCCGCGCTGGTGAACCGCGCCGGGGCGGTCACGTCAGCCAGACCCGGTAAGCCACGACGGAGTGGGCCGGCACGCGGGCGCGCACCTCGTCGGTGGTCGTGCTCTGCTCCTTGCTCCACAGGTCGAACACCCGGTACCCGGCCGCGGACGGCAGGCCGACCGCGTCGACGGTGATGCCGATCTCGCGATCGGACACCCCGCGGTTGAACAGCACCACCACGGCCGACCCGTCCGACATCGGCTTCGTCCACACCTCCTGCTCGCCGTCGTCACGCAGCCGGAACCCCTGCTTCCCGCCCCAGTCCTGGTTCACCGCGATGAGGTCGCGGTCCAGGAGGATGCCCTTCGTCCCCGGGCTCATCACCCTGAGGTCGTTGCCCGCGATCAGCGGCGCGTTCAGCAGCGCCCACATGGTGAAGTGGGCCCGGTCCTCGTGCTCGGCCATGCCCCCGTTGCCGACCTCCAGCATGTCCGGGTCGTTCCAGCCGTTCGGCCCGGAGTACCCCTCCAACCCGACCTGGAGGTCCAGCAACGCCGTCCAACTGGCCCAGGAGTCGGCGATGTCGCGGGTCGTGCGCCACAGGTGCCCGCCCGCCTTGCGCCCCCAGCCCTCCCACGGGCGCTCGTGCCCCCACTCGCAGATGGCGAACACGATCGGCCTGCCCGACTCGCGCAACGCGCGCCCCATCCTCGCGTACCGCTCGGCCGCGGGGCTGCCGTCGTTGTTGCAGTTGTCGTACTTGAGGTAGTCGACACCCCACTCGGCGAAGCTCCGCGCGTCCACCTGCTCGTGCCCGAGGCTGCCGGGGTAACCCGCGCACGTCCTCGCCCCCGCGTCGGCGTAGACCCCGAACTTCAACCCGCGCTCGTGCACGTAGTCCGCCACCGGCTTCAGGCCGTGGGGGAACTTCGCCGGATCCGGCGCCAACCGGCCCTGCTCGTCCCGTTCGCGCGCCATCCAGCAGTCGTCCAGGTTCAGGTAGGTGTAACCGGCGTCGCGCATCCCCGATTCGACCATCGCGTCCGCCGTCTCACGAACCATCCGCTCCCCCACGTCACACCCGAACCGGTTCCACGAGTTCCACCCCATCGGGGGAGTCGGCGCCAAACCCGCCGACACGGAGCGCACCGACGACGGCGCGACCCCGCAGACCACGGCAACCATCACCACCGCGACCGCGACCCGAGCTGCCGACCGGCGCACGACACCCCCGTGGGACAAGACGACGTGGCTCAACGCAACCAGCACCGGCCGGCGGAGGAAACCGGGGAGCCGATTTTTCACCGAGCCGTGGGGCGCTTGGCGGGCCGGCCCGTCACCCGTGCCACGAGGAATCCCGCTGGACGCACTCGCCGAGCCCTTGCCGACGAGGCCGCCGAGGTCGTCCTCACCGGGGTCCGGATCCCGCGCACGAACGCGATCACGGAACGGGGATCGCCCCCGGATCACCCGCTCCGCGGTAGGCCGGGCCAGGATTGTTCCCGGAGGTGTGATCCACGATGTCGGAGTCGACGGAGCCCTTGCCGGACGAAGGAGCCTCGAGGGTCGTCAACACGGTGAACGCGACCTCGGTGGGTGTCGCCGCACAGGTGGGTGTCGTTCACGGCGGCCTGCACCTGCACACGCCCTCCGACGTGGTCGTCCCTCGTCAGCTGCCCCTGCCGCCGAGACCTTTCGCCGGCAGGGGCGACGAGTTGGCGGCGTTGGACAGGCTGCTGGGCGTCGCGGCCGGTGAGGACGCCACGCGGGAGGCGCCGGCGCTCGCCGTGATCGGAGGTGTGGGAGGGATCGGCAAGACGTGGCTCGCCCTCCACTGGGCCCATCGCCGCGCGACGCGATTCCCGGACGGCCACCTGTTCGTCGATCTGAGGGGGTTCAGCCCCGAGGCCGACCCCGTGTCGCCCGCGACGGCGTTGCGGGGGTTCCTCCTCGCGCTGACGGGGAGACCCGACGCCGTCCCCGACGACACCGACACCAGGGCCGCCCTGTTCCGCAGCATCACCGCCGACCGGAAGGTGCTGATCGTCCTGGACAACGCGAGGGACGCCGCCCAGGTCGTCCCGTTGCTCCCGGGCGGTGCCGGGTGCGCCGTCCTGGTCACCAGCCGTCGAGTGCTGGGCAGTCTGGTCGGCAGGCATGGCGCGCACCTGATGGGCTTGGACGTCCTGAGCGATTCCGAGGCCCACAGCCTGCTGGTGCACAAGGTCGGTGGCGCTCGGGTCGCGGCCGAGCCGTACGCGGTACGGGACCTCATCCGTTCGTGCAAGGGCTTCTCGTTGTCGCTGGGCGTGATCGCCGCTCGCGCTCACGTCCACGCGAACATCCCACTGGCGGAGTTCGCGGCCGAACTGCGTGACGAAGGGATCGACGCGTTGGCCGACGACGATCCCGCAGCCGACCTCTCCGCCGTCCTGTCCTGGTCGTACCGGGTGTTGACCGCCGAGCAGAAGAGGACGTTCGCGCTGCTCGGGATCGCACCCGGGCCGGACATCGCGTTGCCCGCAGCGGCGAGCCTCACCGGGCTGTCCGCCTCGGCAGCGGGACGGGCGCTGCGGTCCCTCACCGAGGCATCGCTGCTCAACCGGCAGCCGGACGGGCGCTACTCGATGCACGACCTCGTCCGCGGCTATTCCGCCCTCACCGCGCGACGCGAGTTGACGGAAGACGTCAGGAGGGCGGCCCTGTCGCGCTCCGTTGACCACTACCTGCACACCGCGCTGACCGCCGACCGCGTGCTGTACCCCCATCGAGAGCAGCCACGACTCGACCCGCCGACGCCGGGAGTCCGCCCTCAGCCCATGGGCGACGCCGCGGCGGCCCTCGCGTGGTTCGTCACCGAACGGTCCAACCTGCTCGCGGCCCAGCACACCGCCGCCCGGCTCGACCGGCATCACGCCGTGTGGCAGCTGGCGTGGGCGCACGCCACGTTCCACGCCTGGCGGGGGCACGCGGAGGACCGCCTCGCGCTGTGGCGAGCCGCCGTCGCCGCGGCTGAGGAGCTGTCCGAGCCGGCCGTCCTGGCCTTGGCACTCCGGCACCTGGGGAGGGCGCACGCGCGACTGGGCCGGCACGACGAAGCCGTCACGCACCTGAGCCGGGCACTGGTGGCGAGCCGGCGTCTCGACGATCCCGTGCACGAGGCGCACGTCCACTACCAACTGGCACGGACGCTCGGGCGCGCAGGGCATCTCGCGCGAGCGCTGGAGCACGCCACCCGGGCCAGGCGGCTGTACCGGGGCATCGATCGACCGATCTGGGAAGCCGATGCACTGAACGAGATGGCGAAGCTCAAGCTCGCGCTCGGCGACCACGACCGTGCACGCGACGACTGCCTGACGGCGCTCGCCACCCACGGCCGCCACGGCAACCGCGGCGGTGAGGCAGCCGTTCGGGAAGTCCTCGGTCACATCGACCACACGACCGGCGACCACCACGCGGCGATCCGCCACTACCAACGAGCGCTCGCCCTCCATCGCGACCACGGCAGCACCTCCGAAGCCGCGACCACACTGGATCACCTCGGCCGGGCGCATGCGGCACTCGGCCGGCACCGCCAAGCCCGTGCCGCGTGGGAGGAAGCAGCGGCGCACTACCGGGAACAAGGCCTCCGCGGCGAAGCTCTCGACATCCAAGAGCGACTGGACGCCCTCGGCGGACACACCTGACGACGACCCGGCACGGGGGGGTACCGCGCCCGGACGCGCTGTCATGCCGAACGGCGGACGTCGGCTTGCCCAAGCCTGAACGATGAGCCTGCCGACGTCCGTGGGGTCGTGCGTGGCTGTTCGGCAACAAGGGGAACGTGCCCCGGTAAGACGTCCGGCGCGGACTCCGCCGACCGACGGGCACGGTTGGCGATCTCCGGGCATACGATCCGGTCATGATCTCCGAACCGCCGCTGCCCGCCGATCTGCGGGCGCTGTTCGTCGACGCGGCCGATGCCGGTCGGTCGCTGTCGGTTCCGCTGCCGCCCGGCCGCCCGGTCGTCCCCGAGGAGGAGGACACCGGGCGGCCCGCGTTCTGGCTCGGCGACGGGCCGGCGCCGGCCGGGCTGTGGACGCGGTTGCGTGCCGAGCACGGCCGGTCGGGGTTGTGGCCGCTGCTGTTGGACTCCCTGGACGACGAGGACGAGGAGTACCGGCCCTGGGCGAACGGCGAAGTGCTGCCCGGTGACATGTCCTCGCCGGGTGACCACGATCCGGACGCGGTGCTGGCGCGCTGGTGGGCCCGGAACACCGAAGGGGATCCCGACGACCTGCTGACGCCGGCCGAACGCGCCGCGGTCACCGCGCCGTTCGGGCACACCTGGCCCGGGTTGGCGCCCACTCCGCCGCTCGCCGCGGACCCGGACCGCATCGCCGACGGGCTCGCGCAGCACCTCCTGGCCGGTCACCCGTCACTGCGCCTGGGCCTGGTGGCGGCGGACCGGGGCGCGGACGCGGTGACCGCGGCCGGTTGGACCGGCCCGGCGAACCACACCGGCGACACCGCCGAGATCTCGGCGGTGCTGCGCGGTTGGGAGGAGCGGTTCGGCGCGCGGGTCGTGGGCGTCGGGTTCGCCACGCTCGTGCTGAGCGTCGCCGCGCCTCCCCGCACCCGCGAGGGCGCGTTGGCCGTCGCCGCCGAGCACTTCGCGTTCTGCCCGGACAACGTCTGGCAGGGCGAACCTCCCCACACGCTCGCCGCCTACGCCGACCGGCTCGTGGACGACCACTCGTGGACCTTCTGGTGGGACTGACGGCCACCGCGCTCACCTGCGACACGGGAGACGGTCGCCGGCCTCGGTGTCGCCGCCCGTCGACCGGTGACCGCCGGGTTCAGAGGTAGCGGACGCCGGTCAGCTCCTCGGCGGCCGACCAGAGTCGCCTGCCGACCTCCGGATCGGCGGCCTCCCGGCTCAACCGCGCCTCGGCGACGGGGCCCCGCGTCTCCCAGAGCCTGGACGGGCCGAAGAACTGGCCGCCCCGCACCCCCGGTCCGATCGCGGCGCGCACCTGCGGCTGCGCGCCCTGCTCCACCGACTGGGTGCCCAGGAGCCCGAGCCGCGCGATCACCCTGCCGATCCGCCCCCGGTGCTCCCAGGCACGCGGGGTCAGGTTGGTGCGGGTGAGGCCGGGGTGGGCCAGCACACTGGCGATCGGCGACCCGGCGGCGCGCAGCCGGCGGTCCAGTTCGACGCCGAAGACGGTGGTGGCGAGCTTGGACCGGCCGTAGGCGGCAGCGGCCCGGTAGTCGCGCTCGAACATCAGGTCGCCGAAGTCCAGGTGCGCGGTCTTGTGGGTGATCGAGCTAAGGTTGACCACCCGGGCCGCCCGCGCCGCGGCCAGGGCGCCGAGCAGCAGGCCGGTGAGCGCGAAGTGGCCCAGCATGTTGGTGCCGAGCTGCAACTCGAAACCGTCGGCGGAGGTACGGCGTGGTCCGAGCAGCACCACACCGGCGTTGTTGACCAGCAGGTCGATCACCGGGTGGTCGGCGGCCAGCCCCGCCGCGAACGCCCGCACGGAGGCGAGCGACGCCAGGTCCAGCTCGCGCACTTCGACGTCGCCGCCGATCCGGCGGGCGGCCTCCCCGCCGGCGGCCGGGTCGCGCACGGCCAGCACGACGCGGGCGCCGCGGCGGGCCAACTCGGTGGCGGTGACCAGGCCGAGGCCCGAGTTCGCGCCGGTCACGACGGCGACCCGGCCGCGCAGGTCGGGGAGGTGGTCGGCGGTCCGTTCGGTCATCTGCTGCTCCTGGACGTGTCGGTGCTCCGGACCGACGACGCTAGGAGCGATCCGTGACATCTCGCTGGTTCGCGGTTGCCCGGGTCTGGGAGTCCTACCTTCGCCGGCCGGGGCCGGGGCACACTGGCGCCGTGAGCAGCCCTCGTCCGCACGCCCGGGAGTTCGGGGACTTCCTGCGCGCCAGGCGCGGCCGGCTGCGCCCGCACGACGTCGGTCTGGAGCCGGGCGGCCGGCGCAAGGTCACCGGGCTGCGCCGCGAGGAGCTGGCCCTGCTGGCCGGGCTGAGCACCGACTACTACCAGCGGATGGAGCAGGGCCGGGAGGTGCGCCCGTCCGACGACGTCCTGCACGCGCTCGCCGGCGCGCTCGGCCTCGACGACCGGGAACGCCGCCACCTGTTCGCGCTGGCCCACGCCGCCCGACGGCCGGTGCCCGCGCCGGTGGACCGCGGTCCGGAACGGGTGCCGAACAGCACGCGGCGCCTGCTGCGGGTGCTGGACACCCCGGCGGTCGTCCTGGGCCGGCACCTCGACCTGCTCGACTGGAACCCGATGGCGGAGGCGCTGCTCGGCAGCCCGGACGGCTATCCGCCCGACCGGCTCAACATGCTCCTGCTGATGTTCGAGGACACGCTGACCGGCGAGCGGAGCTGCCCGGACTGGGAGCGGCAGGCCCTGGACTACATCGGCATGATGCGCGCCGCCGTCGCCACCGACCCCACCCACCCGCGCGCCACCGCGATCGTCGGCGAGCTGAGCATCCGCAGCGCCGAGTTCCGGCGGCTGTGGGCCCGGCACGAGGTGCGCGAGTCGGTCAGCGGCACCAAGACCTTCCGGGTTCCCGAGGTCGGCGACATCACCCTGGACTGGGACACCTACCCGCTGCCGGGCAGCCCCGGCCCGGTCGTGCTCGTCTTCACCGCCGAACCGGGCAGCGCCGACGCCGACCGCCTGCGACTCCTGGCGTCCTTGCACGCGACCCGCTCGGAGCCTCCCGGGAAGGGCTGCTCCTGACGTCCGGGCGGCCGGACCGGCTGACCACGACGATTGAACGGCCGGGCATTCCGCGTGGCCCACGAATTGATCACCGCTCGTCCGATCGCGCCGACGCAAATGTTTCGCCACCGGCTGCGCCTTCGCGTCCGTTCGGCTTACTGCCAAACGCGCGCTCCCGTGCGAAAGTAGGGCCCGGAGTCCTCTTCCGTCGCCCTTGGAGCGCATTCATGACATCAAAGGTGCTGTTACGCCTGGCCGGGGTTCTCGGTGCCGCGCTGTTGTCCGTCACGGTGGCCGCGGTCCCCGCGCAGGCGACCCTCGATTCCGGTCAACCCGTGAGCATCCAGCTCCGCGGTTACTCGTCCACCGGGGCCGAGACCCTGGTGGGGCGCATGACCGGCACCATCCGGTTCGACAGCGGCAACTCGCTCTTCCGGGTGGACGCGACCGTGGAACGGCAGTCGAGCTACGTCGACAGCAAGGTCTACATCGAGGTGAACGGCTCGTCTTATGACGCCGTCTACCAATCCGGCGCCATCGCCCGTGATTTCCCCTACGGTGGCACCGTGCAAAACGTCCGGCTGACCCTGGAAGGGCTGTACTACGACGGCGCGACCAATACGGTGAAGACAGTCAAGCGCAGCGCGTTCTACGACAACCCGTTCAACTGAGCCATTCCGGCCCCGGGTGGCGCCGGGAGGTGGTGGTGCGCGGGTCGAAGGACGTCCCGGTCGTGCCACGACCACGGGTTCAGGTCGTCCCCCGGCGGACCGCCGCGTCGAGGTCGGCGAGGTGCGCTTGGACGCGCTCGGCGTCGGCGTGGCGGCCCTGCCGGCGGTAGAGGTCCAGTGCCTCCTGCCACGCGGCGCGGGCTCGGGTGTGGTCGCCCAGGGCGGTGTGGGGGTGGCCGAGGTTGTTCAGGGTGTCGGCGGCCTCGGTGGTGTTGCCGACCGTGCGGTACAGGGCCAGCGCTTGCCGGTAGTGGTCGATGGCCTCGCGGTGGTGGCCGGTGTGGTGCTCGATCCAGCCGAAGCTGTCCAGGGTGTCCGCCTCGCCGTCGGGGTCGCCGTGGCGGCGGTAGAGGTCGAGGGCGGCCCGGCAGTGCTCGCGGGCGTCGTCGTACTCGCCCACCCGGGCGGCGTACCAGCCCACCATGTTGAGCGCGGTGGCTTCCCACACCGGGTGGTCGAGGGCGCGGAAGAGGTCCAGGGCGTGCCGGGCGTGCTCCAGGGCCCGGTGGTCGTCCCCGTGCTGTTCCCAGGCCCACGTGAGGGCGTGCTGGGTGTGGGCCTGCTGGGTGAGGTCGTGGTGCTCGCGGGCGAGGGCGAGGGCCCGGTGCAGGTGGGTGATGGCGCGGTCGTGCCGCTCCAGTTCGGCGAGGGCGTGGCCGAGCAGGCGGTGGGCGAGGATCCGGGCGGCCGGATCGGGCAGGTGGGCGGCGGCGTCGGCGGCCGCTTGCCACACGGCCAGGTCGTCGTGGACGTGCCCGCGCAGGCGGTGGAAGGTCCCCAGGCTCCACGCGATCTGCCACACGACCCGGTGGCGCCGACGCGTGGCGGCGGTGTGCTGGACCGCCAGGAGGTGGAGGTGGTGGTCGTCCATCCACGCCAGGGCGGCCGCGCGGTCGGGCAGCCGGAGGGGCCGGGACCCCGGCACGGGCGGGTCGAGCCGGATCTCCGGTCGGTGGGGGTTCAGGAGCCGTTCGGCGTGGTGGGCGGTGTGCAGGTGGAAGTCCGTCAACCGCTCCAGCGCGGCCTCCCGCTCCGGTTCGGGCAGCTGGTCGGCGGCGGAGGCGGCGAAGGCGCGGACCAGGTCGTGCATCGCGTGGCGGCCGTGCGGGTGCCGGTCGAGCAGCGAGTGGTCCTCCAGGACGCGCAGGGCCCGGCGTGCCTCGGCCGTGGTCAGGCCGGTGAGGGAGGCGGCGGCGGGCACGTCGATGTCCGGGCCGGGCGCGATGCCCAGCAGCACGAACACCATGCGCTGCCGTGCGGTGAGGCGGTGCAGGGACCAGGACAGCACGGCGGGCAGGCTGGCGGTGACGTCGGTCTCGTGGTCGAGCGCGTCCAGGCCCGGTTCGCGCAGTTCCGCGGCCAGCTCGGCCAGCGGCAGCCGGGGACGGGTGGCGGCGTGCCGTGCGGTGATCGCCAGGGCCAGGGGGTGCCGGCCGCACAGCCCGACCAGCTCGTCCACGGCGTCGGGTTCGGCGTCGGTGCGGTGCGCGCCCAGGCGGGACGTCAGCAGGGCGCGGGATTCGCCGGGGGTGAGCACGCCCAGGGGCAGGTGGTGCGCGCCGTGCCGGTCGATCAACGACGGCAGGCTGGTCCGGCTCGTGACCAGCACGGTGCAGGTGGGGCTGCCCGGGAGCAACGGGACGACCTGGTCGGCGGTGGCCGCGTTGTCCAGCACCACCAGCGCCCGTCGCCCGGCCATCAGGCTGCGGTACAGGACCTCCGGGTTCGACTGGGCGCGGTCGGGGGCGACGCCCAGGGCGGCGAGGAACCCGCGCAGCGCGTCGGCCGGGTCGACCGGGTCCCCGGCGGGGCTGAACCCCTGGAGGTCCACGAACAGTTGCCCGTCGGGGAACCGGTGCAGGTTGCGGTGCGCCCAGGACAGCGCGAGCCAGGTCTTGCCGATCCCGCCCACACCACCGATCGCCACCGTCCCGGTCACCACCTCCCCGGACGGGTCGCCCGAAGCCCCGAGCAGCGCGCGGTCGAGCGCGGCCAACTCGGGGACGCGGCCGGTGAACGGCGCGGGAGCGGCGGGCAGTTGGCGCGGCGTCACCGGTGACCGGTCCTCCTCCGGAGCGGTCAGGTCGGGGTCCGCGGACAGGATCCGCTGGTGGAGCCGCCGCAGTTCCGACCCGGGCTCGGCGCCCAGTTCGTCGGCCAGCCGGGCGCGCAGGCGCCGGTACTGGTCCAGGGCCTCGGCCTGGCGGCCCGCGCGGTAGAGCGCGAGCATGAGCTGCGCGGTCACGTGCTCGTTCAGCGGGTGCGCGGTGGTGCGGTCGGTGAGTTCGGGCAGCAGCGCGGAATGCCGCCCGAGCCGCAGCGCCAGGTCCAGGCGGTCGGTGTCGGCGGCGAACCGCTCCCGCTCCAGCGCGTTGCGCACCGTGGTGGTCCACGGTGTGTCCAGCCCCAGCAGCGCCTCGCCCCGCCACAACGCCGACGCCCGCTCGGCCAGTTCGAGTGCCCGCGCCTGGTCCGTCTCGGCGCGCGCGAGGGCGACGAGCCGGCGGAACCGGTGCACGTCCACCGCGTCCTCGTCCACGACCAGCTCGTACCCGTTCGCCCGGTGCACGATGTGGGCCTCGTGGGTGTCCCGCAGCGCCCGGCGCAGGCGCGACAGGTAGCCGTAGAGGGTGTTCCGGCCACCGTGCGGCACCCGGTCGCCCCACGCCCGGTCGAGCAGTTGGTCGGCGGACAGCCACTGGTTGGCCTCGATCAGCAGCACCGCCAGCACGCACCGCTGCCGGGCGTGGCCCAGGTCGACCGGTCGTTCCCCGATGGTCGCCCGCACCGGCCCCAACACGCGGAACTCGACCGCCACCACGGGACTCCCCTCGACGACCGGCCCCCAGGTACCGGTCTAGCAGGGGCGTCCGGCGGTTGCAGGTTTCCCGCAGGTTTTCGTTCGTTCGGTCGAGCAAGGTGGCGACGTGGCGGGAACCGGGCGGGGGAAGCGGGCCGACGCCGGAGGGCAGTCCGGCGTCACCGTTCCCCGCCGTGCTTCGACGGGGGTTCGGATGAACCGCGCAAGGGATCGGGCCCGTGCGCGATTGCCGCTGCCGCTCGCCGCGCTGCTCGGCGTCCTCCTGGCCGCGGGGTGCTCGTGGGGCGCGGAGACGGAAGCGCTGGGAGCACGTCTCCAGGAGGCCGGCTACACCGAGATCGGCGTCGGCCACGTCAACACCAACGGGTACGACCTCGTGCAGGTCGAGGCCACCAAGCCGGCGGCCGACGACAACGGCGTCGAGATAGCCCGCCTCGTCTGGCATACGTACGCGGAGGAGGTGGACCAGGTCGCGATCACCCTCAACGGCACCACCCGGTCCGCCACGAGGGACGAGTTGCTGGAGGAGTTCGGCCCCCGCCAACTCGACCCGAACCCGGACGAGGACACCGATCCGGTCGACGTCCTGATCCGGGTGGCCGTCGTCATCCTGGTCATCGTCGTCCTGGTCAAGGTGCTGGGCTTCCTCGGCCGCCTCGGCCGCGGGTCGGGACCGGGGAGGCTGTGACCGGCTGCCGCCGGCAGCACCGGGCGGTCGCCGAGCGGCACACCGGAACCCGGGACGGCGCCGCCGCGCCCCGGAACGGGTCACGCGCGGCAACGCCTCCGGGCGAGGCGGCCCTCCGTCGTCGGGCCGCCTCGCCACCGCCCGGGACGTCACCCCGAGGGCGTCGGCATCGGGGTGACGTCGGGGGTGCTGATCGGGCGGCGCTGGTGCTGGTGCTGGTGGTCGGGGAACAGGGTGATGAAGTACTCGCTCCAGCCGCCCATGCGGACGCGCAGCAGGTCGTACTGCTCCGGGTCGCGGCGGGCGGCGGCCATGGTCGCGGGGTCGGCGCAGGTGACGGTGAGCAGGTTGGAGCCGGTGCCGCGGGCGAACTCCTCGATGACCTCCACCAGCGCCGCGTGCGGGAAGTCCTCGCGGATGTTGAAGTCGGTGGGCGCGGCGTCCCAGAGTGATTCCGCGCCGTCGCCGGTGAAGCCCCGCAGCGAGGCGATGATCCCCCGCTCCTGGAGGTCGACGGGCTTGTCGACCGGGCTCGGGGTGGGGCTGAGGTCGGAGGCCAGGGTTTCGCCGCGTCGTCGTCCCTCGGGGGAGGCGCCGTTGGCCGCGCCGAACTCCAGGTAGTTCTCGAACGTCCCCACGCCGGGCTGGAGCTGGACGCCGAACGGGTGGTCGGGGGTGCCGATGTCGTTGGCCAGCCTGACCAGGGTGCGGGCGGTGGGCGGGGCGGGGTCGGTGAGGACCGAGACCACGGTGTCGGAGACGCGGCGCAGGAACCGGTTGCCGAAGTCGTCGACCGACTCGTGCCCTCGGCCGTAGCGCGGCAGCGCCAGCGCGGCCTTGCGCAGGTCGCGGAAGCGCTCGGCCCGGGCGGCGATGCGGCCGGCGCCCACCGTCGAGTTGACGAAGGGCTCGGCCATGGACTCGCCCCAGTCGCACATCAGGGCCTCGACCAATTCGGGCAGCGAGGTGGCGGCGGTGGTGGGGTCGTAGACGAGGTGCTTGATCGCCAGGAGCGAGTTGATGGCGTTGGGCAGGGCGATCAGGCCGGGCGCGATGACGTTGTACCGGGCGCCTCCGGCGTAGTAGTCCAGCCCGGTCTCGACGCAGTCGTCGATGAAGCAGGACAGCAGCGGTGAGGGGCACACGTCGCTCATCTGGCCGAACGCCGCCAGCTGGCCGTCGACCTGCTTGGCGTACATCCACCGCAGGTGCTTGAAGTACAGCTCCACGACCTGCTCGAACGTGGTCAGCTCCACCGGTTTGGCCGAGGTGAACGACACCCGCTGGCCGCGGAAGTACATCGGTCCGGCGGTGAGCCACGCCTTGCCCTGGTTGAGGGTGGCCTCCAGCACGTGCAGCATGTTGACCTGGCCGAGCGTGAACCAGTTCCTGCCGACGAACTGGGGTTCGTAGCAGCCGTCGCAGGCGTAGTCGCGGGCGACCTCCAGCGGCACCTCGCTGCGCCACCTGTCCCCCGCCTTCTCCCGCACGGGGGTGAACTCGGTGGGGTCGGGCCCGCCGTCGCCGATGTGCTCGCCACTGCGCACCAGCCCGGGGATGATCTTGGCGTCGTTGAGCAGGATGGGGTGCGCGCCACCGCTGAGCAGCGCGCGGGCGGCCTCCTCGGCGAACTCGCGGGGCATGTCCGGCCGCACGCGCAGCGACAGGCACGGCGCGTTGAGCGGCAGCCGGCGGGCGGCGAGCAGGCACAACATCGTGGTGGCGTTGTAGGCCGGCGCGCCTTCGTCGGGCGTGTCGTCGGCGAGCGTTCCGCCGACGGTGATCTGCTGGACCCACTGGTTGGTGGCGGCCCCTTGGGGGTAGTTGCCGCTGAAGCCGCCCATCGCCATGTTGCCGTAGGGCTGGTGGTCCTCCACGAACGTCCGGTTCCACAGGACCTTCTCGCCGAGCTTGACCCACAGGCAGTCGATGATCTCCTGCGCCTGCTCGTCGGTGATCAGGCCGAGGTCGCGGTCCTGTCGCCGGAAGGGCTCCAGGAGCTGGTCCAGGCGGCCGATGGCGGTCGGCTCGCCCACCAGGTGCAGGCACGAGTGCACGCTGAAGATCAGCTGGGCGGCTTCCAGGAGCGTGTCCGGCGGCTGGTGGGCCAGCTTGCGCATCCGGGCGTGGACGGCCAGCAGGTTCTCCAGCTCGGCCTGCTGGGAGGGCGGCGTGTCGTGGGCCAGCCGGGCGGCCAGCTCGGCGAAGGCGAGGCAGTGGTCGCCGACCCCCTCCAGGGCCAGGACGATGGCGCGGTAGAACTGCCGCTTGCCCTCGTCGCCGGTCGCGGCGAGCTTGGCGCTCACCTCGGAGATCAGCCCGTCCAGGCCCTTGTCCAGCAGGCGCTGGTAGTCCGGGACGACGTGGCCGACGCCGGAGGCCGCGCTCAGGCCGCGGAAGAAGTTCTGCAGCTGCTCGTCCTCGCGCGTGTAGTCGATGACGTACTTGCCCTGGCCCAGCCCCAGGTTGGGCATCCCGCCGACGATCAGCTCGGCCGGTTCGACGTGGTAGGTGTCGGCGCCGTTGATCGTCCTGCCGTGCTCGTGCCGCCGGCCGCGGAACCCGTAGTCGTCACCCGCGAACACCTTGCCCAGACCGATCTTGATGGCCCAGCCCATGCGCTCGACCACCGGCAGGGCCATGATTTCGCGGGACCGCTGCTCCCCGACGTACCGGTCCAGGTAGACCGACAGGTGCTCCAACTCCTGCTGCGCGCGGTCGAAGTACCAGCTGTCCTGCCACCGGGAGAACATGTTCTCCAGCAGCCGCAGCACCCGGCCCGAGGGCGGTCGGCAGTGCTCCCGCTGGTCGGCCGGGATCGTGGACATGCGGTGCAGGTAGTCGTGGTGGTTGTAGTACATGTAGCCGTTGCGCGAGCGCCGGTCGAAGTGCCGGTCCAACCTCTCCCAGTCCACGCCGGGGAAGTCGTCCCACGACCGCGCCAGGTCCGGCACCGGGGTGGGGTCCAGCCGCAGGTTGAGCTGGCTCGGGACGAAGTAGAACCCGCCGAGGTCGGACCGCACGTTGGACAGCAACCGGTCGGCCATGAAGCCGTCGTTCGACCCGATCTGCTGGTCCATGATCTTCTCCAGCACCGCGACCGAGTTCGCGTAGCCGGCGAAGTAGATGCCCTTCTCGTCACGGCGGCTCGCGCCCTTGGCGAGCAGGTCCTCGTCGCCCAGGGCGGTGGACGTGCCGTAGGGGAGGCTCAGCCGCAACAACGGGGTGGTGTCGCCCGCCTCGTCCTGCGCCCGCGAGCGGCTGATGTGGCTGCGGTCGTCCCGGGACGGGATGATGATGTCGTCGGCGGTGCGGCCGACCAGGTCCTCGATCTGGTCGGGGTTCATGTTCAGCAGGTTCGACCAGTTGATCGTGAAGCGCTGGGCCAGCACGAACGACGCGCCGAGGTAGTCGGGGTCGTCCAGGCCGACGAGGGTGTGCTTCTGGAAGCTGACCGGGCTGGTGGGGTTGTTGAGGTTCTCGGAGAACCGGCAGCCCACGACCTTGCCGCCGCGCTTGTCCTCGCGCACCGACTTCGTCGCGGCCTGCTGGCTCACGGTCCTGGTGGCGTCGATGCCGCCGGTGGCGGCCAACTTCGCGCTGAGCCGTGCGAACACCGCGGGGCAGTGGTCCTCGTTGGCGGACTTGATGTGGAACCACAGGTCCGCCCCGGAGTCCACGAAGGTGCCGTTGGAGCGCTCGAACACCTTGGACGGGGCGAATCCCGCGTCCACCCCTCGCTCGCCGGTGGGGAAGCGCAGCGCCATCCCCTTGGGCGGCGTCATGTCCTCCTGGAGGCACCACTCGTGCCACAGCCGGAAACCCACGCCGGCCACGACGGTGGTGTGGGCGCTGCCGAAGTCCGCGTGGATCTCGTGGCGCAACTCCGCGAGGACCGCGGACAGCTGGGGCAGCGTCGGCGCCCGACCGTCCCCGGCCCGCCAGAACGTCGCGAACACCGCGTACGGCGACGGGTAGATCAGCCCACGCTGCACGTGCCGCCACACGTCGTGCCCGACGGGACCGTCCTCGGCGGCGAACAGGTCCGGCGCCTCGGAGGTGCCGAGGTCCGTCGTTGTCCCGGTGCGCGACTCCTGCAGCGTCAAGGCTCTTCGTCCCCGTCCCGGTCGACCCGGCGCCGACCACCGGTCGATGCTCGCAGGAACGGGGGTGCTCGCGAGGCTCCCGCAGGGTGTGTGACCCGACAGGACACTCTTGTGACTCCATCGGGGACTGAGACCGGTTGGCCGTCGCCGTCGTAGCTACCGAGCGTGCCGGATGTCCGCTCTTCAACGCCCGCGAATACACCTGCGGGTGGGCTCTGGCCCGTAGTCGGTGGTGACGCCGGTATCTGTCAGGGTAGGAGGATGCGGTGGCGGAGGAGGTCGAATCCGGCGCGTCCGTGCCCTCGGTCCGATCCGGGTGGCCATCGAGCGGTCGCCGGTGCCCGGCCCGACGAGCCGAGCGGAGACGGCGGCCCACGCCGAACGGTGTGGACGTCTCTTTCGAGTGGTTTTCGGATTCGCGCGCTACGGCAGGGAGACGGACGGGTATCAAGGGCACACGAGACGCGATGCCTGCGGTCACGTCGGGCAGGGACGTCCCGTATCCAGCGCGGGAAGTGAGCAGCCATGACCGACCGTTCGGGTTACCACCGCAGTCGCGGCCAGGACGACGAGTACGCGGGCGCCATCACCGTCGGCACAGAGGACATCGGCATCGGAGTCACAGAGGACATCGGCGCCGGAGTCACAAAGGACATCGGCGTCGATGTCCACGGCAGTGCCACGGTCGCAGAGGACGCCCCTGAAGAGGGGTCTACCTCGTGATCGGCTCTGGCGCACTTTCGGTGCTGACGGAGTAGCCGGTCGCGGCCTCGACCTTGCGGTGGAGATCGATCCGCTTGCCGGGGAGGTGCTTTCGGGCTGTCGACGCCTTCGTCATCGCAGCGCCGGCGGCACGACCACGACCCGGATGCGGACCGCGACCGACGCCCTCCGCCATGCACCCGACGACCGGAACCGGCAGTCGGAAATACCGTCCCCGCAAGAGGGTCGACATCCATAAGAGGATCACGAACCGACCGGCCACTCACCGTCACCACCGGAAGTGCGCCAGAGCCGCGGGTGCACACGTCTTGGTCTTGGATGGACCCGACCGCCGAGGCCCGCACCGATGACGGCCGGCGTCACCGCGGGAGCGGCGGACGCGCGGTGGCAGTCGCGTGCGGGCCCGGCGGGGTCGGTCGCCGGTGTCCGTCAGTCGCGGACGGACTTGTAGCGCAGGAGGACAGCGCCCGATCGGAAGGCGCGGTTCTCCACCAGTTCCAGGGTCAGCCACCTGTCCAGCGAGGGGAAGAACGGCGTGCCGCCGCCGATCGCGGCCGGTGTGACGAGCACGTGGAACTCGTCCACCAGACCGGCTCGGACCAGGGGCGCGGCGAGCGTGGCGCCGCCGACCTCCATCAGGCCGTCGGTCTCGGCCTTGAGCCTCTTGGCGGCCTCGACCACGTCACCCCGTTCCAGCCGGGAGTTCCACCCGACCGAGTCCAGGGTCTTGGAGAAGACCACTTTCGGCATCGCGAGCCACAGCCGCGCGTACTCGGCCTCCACCGGGGACACGTCGGGCGCCTCGCCGGCGGTCGGCCAGTGGGCCGCCATCAGCTCGTACAGCCTGCGCCCGTACAGCGACAGCGCGACCTGCCCGGTGCGGTCGTTCCAGAACTGGTGCAACTCCTCGTCCGGCGTGCTCCAGCCGAGGTCGCCGTTCGCGTCGGCGATGTAGCCGTCCACCGAGACGTTCATGCCATAGGTCAGCCATCCCATGGCGGTACAGGATGCCGGAGCACGGGGAACCCGCCGCACCGCCACGCCGGCTCGACAGGACAACGCCGATGTCGGGCTCCGCCCAGGTCGCGCGGAACCCCACCGCCGCACCGCCACCGCGAGGGAAACCGGCCGGCCGGACGCGGTGCGCAGCAGGTCGTTGACCGGTTCGAGCCGCCGACGTCACGGGCGGCCGTCGGCCCGACCGGTGAACCCGTGCCGCATCAGGCCAGCAGGTCCGGGGTGATGTCGCCGATGGTGGGGCAGCCGGTGAGCGCCATGGCCAGGTCCAGGTCGGCCAGCAGGCAGCGCAGGACGTGGGTGACGCCGCGTTGCCCGTCCAGCGCCAGGCCGTACAGGAACGGGCGGCCGTAGAGGATCGCGTCGGCGCCCAGCGCCAGGGCTTTGAGGATGTCGCTGCCGGTGCGGACGCCCGAGTCGAAGAGGACGGGGACGTCCGGGCCCACGGCGGCGCGGACGGCGGGGAGGACGTCCAGGGCCGCGACGGTCCCGTCCAGTTGGCGACCGCCGTGGTTGGAGACGATGATGCCGTCGGCCACGCCCAGGTCCAGGGCGTGCCGGGCGTCGTCGGGGTGCAGGATTCCTTTCAGGAGGATCGGCAGCGACGTCACGGTGCGCAGCCAGGGGAGGTCGTCCCACGTCAGGGCGGGGTTGGCGAAGACGCGGGCCCAGTGCTGGACGACCGTGCGGTCGTCCGCGTCCGGGGGCAGGGCGGCGCGGAAGACGGCGTCGCTGGTGAAGTTGGCGATGCCGGCCCGGTGCAGGAACGGCAGGTAGCCCTGGTCCAGGTCGGTCGGGCGGTAGCCGAAGGTCGGGGCGTCCACGGTGAGGACGATCGCCGTGTAGCCGCTGCGCTCGGCGCGGTGGACCAGGGAGGCGGCGACGGCGCGGTCCGCGGGCCAGTAGAGCTGGAACCAGCGCGGTTGCGGGCCGGATTCGGCGGCGACGTCCTCCATGCTGTGGGACGAGCCGGTCGAAAGGACGAACGGCACGCCGACGTCCGCGGCGGCGCGGGTGGTGGCCGGTTCGCCGTCGGGGTGGACGACGGTTTGCGCGGCGGTCGGCGCGAGCAGGACCGGGACGGCCAGTCGCTGTCCGAACAGGGTCACCGTCGTGTCGCGGCGGGCCGCGCCGCGCAGCATCCGCGGTACCAGGCGGTGGCGGGCGAACGCCTCGCGGTTCGCGCGGCCGGTGTCGCCCACGCCCGCGTCACCGACGACGTAGCCGCGTGCGGTGGGGGTCATGGCGGTGCTCGCCGCGGCCTCCAGGGCGGTCAGGTCGGTGGTGAGGCGGGGCGCGGCGCCGGACACGTAGATATCCCGCACCAGGGTGGCGGGAGGCGGCGGCGGGGTGAGGGTGCGGGTGATCAGGTGTCCGACGGCCGGATCGCGGGCGGTGAGGGCGAAGTGGCCGCCGGACAGCAGGTCGGTGTGGCAGCCGCCGGTGGTGTGGCGGGCCCAGCCGCGGGTCTGCTCGGCGGTGTTCTTGGGGTCGGCGTCGGCGAGCAGCACGGTGATCGGGGCGCGCACCCCCGTGCCCGGAGCGGGGTGGTAGCGGCGCAGGGCGCGGTGGTCGGCGCGGAGCAGGCGGATGATCTCGGCGGCCACGTCCGGTTCCCGCAGGAGCGGTTCGGGCACGCCGCCCAGTCGGCGCAGCTCGGTGACGATGTCGTCGTCGGTCAGGGTGTCGAGGTCCGGCTCGGCCCAGTCCTCGTCGGGCGGCCGGGCGGCGGAGACGTACAGGCGGGCGACCGTGCCGCGCTGTTCCAGCAGCCGCGTGGTCTCGAAGGCGACGAGCGCGCCCATGCTGTGCCCGAGCAGGGCGAGCGGCCGGTCGGTGTACGGGGCGAGGAAGCGGGCGGCTTCCCCGGCCAGGGTCGTGATGTCCGCGGCCACCGGGTCGGCCCGGCGCTCGCGGCGGCCGGGGTACTGGTAGGCGAGCAGTTCGACGTCCTCGGGCAGGGCGGCGGACAGGGCGGTGAAGGCGTCCGCGGCTCCGCCCGCGTGGGGGAAGCAGGCCAGCCGGACGGTCGGGTCGGTCCTGGGTCGCAGCGCGCGCACCGGGGTGCTCTCGGCCAGGGTCATGAGGTCACGTCCTCGGGTGCGGGGCCGACCAGCTCGCTCAGGTGCTCGCCCAGGTGGGTCGGTGTCGGCCAGTCGTACATGAAGGTGACGGGCAGGCGGATGCCGGTCGCGGCGTCGATGCGGTTGCGCAGCTCGACCGCGGCGAGCGAGTCGAGGCCGATCCGGTCGAACGGCACGAGCGGGTCGATCGCCTGGCCGGAGGCGTGGCCCAGGACGATCGCGGTCTCGTGGCGGACCGTGTCCAGCAGGGTCGGTCCCCCGGTCGGCGCGGCGGGGGCGGCCGGAGCGGCCACCAGGTCGCGCAGCAGCGGCGGGATGTCGCGCAGGCCGTCCAGCGCCCACTCGGCGGCCACGGCCACCGGCGCGTTGCGGCGCACGGCGGCGTCGAGCAGGTCCAGGCCGCGCTCGTCGGACAGCGGCAGCACGCCCGTGCGGGCCATCCGCGCGGTGTCGGCGGCGGTCAGGTCGGACGCCATGCCGCCCTGCCACAGGCCCCACACGACGGAGGCGCCCGGTCGTCCCGCCGCGCGCCGCGCCTCGACCAGGCCGTCGAGGAACGCGTTGCCGGCCGCGTAACCGGCCTGCCCGGCGGTGCCGAGGGTGCCCGCCAGCGAGGAGAAGGCGACGAACGCGTCGAGGTCGAGGTCCCGGGTGGCGGCGTCCAGGTTGAGCGCCGCGTCCACCTTCGGCCGCAGCGCCCGGTCGAGCTTGTCCGGCGTGAGCGACGCCAGCACCCCGTCGTCCAGCACGCCCGCCGCGTGCACCACACCGCCGATCCGCACGCCGTCACGGGCCAGGTCGCGCAGTGCCGCGTCCAGGGCGTCGCGGTCGGCGGCGTCGCAGGCGATCGTGCGCACGTCCGCGCCGGACCCGGCCAGCTCCTCCGCGAACACCGCCGCCGGGTCGCCCGGTTCCGGGAGGCGGCGGCCCATCAGCACCACCTGCCGCACCCCGTGCTCCGCCACCAGGTGCCGGGCGACGAGCCGGCCGAGCTGCCCGTGGCCGCCGGTGATCAGCACGGCGCGGGCGGTGTCCCACACGTCGTCGGCCGGGACGGTGAGCACGACCTTGCCGACGTGCCGGGCCTCGGCGAGGTGGCGGAAGGCGTCGGGCGCCCGCCGCAGGTCCCAGGTGGACACGGGCGGCGGCCGCAGGACGCCCCGCTCGAACAGGTCCAGCAGGGTGGCGAGCACGTCGCGGATCCGGTCGGGGCCGGGGTCGCGCACGTCGTAGGCGCGGTACGCCACGCCGGGGTGGGCGGCCGCGACGGCGTCCGGGTCGCGGCGCTCGGTCTTGCCCATCTCCAGGAAGCGCCCGCCGCGCGGCAGCAGGCGCAGCGAGGCGTCGATGTGCTCGCCCGCCAGGGAGTTGAGCACCACGTCGACGCCCCGGCCGCCGGTGGCGGTGAGGAAGCGCGGTTCGAAGCCGGGTTCCCGCGACGACGCGATGTGGTCGTCGGGCAGCCCGGCGGCGCGCAGCACGTCCCACTTGCCGGGGCTCGCCGTGGCGAACACGTCGGCGCCGAGGTGGCGGGCCAGCTGCACGGCGGCCGTGCCGACCCCGCCGGTCGCGGCGTGCACCAGCACGGACTCGCCCCGGCGCAGCCCGCCGAGGTCCACCAGGCCGTGATAGGCGGTCAGGTAGGCCACGGGCACCGCGGCGGCCTGCTCGAACGTCCAGCCGTCCGGGATCCGGCACAGCAGCCGGTGGTCGGTGAACGAGACCGGGCCGACGCCCGCGAACAGGCCCATCACCCGGTCGCCGGGCCGCAGCCCGGTGACGCCCGCGCCGACCTCCAGCACCACGCCGGCCCCCTCGCCGCCGTGGCCGGAGGACGTGGCGTCCGGGTCGACCGACGGCGGGATCACGCCGAGGGCGAGCAGGACGTCCCGGAAGTTCAGCCCGGCCGCGCGCAGCCGGACGCGCACCCGGCCGGGTCCGAGCGGTTCGCCGGCCTCCGGCCACGGCGTCAGGGCCAGGTCCGCGAACGTCCGCCGGCCGACGTGGTCCAGCCGCCAGTGCCCGGTGGGCGGTGTCGGCAGCGCGCCGGGTTCGGCGGCGGTGAGCGTCGGCCGGTGGGCGGTGCCCGCGCGCAGGGCGAGCTGCGGTTCCCCCGTCGCGAGCGCCGCGGCGAGGGCGTGGCGGGAGGCGGGTTCGTCGTCCACGTCCACCAGGGCGAACCGACCGGGGTGCTCGGCGTGTAGCGCCCGCACGAAACCCCAGACGGCCCGGTGCGCCAGCCCGTCCCGCTGCTGGTCGCCGTGCACGGCGACGGCCCCGCGGGTGAGCACGACCAGCCGCGCGTCCGCCGACCGGTCGTCGGAGGTGATCAGGTGGGCGACCGGCAGGACGTGGTGCAGCGCCTCGCGCACGGCGTCCGGGCCGGCGGCGGGGCAGGCCAGCAGGATGCCGTCCGGTGTCGGGGAGTCCGCCACCGTCGAGTGGTCGGCGTGGACGTCCACGGTCCAGCCGGCGGCACGCAGCGCGGCGGCGAGGCCGTCGTCCCCGATGACCGCCCACCGGCCGGGGGCGGCGGCCGGCAGGTCCGGCAGGGCGGTCCAGGACGGGAAGAGCAGGCCGTCGGCCCGGCTGCCGGGCATGGGGCGCAGCGCCAGGGACCGGATGGAGGCGACCGGGCGCCCGGTGTCGTCCGCCGCCTCGATCGAGATCGCCCGCGGCCCGGCCGGGGTCAGGCGGACGCGCAGGGTCTCGCCCGCCGGCGCCGCCACGCGGGCGCCGGACCAGGCGTAGGGCAGCAGCGTGCCGTCGTCGTCTGCCAACCCGCCCAGCGCGACCGGGTGCAGGGCGGCGTCGAGCAGGGCCGGGTGCACCGGGTAGTCGTGCGGGCGGTCGGCGGGCAGGGTCACCTCGGCGAAGACCTCCCGGCCGCGACGCCACACGGCGCGGACGCCGCGGAACGCGGGCCCGTAGGCCAACCCCTTCGCGGCCAGGTCCGCGTACAGGTGGTCCAGCGCCACGGGTTCGGCGTCCGGCGGCCAGGCGCGCAGGTCGGCGGGCGGTTCGGCGGGCCCGGTCGCGAGCGCGCCGGTGGCGTGCCGGGTCCACTCCGCTTCGCCCGCGCGGCGGGCGTGCACGGTCAACGCGCGCGACGCGGTCACGGTCACCCGCAACTGCACGTCCGCGTCCTCGTCCAGCACGAGCGGCGCTTCCAGGACCAGTTCCTCGACCAGGTCGCAGCCCACCTGCCGGGCCGCCGAGCCGGCCACCGACAGCCAGGCCGTGCCGGGCACGACGACCGCGCCCGCGACCCGGTGGTCGGCCAGCCACGGGTGCTCGGCGAGCGACAGCCGGCCGGCCAGCACGACGTCCCCCGACCCCGGCAGCTCGACCAGCGCGCCCAGCAGCGGGTGCCCGGTCGGGGTGAGGCCGACCGCGCGGACGTCGGCGGGCCCGGACGACTTCGGCGTGGGCAGCCAGTAGCGCTCGCGCTGGAACGCGTACGTGGGCAGCGGCACGCGCCGGGCGCCGCGGCCGGCGAAGACCGCCGCCCAGTCGACCGCCTGGCCGGCCACGTGCAGCCGGGACACCGCGGTGAGCACCGTCCCGACCTCGGGCCGGTTGGGGCGCAGGGACGGCACCGGGGTGCCCGACGCGCCCGCGGCGGCCAGGCACTCGGCGGCGGGCGCGGCCAGGTCGCCGCCGGGGCCCACCTCCTGGAAGCGGGTGCAGCCCAGGGCGACCAGGGCGGCCATGCCGTCCCGGAAGCGGGTGGCGCCGCGGGCGTGGCGCACCCAGTAGTCCGGGTCACCGGGTTCGGCACGCTCCCCCGTCAGGTCGGACACGAACGTGAGCCGCGGTGCGCGGGGAGTGATGCGCGAGGCCACCTCGCGCAGTTCGGCGAGCACCGGGTCGACCAGGGGCGAGTGGAACGCGTGGCTGACCCGCAGCCACGTCGCCGTGCCGCCGCCCGCCCGGAAGTCGGCGACGACGGCGGCGAGCGCGTCGCGGTCACCGGAGAGCACGGTCGCCTCCGGCCCGTTGACCGCCGCCACGGCCAGCACGTCCTCACGGCCCGCGATGAGGGCGGCGGCCCGCTCCTCGCTCGCCCGCACCGCCGCCATCGCGCCGCCCTCGGGCAGCCGGCCCATGGCGCGGCCCCGGGCGGCCACGAGCGCGGCGGCGTCGTCCAGGGAGAGGATGCCCGCCACGTGGGCGGCGGCGATGGCGCCCACCGAGTGCCCGAGCACGGCGTCGGGCCGCACGCCCCACGACCCCAGCAGCCGGGACAACGCGACCTCGAAGGCGAACACCGCCGGCTGCGTCCACTCCGTCCGGTTCAGCGCGGCCCCCTCGAAGACCACGTCGCGCAGCGGGCGGTCGAGGTGCGGGCGCAGGACGTCGCACACCTCGTCGAACGCGGCGGCGTAGGCGGGGAACGCCCGGTACAGCTCCCGGCCCATGCCGGGGCGCTGGGAACCCTGGCCGGCGAACAGGAACGCCGTCCTGCCCTCGCCGGCCGCGCCGCGGAACACGTCGGGCGCGGGCTCGTCGGCGGCGATGGCCCGCAGGCCCGCCGTGAGGCCCGCGTGGTCGGCCGCGAGCACCGCCGCGCGGTGGCGCAGCCCGCCGCGCGTGGTCGAGAGGGAGAAGCCCAACGACGTCAGGTCTTCGGTCGGGTGGTCCAGCAGCCGTTCCGCCTGGGCCCGCAATGCCTCGGCGCTGCCCGCCGACAGCAGGACCGGCACGACGGGCAGCGAAGCCGACGGCTCGGCGTCGGCGGGGGCGGACGGCGGGGCGGACGGCTCGGCGTCGGCGGGCGCGGGCGCCTGTTCGAGGATGACGTGGGCGTTGGTGCCGCTGATGCCGAACGACGACACCGCCGCCCGCCTCGGTTGCCCGTGGTCGGGCCACGCGACGCGCTCGGTCAGCAGCGCGACCGTGCCCTCGGACCAGTCCACCAGCGGCGTCGGCCGGTCGGCGTGCAGGGTCGCGGGCAGGACGCCGTGCCGCAGCGCCTGCACCATCTTGATCACGCCGCCGACCCCGGCGGCGGCCTGGGTGTGCCCGATGTTGGACTTCAGCGAGCCCAGGCGCAGCGGGCGCTGCGCCGTGTGGGCGCGACCGTAGGTGGCCAGCAGCGCGCCCGCCTCGATCGGGTCGCCGAGCCGGGTGCCGGTGCCGTGCGCCTCCACCACGTCGACCTGCGCGGCGGACACCCCCGCGTCGGCCAGCGCCTGCTCGATCAACTGCTCCTGGGCCGGGCCGTTCGGCGCGGTCAGGCCGTTGGTCGCGCCGTCCTGGTTGACCGCCGAGCCCCGGATGACGGCCAGCACCTCGTGGCCGTTGCGCAGCGCGTCGGACAGGCGTTCCACCAGCAGCAGCCCCGCGCCCTCGGCCCAGCCGGTGCCGTCGGCGGACTCGGCGAACGCCTTGCAGCGGCCGTCGGCGGCCAGGCCGCGCTGGCGGCTGAACTCGATGAACGACGTGGGCGTGGCCATGACCGTCACGCCGCCGACGAGCGCCAGGCCGCACTCGCCGCGCCGCAGCGCCCGCGTGGCCAGGTGCAGGGCCACCAGGGAGGACGAGCACGCCGTGTCCACCGTGACGGCGGGGCCCTTGAGGTCGAAGGTGTAGGCGATCCGCCCGGAGGCGACGCTGCCCGCGCTGCCGGCGCTCAGGTACCCCTCGTAGTCGCGGGGCGCGGGCTGGAGCCGGGACGCGTAGTCGTCGTACATCGCGCCGACGAACACGCCGGTGCGGCTGCCCCGCAGCGACGCGGGGTCCAGGCCCGCGCGCTCGAACGTCTCCCACGCGACCTCCAGCAGCAGCCGCTGCTGCGGGTCGATCGCGTGCGCCTCGCGCGGAGAGATGCCGAACAGCCCGGCGTCGAAGTGGGCGGCGTCGTGCAGGAAGCCGCCCTCCCGCGCGTACGACGTGCCGACGGCGTCGGGGTCCGGGTCGTAGAGCGCGGGCAGGTCCCAGCCGCGGTCGTCCGGGAACGGGCCGACCGCGTCCACCCCGTCGGCGACCAGCCGCCACAGGTCCTCCGGCGAGGCGACCCCTCCGGGGTAGCGGCACGCCATCCCGACGATCGCGATCGGCTCGCGATCCCTCTCCTCGGCCTCGCGCAACCGCGCGCGGTAGCCCTGCGCGTCGGCGATGGCCTTCTTCAGGTAGGCCCGCAGTTCCTCTTCGTCAGCCATGTGGATCTCAGCTCTCCGGCGTCGTGCTGCCCGTCCGGGTTCGGTGGTCGGTGGCGCGTGGGTCAGGTGAAGTCGTTGACCAGGGCGAACAGCTCCTCGTCGCTCGCGGACTCCAGGCGTGCGCGAGGGTCGGCCTCCTCGTCGCGGGGTGCGCGTCGGCCCGCGGCGGCCTCGGCGGCGTCGAGCAGGGCGCGCAGTTCCGCGGTGACCCGTTCGAACCCGGCGGGGTCCGCGGCCGCTTCCCGCACGGCGGTGGTGAGGTCGCCGAGCCGGGCGGCGAGCGAGTCGCGCGCCGGGGCGGTGGTCCCGGCGGCGATCAGCTCGCGCAGGTGCCCGACCACGGCGGCGGGCGTGGGGTGGTCGTAGACCAGGCTCGGCGGCAGCCGCAGCCCGGTGCCGCGGCCGATCAGGTTGCGCAGCTCGACCGCGGTGAGCGAGTCGAGGCCGAGGTCGCGGAACGGCCGGTCGACGGCGATCGCGGCGGGGTCGCCGTGGCCGAGGACCGTCGCCACGTGCCCGCGCACCAGGTCGGTCAACACCCGCTCGCGCTCGGTCTCGGGCAGGGCGGCGACCGTGGCGCCGGGGTCGGACGTGGCGGTGCGGGGCCGCGGCGCGAGGCCGGTCAGCAGTGGCGGCAGGTGGTCGCCCGCGCGGAGGGCGGCGGTGTCCAGGCGGGCGACGGCCAGGACGGCGTCCCCGGCGGGGACGGCGGCGTCGAACAGGGCGAGGGCGTCGGCGGTGGGCAGCGGCCGCAGGCCGATCCGGGCCAGCCGGCGCAGGTCGGTCTCGGCGAGGTGGCCGCTCAGCTCACCGCGTTCCGCCCACAGCCCCCAGGCCAGGGACCGGGCGGGCAGGCCGAGCGCGGTGCGGTGCTGGGCGAGGGCGTCGAGGAAGCTGTTGGCGGCCGCGTAGGCGGCTTGGCCCGCGGTGCCGAGGAGGCCGGCGACCGAGGAGTAGAGCACGAACGCGGACAGGTCGAGGTCCCGGGTCAGCTCGTGCAGGTGCCAGGCGGCGTCGAGCTTCGCGGCGAGGGGCGCGTCGAGGCGCTGCTCGGTCAGGTCGGTGAGCACCGCGTCGTCGATCACCCCCGCCGCGTGCACGACCGCGCTGAGCGGGTGTTCGGCCGGGACGGCGGCGAGCACGGCCGCCAGCGCGTCGCGGTCGCCCACGTCGCAGGCCGCGAAGGAGACTCCCGCGCCCAGCTCGGCGAGTTCGGCGGCCAGCCGGTCGGCTCCGGCCGCGTCCGCGCCGCGCCGGGAGACCAGCAGCAGTCGGCGCGCCCCGTGCGCGGCGACCAGGTGGCGGGCCAGGACGGCGCCCAGCGCCCCGGTCGCGCCGGTGATCAGCACCGTGCCCCGGTCCCATCGGACGGCCTCGGGGGACGCATCGGCCGACACCTGCGCCCGACCGCCACGCACCGCCTCGGGCAAGGCGTCGGCCGGCGCCTGCGCCCGACCGTCCCGGACCGCCGCAGGCGACGTATCGGCCGGAACCTGCGCCCGACCGTCACGCACCGCCTCGCGCGATGTGTCGGCCCGGACGAGACGGGGTGCCAGCGCCCGGCCGGCGCGGACGGCGAGCTGTGGTTCGCCCGGGGAGGCGAGCGCGGCGGGCACGGTGTCGGTGTCCAGGTCGGCCAGGACGATCCGGCCGGGGTTCTCGGTCTGGGCCGTGCGCACCAGGCCCCACACACCGGCGGCGGCCACATCCGTCACGTCCTCGCCGGCGGTGGCCAGCGCGCCGCGCGTCACGACGACGAGCGTCGAGCCGGCGCACCGCTCGTCGGCCAGCCACGCCCGCACCGCGCGCAACGTCCGGCCCAGCACCACGCGCGCCGCCACGGGGACGTCGCCCTCACCGGAGACGGCGGCCAGCACCACCGTCCCGGGGACCGGCGCGCCGGCGTCCACCGAGGCGAAGAACCCGGTCAGGTCGTCGGTGTGCGCCGAAACGGCGTCCGAAGCGGGCAGGTCGACACCGACCCACTCGACGCGGAACAGGCCGTCGGTGCGCGGAGCCCGGCGTCCGAGCGGTCGGAGCAGCAGCGACCCGACCTCGGCGACGGGCGCTCCCGTGCCGTCCGCCAGCGTCAGCGACGCCTCGTCGCCCCGCACCCGGAGCCGGACGCGGAGCACGGCGGCACCGCGGGCGTGCGTGCGCACGCCGGTCCAGGCGAAGGGCACCCGAGGCGGCTCCACGCCCGCGTCGAGCAGCAGGGGGTGCAGCGCCGCGTCGAACAGGGCGGGGTGCACGGCGTAGCGGCGCGCCTCCGGCCGCACCTGCTCGGGCAGGACGACCTCGGCGAACAGCTCGTCGCCGGCACGCCACACCCGGCGCAGGCCGCGGAAGGCCGGCCCGTACCCGTACCCGGCGTCCGCCAGGGTGTCGTAGAGGCCGTCCAGCGGCACCTCGGCGGCGTCGGCGGGCGGCCAGGAGGTCAGCCACTCGCCGGCGTCGGCGGACGCGGGGGCCAGCGTGCCCGTCGCGTTCGGGGTCCACGGGCCGTCGTCGGGCCGCGCGTGCAGGGTGAACCCGCGGTGCCCGGCGTCGTCGGCCTCGCCCACCACGACCTGGACCTGGACCGCGCCGGAGGCGGGCAGGAGCAGGGGCGACGAGAGGGTCAGCTCGGCGACCTCCGGCGTGCCGGCGTGCCCGCCCGCGCAGGCGGCCAACTCCACCACGGCGGTCGCCGGGAGCAGGACGTCGCCGCCCACCGCGTGCTCGGCGAGCCACGGGTGGGTGTGCGTGGCGGGCCGTCCGGTGAAGACGTGGACGTCCCGGTCGGCGAGGTGCACCGCGGTGCCCAGCAGCGGGTGGCCCGTGCCGAGCCCGTCGGCGTCGACCGCGCCCTCCTCGGCCTGGAGCCAGTACCGCTCGCGCTGGAACGCGTACGTGGGCAGGGCCACCAGCCGCGCGCCGGGGAAGACGGCCCGCCAGTCGGGGTCGGCGCCGCGCAGCCGCAGCGCGGCGAGCGCCCGCGCGGTGGCCTCGGCGTCGGGCCGGTTGCGGCGCAGGGTCGGGACGAACTCCGCCGCGCGGCCGGCCAGGCACTCCCGCGCCAGCGCGGTCAGCACCGCGTCCGGGCCCAGCTCGACGAACGTCGTGACGCCCGCTTCGGCGAGGTGGTGCACGCCGTCCGCGAACCGCACGGCCTCGCGCACGTGCCGCACCCAGTAGTCGGGCGAGGTCAGGTCCGCGCCGGGCGCGCCGGTCAGGTTGGAGACGACGGGGATGCGCGGCGCGTGGAACGCCAACCCGCGCACGACGGCGCGGAACCGGTCCAGCACCTCGTCCATGTGCGGCGAGTGGAAGGCGTGCGACACCGACAGGGCCGAGGTGCGGACACCCCGCTCCCGCCACGCCGCCGCGACCTCCGCCGCCGCGTCGGCGTCACCGGAGATCACCACGGCACGCGGCCCGTTGACGGCCGCGACGACGACCCGGCCGCCGTGCGGCGTGAGCGAGTCCCGCACCGCCTCCTCGTCGGCCTCGACCGCGACCATGGAGCCGCCGGCGCGGGCCGCCTGCATCAACCTGCCGCGCTCGGCGACCAGCACGCACGCGTCGGGCAGGGACAGCACGCCGGCCGCGCACGCCGCCGCGACCTCGCCGACGGAGTGGCCCAGCAGGAAGTCCGGGGTGATCCCGCAGTGCTCGAACACCCGGTACAGCGCCACCTCGACGGCGAACAGCGCGGCCTGGGTGAACTCCGTCCGCGCCAGCAGCTCCGACCCGGGCGTGCCCGCCTCGGCGAACAGCACCTCCCGCAGCGGGCGGGGCAGGCGCGGGTCCAGGTGCCGGCACACCTCGTCCAGCGCGGACGCGAACACGGGGTGCGTCGCGTACAGGTCCGCGCCCATGCCCGGCCGCTGGCTGCCCTGCCCGGTGAACAGGAAGGCCGTCTTCGCCGCCCCGTCGCGGTGGCCGGGCGCGGTGTCGCCGCGGGCGATGGCCGTGAGGCCACGCAGCAGCGATGCGCGGTCCGCGCCGACGGCCGCGGCGCCGTGGTCGAGCAGGGCCCGGCCGGCGGCCAGCGTGTAGCCGATGTCGGCGGCGGACAGCTCCGGGTGGGCTTCGACGTGCCGGGCGAGGCGGGCGGCCTGGGCGCGCACGGCCTGCTCGGTCCGCCCGGTCACGAGCCACGGCACCGCGCCCACGACCCCGGCGGGTTCCTGGTCGGCGTCCGGCGCCTGTTCCAGGACGAGGTGCGCGTTGGTGCCGCTGATGCCGAACGACGACACGCCGGCACGTCGGGGCCGCTCCACGGCGGGCCACTCCCGTGGGGCGGACAGCACGGACAGCCCACTGGCGTCCCAGTCGACGTGCGGCGACCGCGGCTCGGCGTGCAGCGAGCGCGGCAGCACACCCGCCGCCAGGGCCGCCGTCATCTTGATCACGCCGCCGATCCCCGCGGCGGCCTGGGCGTGGCCGATGTTGGACTTCAGCGAACCGACGAACAGCGGGCGGTCGGCGGGCCTGCCCTTGCCGTACACCGCCGCCAGCGCCTCGGCCTCGATCGGGTCGCCCAGCACGGTGCCGGTGCCGTGCGCCTCCACCACGTCCACATCGGACGGTGCGAGGCCCGCGTCGGCCAGGGCCGCGCGGATCACCGCTTCCTGCGCGGGGCCGTTGGGCGCGGTGAGGCCGTTGGACGCGCCGTCCTGGTTGACCGCGCTCCCCCGCAGCACCGCCAGCACCCGGTGACCGCGACGCCGGGCGTCGGACAGCCGTTCGACCAGGACCAGGCCCACGCCTTCGGACCAGCCCGTGCCGTCCGCGCCCGCGCCGAAGGACTTGCAGCGGCCGTCCGGCGCCAACCCGCGCTGCCGCGAGAACTCGACGAAGGTGTTCGGGCTGCTCATCACGGTCACGCCGCCCGCGAGCACCAGGTCGCACTCCCCCGACCGCAGCGACCGGACGGCCAGGTGCAGCGCCACCAGCGACGACGAGCACGCCGTGTCGACGGTGATCGCCGGTCCCTGGAGGCCGTAGGTGTAGGACAGCCGTCCGGACAGGACGCTGGACAGGTTGCCGGCGAGGAGGAACCCCTCGAACTCGCCGGGGGTGCGGGGCAGCCGGGACGCGTAGTCGTCGTACATGGCGCCGGTGATCACCCCGGTGTTGCTGCCGCGCAACGACTCCGGGTCGATGCCCGCGCTCTCGAACGCCTCCCAGGCCGTCTCCAGCAGCAGCCGTTGCTGGGGGTCGGTGGCGGCGGCCTCGCGCGGGGACAGACCGAACAGCTCGCGGTCGAACAGGTCCGCGTCGTGCAGGAACCCGCCTTCGCGGGTGTAGGAGGTGCCGATCCGCTCCGGGTCCGGGTCGTACAGCCGGCCGAGGTCCCAGCCGCGGTTGGTCGGGAACTCCCCCACCGCGTCGACCCCGTCGGCGACCAGCCGCCACAGCTCCTCCGGCGACGACACGCCGCCGGGGAAGCGGCACGCCATCCCGACGATCACGACCGGGTCGTCCTCCCGCGCCCGCGTCGCGGGGCTGGCGGCCGGCGACGGGGTCTCCTCGGTGACGCGGGACAGCAGGTGCGCGGCCAGCCGGGTCGGCGTGGGGTGGTCGAAGATCGCGGTGGCGGCGAGCCGCAGGCCGGTGGCCGTGCCCAGCCGGTTGCGCAGGTCCACGCCCGCCATCGAGTCGAGGCCGAGGTCGTTGAAGGTGCGTCGCGGGTCGACCGTGCTCCCGTCCGGGTGACCCAGCACGGCCGCGGTCTCGGCGCGGACCAGGTCCAGCACGGCGTCGGACCGGGCGGACCCGGTCAGTGCCGCGACCCGGCCTGCCCACCCGCCGGGCGGTGCCGGGGCCGGGGTGCGGACGAGCGCCCGGTACAGGTGCGGGACCGGCGTGCCGGCGCGCCCGAGCCGGGCCGGCGACAGGGCGGCGGGCACCACGAGCGGGTCGCCGGTGGCGAGGGCGGCGTCGAACAGGGCGAGGCCCTGGTCGGGGGTCAGCGGCCGGACACCGGCCCGGTCCCACCGGTCGAGGTCCGCGCCGGTCAGCCGGGAGCCCATGCCGTGGCTGCCGTCCCACAGGCCCCAGGCCAGCGAGACGCCGGGCAGGCCGCGGGAGGCGCGGTGGTGGGCGAGGGCGTCGAGCACGGTGTTGGCGGCGGCGTAGTTGGCCTGGCCCGCGGCGCCGACGATGCCGGACACCGAGGAGAACAGGACGAACGCGGTCAGGTCGAGGTCCGCGGTCAGCTCGTGCAGGACGCGGGCGGCGTCGGCCTTGGGGCGCAGCACGTCGGCGAGCTGCCGGTCGGTCAGCGTGTCGACCGTTGCGTCGGCCAGGACGCCCGCGGCGTGCACCACGGCCGTCAACGGGTGCTCGGCGGGGACGCCGGCGAGCAGTGCGGCCACCGCGTCGCGGTCCGCGACGTCCACGGCGGCGGTGGTCACCGTCGCGCCCAGCCCGGTCAGCTCGGCGGTGAGCCGGTCCGCGCCGGGCGCGGCCCCACCGCTCCGGCTGACCAGCAGCAGGTGCCGCACGCCGTGCGCGGTGACCAGGTGGTGTGCCAGGAGCGCGCCGAGGCCGCCGGTGCCGCCGGTGATCAGCACCGTGCCGGCGGGGTCGAGCCGGGGCGCGGGTGTGGTGGCCGGGCGGCGGCGGACGAGGCGGGGGACGTGGATCGCGCCGTCCCGGATCGCCACCTGGGGCTCCCCCGCGGCGACGGCGGCCAGGACGTCGGCCGCCGGGTCGTCGGTGTCGGCGAGCAGCACCCGGCCGGGGTGCTCGGACTGCACGGAGCGGACGAGTCCCCAGACGCCGGCGGTGTCGAGGTCGATCTCGTCGGTGGGACGGGCCGCGACCGCGTTGTGGGTGACCACGAGCAGCGTGCGGTCCCCGGCCAGCCCTTCCCGGACCCGGTGCAGCACGTGGCGGATCGCGTCGGGCCGGTCGGCGCGGATGGTCACGACGTCGACGCCAGCGGCGGCGGTGGTCACGGCGGTCCCGGCAGTCCCGGCAGTCCCGGAGGTGGCGGCGGTGGCGGCGGATCCGGCGGTGGCGGCGGGTTCGGCCGGGGTGATGGCGGCGGTGGCGGGTTCGGCCGGGGTGACGACCGGCCACTCGACCGTGAACAGCGCGTCGGCCACGCCGGCCGTGCCGAGGCGGGCCCGGGGCACGGGGCGCAGGGCCAGCGACCGGATGGTGGCCACGGGCGCGCCGCCGGGGTCGGCCAGCTCCAGGGTCGTGGTGCCGTCGTCGTTCGGCGTGCTGCGGACCCGCAGCCCGGTCGCGCCGGTCGCGTGCAGGGTCACGTCGTTCCAGCTGAACGGCAGCAGGATCCGGTCGTCCGGGGCCTCGGCGTGCAGCACCAGCGCGTGCAGCGCGGCGTCCAGCAGGGCCGGGTGCACGCGGTAGCGGTCGGCGTCCGCGCGCAGCGGCTCGGGCAGGGCGATCTCGGCGAACGTGGACGTGCCGGACCGCCACAGCGCGCGCAGGCCCTGGAAGGCCGGGCCGTAGTGGTAGCCGCGCTCGGCCAGGCGCGCGTAGGCGTCGTCAACGGGTTCGGGCGTCGCGTCCGCGGGCGGCCAGGGGTCGGAGGCGCCGGTCGGGTCGCCGGCCGGGTCGAGGATCCCCGTGGCGTGGCGGGTCCACGTCTCCCCGGTGTCCGGGCGGGCGTGGACGGTGAAGGCGCGGCGGCCGTGCGCGTCCGCCTCGGCGACCACCACCTGGAGCCGCAGGGAGGCGTGCGCGGACAGGTCGAGCGGCGTCTCCAGGGTCAGCTCCCCGACCCGGGGGACGCCGAGCCGGTCACCCGCGGCGGCGGCCAGGTCGAGCAGCGCCGTGGCGGGCACGAGGGTGGCGCCGCCGATCGCGTGGTCGGCGAGCCAGGCGTGCTCGGACGCCGAGATCCGGCCGGTGAGCACGTCGGCGACGCCGTCGGCGCGGTCCAGCACACCGGTCAGCAGCGGGTGGTCGGCCGGGTCGAGGCCCAACGCGCGGGCGTCGGTCCGCGCGGCCGGCACGTGCCAGAAGCGCTCGCGCTGGAACGGGTACGTGGGCAGCGGGGCCGGGGTCGCGCGGGGGAAGAAGGTGTCCGCGCGCAACGGCGCGCCGTGCGCGTACGCCGTGGCCAGGCCCGCGCCGAACGTCTCCACCTCGTCGTGGCCCGCGCGCAGCAGCGGCACGACCGTGACGCCGTCGTCCAGCAGGCCCGCGGCCGCCGGGGCGAGGACGGCGTCCGGGCCGATCTCGAGGAACACCGTGGCGTCCAGCGCGGCGAGCGTGCGCACCGCGTCGGCGAACCGGACGGTGTCGCGGATCTGCCGCGCCCAGTAGTCGGGCGAGGTCATCCGGTCGGCGGTGGCGCGCTCACCGGTGACGGTGGAGATGATCGGGATGGTGGGCGCGCGGAGGTCGAGCCCGGCGACGACGGCGCGGAACTCCGCGAGCACGCCGTCCATGTGGGGCGAGTGGAACGCGTGGCTGACGGTGAGGCGGCGCACCCGGCGGCCGGCCTCGCGCCACCGCGCGGCGACGCGTTCGGCCTCGTCCGCGTCACCGGAGACCACCACCGAGCGGCGGCCGTTGACGGCGGCGATCGACAGGCGGTCCAGCGAGTCCCGCACCTCGTCCGGCTCGGCCTCGATCGCGATCATCGCGCCGCCGGCCGGGGCCGCCTGCATCAGCCTGCCGCGGGCCGCGACGAGCCGGGCCGCGTCGGTCAGCGACAGCACACCGGCGGCGTGGGCCGCGCCGACCTCGCCGATCGAGTGCCCGGCCAGCAGGTCGGGGACGGCGCCGTGGTGCGCCAGCAGCCGGACGAGCGCCGTTTCGACGGCGAACAGGGCGGGCTGGGTGTAGGAGGTGCGGTGCAGCAGGTCGGCGTGGTCGGTGCCCGGTTCGGCGAACACCACGTCCCGCAGCGGCACGTCGAGCAGGCCGTCGAAGGCGGCGCAGACCTCGTCGAACGCGGCGGCGAAGACGGGGTGCGCCGCGTGCAGCCGGCGGCCCATGCCGACGCGTTGCGCGCCCTGGCCGGTGAACAGGAAGGCGGTGCGGCCCGCGTCGGCCGCCGAACCCCGGTGCACGGTCGGCGCGTCGAGCCCGGCGGCCAGGGCGTCCAGGCCGGCGCGCAGGTCGGTGGCGTCGCGGCCGACGACCACCGCGCGGTGCTCGAACGCGGTGCGCGTGGTGGCCAGGGCGAGGCCGATGTCGGCGGCGTCCGCGCCGGACGTGTCGAGGTGGGCGCGCAGTCGGGCGGCCTGGGCGCGCAGCGCGGTCCCGCTGCGGGCGTGCAGCACCCACGGGACGGGTGTGCCGGGCGCGTCGCCGGTCCGGGGGTCCGGTGCCTGCTCCGGGGCCTGCTCCAGGATGACGTGGGCGTTCGTCCCGCTGATCCCGAACGAGGACACGCCCGCCCGCCTCGGCCGGTCGACCTCGGGCCACGGCCGCGCGCGGCGCAGCAGCGCCAGGCGGCCCGCGTCCCAGTCCACCCTCGGGGTGGGTTCGTCGGCGTGCAGGGAGCGCGGCAGCTCGCCGGTGCGCAACGCGCCGACCACCTTGATCACGCCGCCGATCCCCGCGGCGGCCTGCGCGTGGCCGATGTTGGACTTCAGCGAACCGACGAACAGCGGCCGATCCGCGGGCCTGTCGCCGTACACCGCGGCCAGCGCCTCGGCCTCGATCGGGTCGCCCAGCACGGTGCCGGTGCCGTGCGCCTCCACCACGTCCACATCGGACGGTGCGAGGCCCGCGTCGGCCAGGGCGGTGCGGATCACCGCTTCCTGGGCGCGGCCGTTGGGCGCGGTGAGGCCGTTGGACGCGCCGTCCTGGTTGACCGCGCTGCCCTGGACCAGGGCCAGCACCCGGTGGCCCTGCCGCAGCGCGTCGGACAGCCGTTCGACCAGGACCAGGCCCACGCCCTCGGACCAACCCGTGCCGTCCGCCCCCGCGCCGAACGACTTGCAGCGGCCGTCCGGGGCCAACCCGCGCTGCCGCGAGAACTCCACGAACATGCCGGGCGTGGACATCACCGTGACGCCGCCCGCCAGGGCGAGGTCGCACTCCCCCGACCGCAGCGACCGGACGGCCAGGTGCAGCGCCACCAGCGACGACGAGCACGCCGTGTCGACGGTGATCGCCGGCCCGTGCAGGCCGAGCTGGTAGGCGATGCGGCCGGACGCGACGCTGGTGGTCGTGCCGGTGAGCACGTGCCCGTGCGCGTGCCGGGACGCCTCGGCCATCCGCGGCCCGTACTCCAGGGCCGTCGCGCCGACGAAGACGCCGGTGGACGTGCCCTGCAACGAGCGCGGGTCGACCCCGGCCCGCTCGACCGCCTCCCAGGCCGTCTCCAGCAGCAGCCGCTGCTGCGGGTCCATCGCCTCGGCCTCGCGCGGCGAGATGCCGAAGAACGCGGCGTCGAACCCGCCGGCGTCGCGCAGGAACCCGCCGTGCCGCACGGTGCTGCGGCCCGGCTTGCCGGGGTCGGGGTCGAACAGGCCGGGGTCCCAGCCGCGGTCGGCGGGGAAGTCGCCCACCGCGTCCACCTCGTCGGCCACCAGCCGCCACAGGTCCTCCGGCGAGGCGACCCCGCCGGGGAAGCGGCACGCCATCCCCACGATCGCCACCGGGTCGTCCTCCCGGGCGCGGGCCACGGGGCGGGTCTCGGGCGTGGCTCCGGTCAACTCGGCCGCGAGGAACGCGGTCAGCGCGGCGGGCGTGGGGCAGGAGAACAGGAGTCCGCCGGGCAGCGGCAGGCCGGTGGCGGCGGCCAGGGCGGTGCGCAGCTCGGTGGCCATCAGCGAGCTGAACCCCAGGTCGGTGAACGTCTTGTGCTCGGCGACCCGCTCGCCCGGACCGCTGCCGAGCACGGCGGCGATGTGGGCGCGGACCAGTTGTCCGGCGTCGTGGGGCGTTCCCGCCGGGCGGGTGGTGGTCTCCGCGTCGAACCAGTGGTGCCGGCGCTGGAAGGCGTAGGTGGGCAGCTCGACGCGGGCCGGGGTCGGGTGGTCGCCCGGCACCGCCGTCCAGTCGACCGCGTGGCCCCGCACGTGGGCGCGGGCCACCGCCTCCACCGCCACCGTGACGTCCGGGCGGTCGGCGCGCAGCAGCGGCGCGGCCACGACCCCGGCGGGCGCGTGCGCCGAGAGGACGCCGTCCGGTCCCAGTTCCAGCAGGGTGGTGACGCCCTCGGCGGCCAGCGTGCGGACGGCGTCGAGGAAGCGCACCGGGCGGCGGACCTGCTCGGCCCAGTAGTCGGGCGAGGTGAGCTGGTCGGCGGTGGCCACCCGGCCGGTCACCGTGGAGACGACCGGGATGGTCGGCGGGGCGTAGGCCAGGGTGGCGGCGGTGGTGCGGAACGCGTCGAGCATCGGGTCCATGCGCGGCGAGTGGAAGGCGTGGCTGACGTCGAGCCGCTTCGTCTTGCGGCCGCGTGCGGCGAGTGCGGCGGCGACGCGGAGCGCGGCCTGTTCGTCACCGGAGACCACCGCGGCGTCGGGGCCGTTGACGGCGGCCACGGCCAGGTCCGGTTCGGCGTGCAGCAGGTCGAGCAGTTCGTCCTCGGTCGCCTGCACGGCGACCATGGCCCCGCCCTCCGGCAGGGCCTGCATCAGCTGGGACCGGGCGACGACCAGGCGGGCCGCGTCGGGCAGCGTGAGCACGCCGGCGACGTGCGCGGCGCCGATCTCGCCGATCGAGTGGCCGGCGACGTGGTCCGGGCGCAGGCCCCAGGATTCGAGGAGCCGGAACAACGCGACCTCGACCGCGAACAGGGCGGGCTGGGTGTAGCCGGTGCGGTCGAGTTCCGCGCCGCCTTCGGCGATCACGTCGGCGAGGGGTCGGGGCAGGTGGGGGTCGAGTTCCGCGGCGACCGCGTCGAACGCCTCGGCGTAGCGGGGGAAGGCGGCGTACAGGCCGGCGCCCATGCCCGCGCGCTGCGCGCCCTGCCCGGTGAACACGAACCCGAGCCGTCCGGGTTCGGCCACGCCGGACACGACACCGGCCGCCGGCGTGCCCGCCGCGATCGCGGCGAGGCCGTCCAGGAGGCCGGCGCGGTCGGTCGCGACGACGGTGGCGCGGTGGTCGAACGTCGCACGGGTGGTGACGAGCGCCCGACCGACGGCGTCCGCCGAGTGCTCGGGGTGCCGGACCACGAACTCCCGCAACCGCTCCGCCTGCGCCCGCAGCGCCGCCGGCGTGTGCCCGGACACCGGCCACACCAGGACGGCAGGTCCCGCGCCGGAAGCCGCCGGCTCGGCCGGGGGACGCCCCGCCGCCGGCACCGCGGACTCGGCCCGGCCCGCGCCCGGAACCGCCGGTTCCGCCGAGGGCTGCCCTGCCGCCGGCACCGCGGACTCGGGTCGGCCCGCGCCCGGAACCGCCGGGGGCTGCCCTGCCGCCGAGCCGCCCGCGATGGGCTCCGACGCCTGCGGGCCGAGCGTCGCCGGTTCGGTCGCAGCGTGCGCCGACGCCGGCCGTTCGACGGCCCTCGCGTCGCCGCCGGCCGGAGGCGGTTCGCCCACCACGACGTGGCAGTTGGTGCCGCCCATGCCGAACGAGCTGACCCCGGCCACCAGCGGGCGGTCGTCGTGCGGCCAGGCGGTCCGCTCCCGTTGCACCTCCAGGCCCAGCCGGTCCAGCGGGATCCGGGGGTTGGGGGTGTCGAAGTTCAGGCTGGCCGGGAGGGTGCGGTGGCGGATGCTCAGCAGGACCTTGATCAGCCCGGCGATGCCGGCCGCGCTCTCCAGGTGGCCGATGTTCGTCTTGACCGACCCCACCCGCAGCCGCTCACCGGCGGCCCGGCCCGCGCCGAGCGCGGCGCCCAGGGCGGCGGCCTCGATCGGGTCGCCCACCGGGGTGCCGGTGCCGTGCAGCTCGACGTACTGCACCGCGTCGGCGGCGACCCCGGCCTTCGCGCAAGCCTCCCGCAGCACGGCCTGCTGCGCGTCCGCGCTGGGCACGGTCAGGCCCGGCGTCGCGCCGTCGTTGTTCAGCGCACTGCCGAGGATCACGCCGTGCACCCGGTCGCCGTCGGCCAGCGCCCGGTCCAGCGGCTTGAGCACCACCACGCCGCCGCCCTCGCCCGGCACGAAGCCGTTGGCCCTGGCGTCCAGCGCGTAGGTGGCGCCGTCCGGCGACAACGCGCCGAAGCGCTGCTCCGCCACCACGTTGCCGGGCAGCAGGTTCAGGTTCACGCCGGCGGCGATGGCCAGGTCCGCCTCGCCGCCGCGCAGCCCGGCGCAGGCCAGGTGGACGGCGGTCAGCGACGACGACTGCGCGGTGTCCACCGACACGCTCGGCCCGCGCAGCCCCAGGTGGTAGGAGACCCGGTTGGCGATGATCGCCCGGTTGACGCCGGTCATGGTGTGCTGGGTGACGGCGTCCCCGCCGCGCTGGTGGACCAGCGCCGCGTAGTCGTCGCGCAACGCGCCCACGTGCACCGAGGTGCGGGTGGCGCGCAACGCCTCCGGCGGCACGCCCGCGTCCTCGACGGCCTCCCACACCAGTTCGAGCACGAGCCGCTGCTGGGGGTCCATCGCCGCCGCCTCACGGGGCGAGATGCCGAAGAACTCCGCGTCGAACTCCCCGACCGACTCGAGGAACCCGCCGCGCCGCGGCCCCGGGACGCCCTCCCACCGGCCGCTCGGCGCGTCGCCGATGGCGCTCGCCCCGTCCGCCAGCAACCGCCAGAACTCGGCCGGGCCGGCGGCACGGGGGAAGCGGCACGCGAAACCGACGACGGCGACGGCCGACTGCTGGGGGACGTGGGGCGTGTTCACGGCTTGACTCCTCACTCGCTTCGGTCGTCCGGCGCGGGGTGCGCTACCACCGCACCCGCAGCCGGGCCAGGCCGCGGATCGACAGCCCTTCCTTCCAGACGACCGACTCCGGTCCGGGCGCGACGCGCAGCGCGGGGAAGCGCGCGAGCAGGCGTTGCAGGACGATCCGCAGTTGCAGCCTGGCCAACGGCGCGCCGAGGCAGCGGTGCACGCCGTGCCCGAATGTCAGGTGCACCTCGCCGTGCTCCTCCGGGCTCAGCCGGTCCGGCCGCGCCCAGGTCCCGGGGTCGCGGTTGCCGTGCAGCAGCGAGACGACCACCGCCTCGCCGGCCTGGACGGTGACGGCCCCGAGCTGCACCGGCTCGACGGCCACCCTCGGGAAGCTCAGCGGCGTCGAGGGCGTGAGCCGCAGCAGGTCGTCCACCAGCGGGTCGAGCAGGTCCGGCCGGTCCCGCGCGTTCTCCCACGCGCCGGGTTCGGACAGCAGCGCGAGGACCGACAGGGCGATCTGGCCGACCGTGGTCTCGTACCCGGCCATCAGCAGGGTCAGGCCCAGGGTCAGCAGCTCGCCCGGGGACAGCCTGCCCTCGTCCTGCGCGGCGATGAGGTCGGTCAGCAGGTCCTCGTCGTCGGCCCGCCGCTTGCGCGCGATCAGCTCGCCCATGTACTCGACCAGTTCCAGGCGACGCCCGGACTTCTCCCTGGGCGTGCTCGCGGAGATGTCGAACAGCACCTCGACCCGGTCGCGGAACGCCGGCGCGTCCTCGGCCGGCACGCCGAGCATCGAGCACAGCACCGACATCGGCAGCGGGTTGGCCAGGCCCTCGACCAGGTCCGCGCCCGGCCCGGCCGCGGCCAGCGCGTCCAGCAGGTCGTCGGCGAGGCGTTCGACGGACGCGGTCAGCGCGGCGACCCGCCGGGTGCTGAACGCGCCGCTCACGATCCGCCGCAGCCGGGCGTGCTCGGCGCCGTCCATGCTCATCAACGCGTCCGCGGCGGGCTGGGCGTCGTTGAACCGGGGCGCGTGCGGCCGGGTCGCCTCCGCCCGGCTGAACCGCTGGTCCGCGAGCAGCCGGCGGCCCAGCGCGTAGTCGCGGACCAGCCACATCTTGTCCCCCACCGGGGTGACGATCGGGATGACGCCGCCGTCACCCGGCGCCATGAACGCGGGGAGCGGCCCCAGGTGGTCGACACCGTGCTCCTGTCCCACTCGCGTGCTCCTCTCCGCTGCGGTGTTCGCGGTCATGCCGTGGTGCGGCGTTCGGCTTCGCGCCGCGCCGGCGCGGCGGCCTCCACCGGCGGCCCGGAGGTCCCCGGACGGCCGGGGATCCCGGCCGCGAGGTCGATCGCGCCGTGGACCCCGGCCACGACGAACGGCACGGTCGGGCCGTTGCCCGCCGTCCGCGCGGACGTGCGTGCTCTCCGGGACGCTGGGTGCACCATGTCGGGGTCCTCCATGACGTGATCGGCGTGGGCGCGGGGGTGTGCGCCTCAGATCTCCGGCCAGCCGGACGGGTCGATGCCGTGGCGGCACAGGAAGGCGTAGGCGATCCGCTCCATCCCGATGCCGATGCAGCCGGAGTGCGCGGGCGAGCCGTCCGGCGTGGTGATGCCGAACGCCTCGCCGAACTTGGCGCCGTGCAGGTTGAACGAGCCGACCGCGATCGTCCGGTCCTCGACCACCGGCATCTGCAGCTCGTACTTCATCTTCAGGGCCCGCTGCACCATGACCCGCTTGGCGGTCGCGCCGTTGCTGAAGAACGGGTCGTTCGCCACCTCCAGGTGGCCGGCGAGCCGGAGGTCGTCCACGAGCGCGCACACCGCGTCCACGAGGGCCTGCCGCAGCTCGGCGACCGCGCCGCGGCTGCCGAGGAACACCACCTCGCGCATGGTGAAGTCCCACAGCCGCTCCAGCGTGCGGTGGTAGCGGGACTCGAAGCGGAAGATCTTGCCGGAGGCGGTGAGCACGCGGCCCTCGGCGGGCAGCCGCGTCCCGGCGAGCTGGTGGTAGGTGTGGTAGCAGACCGTGGGCGACAGGCAGTAGCCGGTGTGCCCGGTGCGGCCGTCCATGAACGCCGCCTTGTCGTCGGCCGCCTCGAACTGCGCCGCGAACCCCTGGTACACGTCGGCGTCGGAGTGGAACCGGCCCGCGGTCATGAGGAACTGCGGGAACGAGTCGAAGTAGCCGGCCCTGTGCAGCACGTCGGTGGGGATCAGCGCCGGGTAGTGGTTCTCGACCGCGCCGAACCGGTCGACGGCGAGCGCCCGGACCCGCTCGTCCAGCGCGGACAGCAGCCGCGCCAGCGCGCCGCTCGCCGCGTAGGCGCCGTCGCCCATGCGGGTCACCAGCCCGGCGTCCTCGACGTCGGCGAAGGTGACGCGCGACGGGCGCGGCATCGCCATGGACTGCCACACCACCGGCACGTCCGCGACCTCGCCCTGGGGCAGCACGTCCCGCCGCACCACCAGGTTCAGCTTGCGGCCGATCTCGTCCGGGTCGGCGCCGTCCGCGGTGGAGACCTCGACCTCCCGCACCTCGCCGCCCGGTCCGCGCACGAGGCTGAACCGGTGGATCTCGGCCGCGGCGTAGTAGACGCGCTTGGCCAGCTCCTCCGCCATGCTCCCGGGGACCTCCGGGGAGAGGGTGATCGAATAGTCCGGCATCTGGGTGACTCCTCCGCGTGCGCCCGTGCGGGGCACTTACTGGTGGGTGGCTCCGTGGGCGTCCAGCGGGCGCGGCGCGTGCTCGGCCAGCGCGGCGCGGACCAGGTCCAGCAGCGCCGGCCGCGCGGTGTGGACGAAGAAGTGGCCGCCGGGCAGCACGTGCGAGGCGAACGGGCCGGTGCTCTCGGCCGACCAGGGCGCGACCCGGGCGGGGGGCACCTCGACGTCCTCACGGCCGGTGAACACCACCACCGGGCAGGCGAGCGGCGGCTCGGGCCGGTACCCGTAGGTCTCGAACACCGCGAAGTCCGCCCGGATCGTCGGCAGGAACAGCCGCAGCAGCTCCGGCTCGTCCAGCACGTCGTCCGGCAGCCCGCCCAGGGTCTTGAGCAGGGCGATCACCCGGTCGTCCGGCGCGTCGTGCACCGGTCGCCGCAGCCTCGGCAGCCGGGGCGCCGCGCCGCCGGAGGCGAACAGCACCCGCGGCTCCCCCGCGCCGCGCCGGCGCAGTTCCCGGGCCAGCTCGAACGCGACGAGCGCGCCCAGGCTGTGGCCGAACACCGCGTACGGCACGTCCAGCTCGTCCCCGAGCGCCGAGGCGAGCGCGTCCACCAGCGGACCGAGGCGGTCGACGGGCCGCTCCCGCAGCCGGGTCTGCCGACCGGGCAGCTCGACGGGGCAGACCTCGACGTCCTCGCCGAGCGCGCCGCGCCACGGCTCGTAGGCCGAGGCCGCGCCGCCGACGTGCGGCAGGCAGAACAGCCGCAGGGCGGGCGGTCGCCCGGCGGGCGGGCCGACGATCCAGCCGCCGGCGCGCGGGCGGGGTGCGGTGGGGTGCACGGTTCCTCCTCCCCTACCGGTTGAGCTTCGGTTCGGGGCCCGGACCGGCGTCGGCGGCTTCGGCCACGGCGACGCCGTCGGTGACCGCGACCCCCCGGGGCACGCCCGGCGTGTCGTCCGCGCTCTCGTCGTCCTGGTCCGCCACGGACTTGGCGACCTCGGGCACCGGCAGGCGTCGCACGACCAGCGAGGCCGCGCACAGCACCGCGACGGCCGCCATGATCGCGTACATGGCCTGGTAGCCCAGGACGCCGATCAGCGCCGCGCCCGCCGCGATGGACACCGCCTGCACGGCGTCGGTGACGCTGCTGACCGCCGCGTTGGCCCGGCCCTGCATGCGGGCGGGGGTGTAGAGGTGCAGCGCGGTGCCCAGGCCGACCATCACGAACGGCAGGCCCAGCCCGAACAGGATCACGCCGGCCAGGAAGAACGGCACGCCCGGCAGCAGGCACAGCAGCAGGCCGGCGGCGATCAGCGCGTAACCGGCGCAGGTGGACCGGATCTCGCCCCACCGCTTCACCACGCCGCCCGCGAGCAGCCCGCCCGCGACCGAGCCGCCGCCCTGGAACGACGTGATCACGCCCAGGAACGCGGCCGGTTGGCCCAGGCCCTCGTTGGCGGCGAAGATCGCGGTCTCCAGCAGGCCGACCACGGCCATGAACGCCACCACCGTGAGCGAGAGGCGCAGCAGCAACGGCACCCCGCGCACGAAGCGGAACCCGGCGACCACGGCCTTGCGCAGCGGCTCGCCGGCGGGCTCCGGCTCGGACTCGGTCACCTGGATGGTGATCAGCAGCACGGCGGCCAGCACGAACGTGCCGGTGCCGAGCAGGGCGAGCGCCCCGCCGCCGAACGCCACGTACACGCCGGCCCCGATCGCCGGGGACACGATGCGCACGCCCTGGCCCACGGCCAGGATCAGCGACCGCGCCGTGGCCGCGTCCTCGGAGGGCAGGACGTCCTTCAGCAGCGCCGACGACGCGGGGCTCGCGGAGTACACGCCGTAGAGGAAGGTGACCACGTAGACGATCCACACGTCCTCGACGCCGCGCACCGCGAGCAGCGCCAGGAACACGGCGGCCATGCCGAGGTCCATGCCGATCATCAGCCGCCGCCGGCTGACCCGGTCCACGACGTGGCCGAGCAGCGGCGCGAACAGGCCGGGCACGGTCAGGGCGAGGAAGACCGCGCCCGCGGCGGCGTTGGACCCGGTCAGGTCCTTCACCCAGATGGCGAGCGAGAGGTAGACGGCCGTCTCACCGAAGCTCGTCACCGTCCCGCAGATGAACAACCTGCGGAAGCGCGGGTTGCCGCGCAGAAGCGTCCACATGAGAATCCCCTCCGTGCCGCCGGTGCGACCGGACCGGCCCGATGGTCGGTCAGTTCTCGCCCATGGCCAGGCGCAGGCTCTTGGGCCGCATGTCGGTCCACACCCGGTCGATGTGCTCCAGGCACGCCTCGCGGGTGCCGTTCACGCCGACCGCGTTCCACCCGGCCGGCACGGGACGGCCCACCGGCCAGATGGAGAACTGCTCCTCGTCGTTGACGACGACGTCGTACTGGTCCGCGGTGGCGGTCGACTCGGTCATGGCGGGTCCTTTCGGTGTGGTTCGGGTGGTTCGGTGATCAGCCGGGGGTGGGGCCGGTCGGCTCGCGGTCGCGGGCGACCGCGGTGACGAGCCGGCGCAGGGTGGGTTCGGCCAGGAAGTCGGCCAGGTCCACCGCCACGCCCAACGCCTCGTCCACGCGGGCCAGCAGCTTGAGCGCCTTGATGGAGTGGCCGCCGTGCGCGACGAAGCTGTCGTCCGGGCGGGCGTGGGTCGTGCCGAGGGATTCGCACCACAGCGCGGTGACCGCCTCGGTGACCGGGTCCGCCGGCCGCGCCGGGTCCGGTCCGGCGGACTCCGGCGACGGGACCCGGTCGGGCAGCGCGGCCAGCAGCGCGGCGCGGTCCACCTTGCCGTTCGCGTTGAGCGGCATCCGGTCGGTGACGACGACGGCCGGGATCATGTAGTCGGGCAGGGTCGCGCGCAGGCGGTCGGCGAGCCCGGCGGTGTCGGAAGTGCCCTCCTCGACCGTGACGCAGGCCAGCAGCTCGGCGCTGTCGGCGGTGGGGCGGGCGAAGGCGACCGCGTCGGTGACGCCCGGCAGGGCGCGCAACGCGTGCTCGATCTCGCCCAGCTCCACCCGGAAGCCGCGGACCTTGACCTGGTCGTCGGTGCGGCCGACGAACCGGAACGACCCGTCGGGCAGGGGCCGCACCCGGTCGCCGGTGCGGTAGAGGCGGCCGCCGCCGTCGGGGTCGAACGGGTCGGGCACGAACGAGGCCGCGGTGAGCGCGGGGTCGCCGTGGTAGCCGAGCGCCAGGCCCTCTCCCCCGACGTACAGCTCGCCCTCGACGCCGGGCGGCACGAGTTCGCCGTCCGGCCCGAGCGCGTAGGCGGTCGAGCCGGTGACGGCGCGGCCGATCGGCAGCGGGCCGGGGTCGAGGTCGGCCGGGGTGACCCGTTGCAGGGTGCTGACCGTGGTGTTCTCGGTCGGGCCGTAGACGTTGACCACGCGGGCCGGCGGCCGGTCGGCCAGCAGGCGGGCCAGGCGCTGCTCGTCGGCCTTCTCGCCGCCGAACATCAGCAACCGCACGTCGCGCATCGCGGCCGGGGCGAAGTCGATCACGGTGTGGAGCAGCGCGGTGGGCAGGCCTAGGACGGTGATGCGCTCGCGTTGCAGGAAGGCCCTCAGCCGCGCCGGGGACAGGGCGTCCTGCTTGTCGCCCACCACCAGCACCGCGCCGGAGCCCAGCGCGCCCCACAGCTCCAGGATCGAGGCGTCGAACGCCGGGTTGCACAGGTGGGAGACGCGGTCGGTGGCGTGGTAGGCGATGCCCTCGGCGTCGGGCACCAGGCGGCTGATCCCGCGGTGCGGCACGACCACGGTCTTGGGCCGGCCGGTGGAGCCGGAGGTGGAGATCAGGTAGGCGGCGTCCTCGCCGACCACCCGCACCGGCACCTCCGGGTCGGGGTCGCCGCCCGCGTGGTCGAGCAGCCGCCGGAGCGGCAGCACGGGCAGTTCCGGCGGCAGCGGCGGCGCGTCGCCGGTGACGATCGCCGCGTCCGCCACCCCCCGCACCGCGGTGCGGAGCCGGTCCGCGGGCTGGTCGGGGTCCAGCGGCAGGTAGGCGCAGCCGGCGTAGAAGATGCCCAGGTAGGCGGTCACCGAGTCCAGCGAGCGCGCCACCGGGACGGCGACCACGTCGCCGCGGCGCAGCCCGGCGGCGCGCAGGCCGGTGGCGATGGCGACCGCGCGCTCGTCGAGCTGCCGGTAGGTCAGCTCGACGTCGCGGTGCCGCACGGCCGGCGCGTCCGGCCGTTCCGCCACCCGCTCGCGGATCAGCTCGGGCAGTGGCCGCCGCGTGCCCGCCGCGGCCCGTCCGGCGCCGGCCGCGGTCGACGCGGCGTCACGGGGGCGGTCCGGGATGCGCAGCGGAGCGTCGGGGCGGGCGAACGCCGCCCGCGCGTCGGCCATCAGGCTCGCGTGCAGGTCGGCGGCCTTCTCGGTGGAGAACAGCGCGCTCTGGTACTCGAACTCGGCGATCGTGCGGTTCGCCTGCCGGGTCACCGACCAGAGCAGCTCGTACTTGGCGGTCCCGGTCGGCAGCAGCTCGCGGGCGGCCGACAGGCCGTCCAGCCGCAGCGCGCAGCCCGAGGCGTCGAGGTAGGTCAGGCCGGCCTGCACGAGCGGCGCGCGGGACGGGTCGCCGCCGAGGCCCAGGTCCTCCACGATGGTCTGGAACGGCACGCCCCGGTGCGCCAACGCCTCGGCCATCGCGCGGCGGACCTGCTGGGCCAGGTCGCGGGCGGTGATCCCCTCCGGGAGGGTCAGCCGCAGCGGCACCGGGTCCACGAACATCCCGATCTCGCCGCGGTGCGCCGCGGTGCGGGACGAGGCGGCGATGCCGATCACCAGGTCGCGCTCGCCGGTCAGCGCGGCCAGCCCGGCCGCGTAGGCGACGATCCAGGTCATGAACGGGCTGAGCCGTTCCTGGGCGATCAGGTCGGCCATGCCCGCCAGGAGGTCGTCCTCGCAGACGAGCTGGTGCACGTCGCCGTCGCTGCCCGGCACGGCCGGGCGCGGCAGGTCGTGCGGCAGGGCGATGCCGCGCGGGCACCCGGCCAGCACGCGCCGCCAGTAGGCGCGGGACTCGTCCGGGTCGACCAGCCGGGACGGCGCGGCGCCGGCGTCGGCGCGCGGCGCGGTGGCCGGGGAGTCGGGGACGCCTTCGGTGTAGAGGCGGCCCAGGTCGTCCTCCAGGATCGCCAGCGACGCGCCGTCGCACACCAGGTGGTGCACGGTGAGCAGCAGCAGGTCGCCCTCGTCGCCGCGTTCGACGGCCAGCGCGCGCAGCAGCGGCGGGTCGGCCAGGTCGAACGGGCGGCGGGCGTGCTCGTCGATCAGGGCGCGCAGGGTGTCCTCGGGCAGGCCGACGGCGTCCAGCCAGCGGCACGACACGCCCGCGTTGGCCGCCGTGACCGCCCGGCCCGGCGCCTCGAAGCCGCGGCGCAGGGCGTCGTGGCGGGCGACCAGGGCGTCCAGCGCGGTCCGCAGCCGCGGGATGTCGATGCGGCCGGTGAACCGGTAGAGCGCGGCCAGGTGGTACTGGGGCGTGCCGGGGTGCAGCCGCTCGGCGAACCAGAGCCGTTCCTCGGCCGGGGTCAGCGGCCGCTCCTCGCGCCCCGGCCGGGGGTCGGCCAGGAACGCGAGCAGCCGGCCGAACTCCGGGTACTGGTACAGCAGGTCCAGGTCCAGCTCCGCGCCGGTGAGGGCGCGCAGGCTGATCGCGGTCTCCACGGCCATGCCGGAGTCGCCGCCCGCCGCGAAGAAGTCGTCACCCGGGTCGACGTGGTCGACGCCGAGCGTGGCGCACCAGATCCCGGCGAGGGCGTCGCGCAGGCCGTCGGGGTGCTCAGTCATCCGAGCCCCCGGTCCCGGCCGTCGCGGGGTCGCGCACGACGAGCCAGTCGCCGATCGCCAGCGCGTCCATGGTGGAGCGCGCGTAGGTGGCGACGGCTTCCAGCGGCGTGCGGACGATCGGCTGGCCGCGCAGGTTGAACGAGGTGTTGAGGATGACCGGGGTGCCGTGGTCGTCGCCGAACCGCCGGATCAGGGCGTGGAAGCGCGGCGCGGACTCCCGGTCCACGACCTGGACCCGGGCCGAGCCGTCGACGTGCGTGATGGACGGCAGCAGGTCGCGGTACTTCTCGCGCACCTGGGTCACGAACAGCATGTGCCGGTACTGGGCCTCGCGGCCGGGCTCGATCTCGAAGTACTCGCCCGCGTCCTCGACGGGCACCGCGGGCGCGAACGGCCGGAACTCCTCGCGCTGCTTGACCACCGTGTTCAGGTGCGCCCGCATGTCCGGCGCGGTGGGGTCGGCCAGGATGCTGCGGTTGCCCAGCGCCCGCGGCCCGAACTCCATGCGCCCCTGGTACCAGGCGACGACCGCGCCGGAGCCGATCAGCACGGAGGTCTCCTTGAGCAGCGCGTCGCCGGGCAGGTGGCGCACCTGGTGCCCGGGGCCGAGGGCGCCCAGCGCCGCCTCGATGTCGGCGTCGCCGAACTCCTCGCCCCAGTACGGCATGCCCATCGGCCGGGGCGACGCGGGCACGTGCTCGCGCAGCACGTGCAGGGCCGCGCCGAGGGCGGTGCCGTCGTCGCCCGCCGCGGGCTGCACGAAGACCCGGTCGAACAGGCCGCTGCGGCTGATCAGGCCGTTGGCCGTGCAGTTGAGCGCGACACCGCCCGCCATGCACAGCCGCCGGGGCGCGTCCGCGCCGGCCACCCCCTCGGTCAGCACGAACAGCAACCCCTCCTCGATCGCCCGCTGCAGGACCGACGCGATGTCCATGTGCCGCTGGGTGACGGGGGCGTCGGGGTGGCGGGCCGGGCCGAAGACCTCCTCCAGGGCGCGGATCGCGCCGCTGTGGGTCTCGCGCTCCTCGGGCGTGCGGTCCCGGGCCAGCAGCGGCACGGACAGCGCGCCGCCCGGCCGCCGGACGACCAGCTCGACGCCGGGGAACGCGCCGGGGTCGCCGTAGGGCGCGAGCCCCATCACCTTGTACTCGTCCATGCCGGGCAGGAAGCCGAGGTACTGGGTGACGACGCTGTAGAGGATGCCGAGCGAGCTGCCGATCGGGTACGTGCGCAGGGTCTCCAGCGTGCCGCCGCGCCCCCGGAACAGGGAGGTCGACTCCGCTTCGCCCATGCCGTCGGCCACCAGCACCAGCGCGTCGTCGAACCCGCTGAGGTGGTAGCTGCTCGCCGCGTGCGCCAGGTGGTGCGGGACCCGGACGAGCTTGCGCGCCCAGTCCTGGTCCGGGTAGTGCGCGGCCAGCACCTCGCGCTGGACCTCCTCGCGGTAGACCTCCTGGTACCAGCGGCGCAGGAAGCCGTCCAGCTCGAAGGCGGGCGACGGCTCGTAGCGGAAGCCGTGCGCGACGAGGTCGACGTCGTCCATCGTCGCGCCGGCGATGCGCAGGCACGCCTCGACGGCGTCCGCGGGGAACGCGCCGGTGCCCTTGTCGCCGTCGTGCCGCTCCTGCGCGGAGGCCGCGATGACGCCGTTCTCGTCCACCAGCGCGGCGGCCGAGTCCAGGCCCTGCACCAGGCGCTGCTCGCGCCAGTCGAGGCCGGGCATCATCTGCTTCTTGAGCGCGGCGGCCCGATCGAGTCCACTGATACCGAGGACCAGCACGTCAATCTCCTGTCTGTGCGGTGGAGCCGCGGAGGGCGTCGGCGACCGCCTTCACGTGGGGGCGGCGCAGCAGCCGGAAGTGGTCGCCGTCGGCGTGGGTGACCCCGAGGGGGCCGGTCAGCCCGCGCCACGCGGCGACGACGCCGTCGTCCCGGCCGGCCACGACCAGGTCGGTGGCGCCCGTGAACGGGGCCGGGCGGTGGGCCGCGAGCCCGGTGAGCACGTCGCGCCAGAAGGCGATCAGCGCGGCGGCGGTGGGACCGTCCAGTTCGGCCACGTCCGCCGGGTCCACGCCGAGGGTGGCGAAGAGCCGGTCGGCGTCGTCGGACCGCAGCAGCGGCTCCGGTCCGTGCTCGGCGACCTCGCGGCGCAGCGCGTCGAGCGCGGCGGCGTCGGCGTCCGCGTCGACCGGTCGCGGGTCGGAGTCGACCAGGACCAGCCGGTGGACCGCGACGCCCCGGTCGGTCAGCGCACGGGCCAGTTCGTGGGCGATGACACCGCCCGCCGACCAGCCCGCGACCACCGGTTCCCGGTCGCCGAGCACCGGAACCAGCTCGTCGGCGTAGCGCCCGGCCAGCGCGGCGAGGTCGGTCGCGCCGGAGTCCGCGTCACCGATCCGGCCCTGCACGCCGAACGCCTCGAAGTCGGCCGCCACCTCGCCGAGCAGGTCGCGGTAGCCGAACAGCGTGCCGCCGATGGGGTGGACCAGGACCAGCGGCCGCGCACCCCGCGCGCCACCCAGCGGCACCACGGCCTTCCCGGTCTGCCCTCGGTGGGACGACCGGGCGTCGATCCGCCGGGCCTGCTCGGCGACGGTGGGCGCGGTGTAGAGGTCGGCGAGCGGGATTTCGGTCGCCAGGTCGCGGCCCAGCCGCAGGGTGAGCCGGATGGCGAGCAGCGAGTGGCCGCCCAGGGCGAAGAAGTCGTCGTGCACGCCGATGCGGGAGACCCCGAGCACGGCCCGCCAGGCGTCGGCGACGCGCCGTTCGGTCTCCGTGCGCGGCGCCACCACCTCGCGGTGCGGCTCGACGTCGTCGGGCGGGGTCAGCGCCGCGCGGTCGACCTTGCCGCCGACGGTCGTCGGCAGCTCGTCCAGCAGGACGAACACCGAGGGGATCGCGGCGACCGGCAGGCGGCCGGCCAGGTGGTCGCGCAGTTCGTCGCGGTCGGGAGCGGTGGCCGCGACCAGGTGCGCGACCAGCCGGAGCTGCCCGTCGCCGAACCGGTGCGCGGTGACCGCCGCCGCGTGCACCGCGGGGTGGGTGCGCAGCGCCGCCTCGACCTCTTCCGGCTCGACGCGCTGGCCCTGGATCTTGACCTGGTGGTCGTTGCGGCCCAGGAACTCGATCTGCCCGTCCACGGTGTACCGGCCCAGGTCGCCCGTCCGGTAGAGCCGGCCGCCCGGCTCACCCCACGGGTCGGGCACGAACACCGCCGCCGTCGCCGCCGGGCGATTCACGTAACCCCGGCCCACGCCCGGACCGCCGATCACGATCTCCCCGACCGCGCCCGGCGGCACCCACTCCAGGGCCTCGTCCACCAGGTACACCCGGGCGTTGCCGTGGGGTCGGCCGATCACCGGCGCGCCGTACGCGGCGAGGTCGGCGAACGCGGCGTCCACGGTCGCCTCGGCGGGGCCGTACATGTTGTGCGACACCACGTCCGGGTGGGCGCGCAGCTCCCGCCACAGGTCGGGCGGGAACGCCTCGCCGCCGGCCGCGATCAGCTTCGGCGGGTGCGGCGCGTCCAGCAGGCCGGCCTCGACCATGAGCTGGACCTGGGACAGGGTCACGTCGACCACGTCCACCGCCCGGTGCGGGTCCTGCGCCAGCTCGACCAGTCGGCGCGGGTCGCGGCCCTCGGCCCCGGAGACCACCACGAGCTGGTGGCCGTCCAGCAGCGGCAGGACCTGGGTCAGGAAGAAGTCGGAGATGAACGCCGAGGTGCCGGTCACCACGCGGGCGTTCGAGCCGGCGGCGAGCCCGGCCCGCCGCATGCGCGGCAGGAGCAGGTTCTCGGCGTAGTTGGCGAGGTTGCCGTGGTCGACCATCACGCCCTTGGGCCGGCCCGTCGAGCCGGACGTGAACATCACGTACGCCAGGTCGCGCGGCCCGACGCGGGGCAGCGCCACGTCCGGGACGTCGTCCCCGTCCGGGGACACGGTCGGCCACGCGCCCGGCACGGTCTCGCGCGAGACCACCAACGCCGGCGCGGCGTCCTCGGTCATCACCGCGAGGCGTGCCGGCGGCAGGTCCGGGTCCAGCGGCAGGAACGCGCCGCCGGCCAGCCACACCGCCCACACCGCGATCGCCGCGTCCGGACCGGGCCGCAGGTGCAGGCCCACCACGTCGCCGCGCCGCGCGCCCGCGGCCACCAGGCGACGGGCCAGCCGCTCGGCCCGCGCGTCCAGCTCGGCGAACGTCAACGTCCCGTCGCCCGACCGCACGGCCGGCAGGTCCGGCCAGCGGCGGACGCGCTCCCGCAGCACCTCGTGCACCGGGACCTCGGCCGCCGGGAGCGACGCGTCGCCGGTCCAGCCCGCGATGCGGTCCCGCTCGCGGGCGCCGGCCCGCAGGAACCCCGCCACGGTGGCGCGCGGCGCGGCGTTCAGGCCGCGCAGCAGGTCGGTGAACGACGCCACCAGCTCCTCGGCCGCGCCCGGCTCGAAGAGGCCCGGGTCGGCCGCGAGGCCCAGGCGCAGGGTGTCGGCGGTGCGCGTGGCGGCCAGCGAGAGGTCGAACCGGCTGCGGCCGCCGCCGATCGGCACCTCGCCGATGGCCAGGCCGTCCGGCGCGCCGTCGGCGTCCTGCCCGATCGCGGTGAAGGAGAACATGGTGCCGAACAAGGGATTCGCGGTCTCGGCGCGGTCCGGCGCGACCGCGCGGACCACGTGCTCGAACGGCGCTTCCTGGTGCGCGAACGCCTCCAGCACCACGGTCCGGACGCGGTCGAGGTAGGTCGGGAAGTCCTCGTCCGGGTCGACCGTCACGCGCACGGCGAGCGTGTTGACGAAGAACCCGACCACCGGCGCGAGGTCCGGGTGCGACCGACCGGACACCGGGACGCCCACGACGACGTCGCGCTCACCCGAGTGCCGGGCCACCAGCAGGCAGTACACCGCCAGGTAGACCATGAAGTCGGTCGCGCCGGTCTCCGCCCGGAGCCGGTCCAGCTCGGCCAGGTCCGCCACGGGGACGGTGCCGGTGGACTCGTCGGCGTCCGCCGTCGCGTGCTCCTGCCGCACGCCGCGTGACCGCGGCCAGGAGGACGCCGTGCCGTCGAGCGTGCGACGCCAGTACGCGAGGTCGTCGTCCGCCTGCCGCCGCACCAGTTCGCGGTGCCAGACCGCGTAGTCCGCGTACCGGACGTCCAGCGGCGGCAGCGCGGCGGCCTCCGGGTCGCCGCCCGCCCGGTACAACGCCCACAGCTCGCGGTCCACGATCTCCGCCGACCACTCGTCGGTCGCGATGTGGTGGGCGACGAACAGGACCACGTGGTGGTCGGGCGCGGTGCGCCAGACGTGCGCCCGCAGCACCGGCCCGGAGCCCAGGTCGAACGGCCGGCGGGCCGCCTCGGTGACGAGGGCCGGCAGGTCGGCCTCGCGCACGTCCCGCGGCGTGAGGTCCAGGTCGAGGGTCGGGGAGATCCGCTGCACCACGCGGGCCTCGGCGTCGAGGTGCAGCGTCGTGCGGAACGGCTCGTGCCGCTCGACCAGGGCGTCGGCCGCCCGTGCCAGCACGGCCAGGTCGAGGTCGCCGCGGACGTCGTAGCCCCACGGGACGTTGTAGGTGGGGTCGTCGGGGGCGAGCTGCCACAGGAAGAACTGCCGCTCCTGGGCGTGCGACGCGGGCAGGTCCCGTTCGGCGCGGTCGAGCCGGGGAATCCGGTCCACGGACGCGCTCCGGTCGACCAATTCGGCCTGGGCGGCGACGGTCGGGCGGGCGAACACCTCGTGCAACGGCAGGTCGATGCCCAGCTCCGCGCCCACCCGCATCGCCAACCGCACGGCCAACAGGGAGTGCCCGCCGAGGGTGAAGAAGTCGTCGTGCACACCGACCTCGGACACGCCCAGCAACGCCCGCCACACCTCGGCGACCCGCCGCTCGGTCTCCGTCCTCGGCCGGACCGGCTCCCGGCCGGGCAGGTGCGCCACGACCTCGTCCGGCACGGTCAGCGCGGCGCGGTCGAGCTTGCCGCCCACCGTCATCGGCAGCGCGTCCAGCCGCACGACCACGCCCGGGACCGCCGCCGCGGGCAGCCGACCCGCGAGGTGGTCGCGGATCGCCGACCGGTCGAGCACCGCGCCGGGAGCCGTCACCAGGTGGGCGACCAGCCGCAACCGGCCGTCGCCACCGAGGGCTTGCGCGGTGACCGCCGCCGCCTCGACCGCCGGGTGGGCGCGCAACACGGCCTCGACCTCTTCCGGTTCGACGCGCTGGCCCTGGATCTTCACCTGGTGGTCGTTGCGGCCCAGGAACTCGATCTGCCCGTCCGCCGTGTACCGGCCCAGGTCGCCCGTCCGGTACAACCGACCGCCCGGTTCACCCCACGGATCGGGCACGAACACCGCCGCCGTCGCCCCCGGTCGGCCGACGTAACCCCGACCCACGCCCGGACCGCCGATCACGATCTCGCCCACCGAGCCCGGCGCGACCAACGACAGGGCCTCGTCCACCAGGTACACCCGCGCGTTGCCGTACGGCCGCCCGAGCACCGGCGTGCCGTGGTCGTGGACGGCCGCGAACGCCACGTCCACGGTCGCCTCGGCCGGTCCGTACGTGTTGTGCGCGACCACGTCCGGGTGGGCGCGCAACGCCTGCCACAGGTCCGGCGGGCACGCCTCGCCGCCGATCACGACCAGCTTCGGCGGGTGCGGCGCGTCCAGCAGACCCGCCTCCACCATCAACTGCACCTGCGAGGTGGTGGCGTCGACCACGTCCACCGCTCGCGCCGGGTCGTGCGCCCGCTCGACCAGCAGGCGCGGGTCGCGGCGCTCGGCGGCGGGCAGGACCAGCAGCCGGTGGCCGTCCAGCAGCGCCAGGACCTGCGCCAGGAAGAAGTCGGAGATGAACGCCGACGTCGCGGTGAGCACCCGGGCGTGCGGCGCCACCCCGGCCTGCCGCACCCGCGGCACGAGCAGGTGCTCGGCGTAGTTCGCGAGGCCGCCGTGGTGGACCACCACGCCCTTGGGCCGCCCGGTCGACCCGGACGTGAACATCACGTACGCCAGGTCTTCCGCGCCCACTCGCGGTAGGACCGCCTCGGGTGCGTCACCGTCCGGGGACACGGTCGGCCACGAGCCCGGCACGGTGTCCCGCGACACGACCACGGACGGCTTGGCGTCGTCCAGCATCATCGTCAAACGGGCCGCGGGCAGGTCGGGGTCCAGCGGCAGGAATGCGCCACCGGCCTTCCACACCGCCCACACCGCGACCACGGCGTCCACGCCCGGCCGCAGGTGCAGGCCCACCACGTCGCCACGCCGCACACCGGAAACCATTAGCTGACGCGCCAACGACTCGCTGCGCGCGTCCAACTCCGCGAACGTCAACTCCTCGGCACCCGACTCCACCGCCACCAGGCCCGACCACCGACCGACCCGCTCCCGCAACAGCTCGTGCACCGGCGTGGCGGGCGCGGGCAGCGAGCCGTCGCCGGTCCACTCCGCGATGCGCCGCTCCTCCCGGTCGCTCGCGCGGAGCAGGTCCGGCACACCGGTGCGCGGCGAGGTGTTCAGCGCGTGCAGCAGGTCGGTGAACGAGGTGAGCAGCTCCTCGGCCGCGCCCGGCGTGAACAGCCCGGTGTCGAGCCCGAGGGTCAGGTGAAGGCCGTTGGCGGTCCGGGTGGTGCCCAGGGACAGGTCGAACTGGTTGGCGCCGCCGCTCATCGGCAGGTCGCGGACCGTCAGGCCGTCCGGGGTGCCGCCGGCGTCGTGGCCGCCCGCCGTGAACGAGAACATGGTGCGGAACAACGGGTTCGCGGTCTCGGCGCGGTCCGGTGCGACCGCGCGCACGACGTGCTCGAACGGCGCTTCCTGGTGCTCGAACGCCTCCAGCACCACGGTCCGGACGCGACCGAGGTAGGTCGCGAAGTCCTCGTCGAGGCGCACGGCCACGCGCACCGCGAGCGTGTTCACGAAGAACCCGACCACCGGCGCGAGGTCCGGGTGCGACCGACCGGACACCGGGACGCCGACCACGACGTCGCGCTCACCCGAGTGCCGGGCCAGCAGGAGGCAGTACACCGCCAGGTAGAGCATGAAGTCGGTCGCGCCGGTCTCGGCCCGGAGCCGGTCCAGGCCGGCCAGGTCCGCCGGGAGGACGGTCCGCGAGCACTCCTCGGCCGGGGCGCTCTCCACGCGGGCGCCGGGCGAGCGCGGCCAAGACGACGCGGCGCCGTCGAGCGTGCGACGCCAGTACGCCAGGTCGTCCGCGCCGTGCCGCTCCACCAGATCCCGGTGCCACACCGCGTAGTCCGCGTACCGCACGTCCAGCGGTCGCAGGGCCGCCGACCGGGCGTCGCCGCCCGCGCGGTACAACGCCCACAGCTCGTCGCCGAGGACGTCGATCGACCACTCGTCCACCGCGACGTGGTGGGCGACGAACAGGAGCACGTGCCGGTCCGGCGCGGTCCGCCAGACGTGCGCCCGCAGCACCGGCCCGGTGGTGAGGTCGAACGGCCGGTGGGCGGCTTCGGCGACGAGGTCGGGCACGTCGGCCGCGGCGGCGTCCCGCACCGTGACCGGGCTGTCCCAGGTGGCGGCGACGCGCTGGCGGACCCGGCCCGTCGCGTCGAGGTGCAGGGTGGTGCGGAACGGCTCGTGCCGCTCGACCAGGGCGTTCACCGAGGCGGTCAACGCGGTCAGGTCGAGGTCGCCCTCGATCTCGTAACCCCACGGCACGGTGTAGGTCGATCCCCGCGGGTCGAGCTGCCACAGGACCCACTGCCGCTCCTGCGCGTGCGACGCGGGCAGGTCGCCTCCGGTGCGGTCGAGCCGGGGAATCCGGTCCACCGACGCGCTCCGGTCGACCAGCTCCGCCTGGGCGGCGACGGTCGGGCGGGCGAACACCTCGTGCAACGGCAGGTCGATGCCCAGCTCCGCGCCCACCCGCATCGCCAACCGCACGGCCAACAGCGAGTGCCCGCCCGACGTGAAGAAGTCGTCGTGCACACCGACCTCGGACACGCCCAGCAACGCCCGCCACACCTCGGCGACCCGCCGCTCGGTCTCCGTCCTCGGCAGCACCACGTCACGACGCGCCGGCTGCGCCTCGACGTCGTCCGGCACGGTCAACGCCCGCCGGTCGAGCTTGCCGCCCACCGTCATCGGCAGCGCGTCCACCACCACGAACACCGCGGGCACCGCCGCGGCCGGCAGTCGGCCCGCGAGGTGGTCGCGCAGCTCGGCGCGGTCGACGGGCACGCCCGCCGGGACGACGTGCGCGACCAGCCGGGGGCGGCCGTCGGCCGCGGGCCGGGCGGTCACCGCGGCGGCCTTGATCGCGGGGTGCGTGCGCAGCACCGCCTCGACCTCTTCCGGCTCGACGCGCTGGCCCTGGATCTTGACCTGGTGGTCGTTGCGACCCAGGAACTCGACGTGCCCGTCCACCGTGTACCGGCCCAGGTCGCCCGTCCGGTAGAGCCGGCCGCCCGGCTCACCCCACGGGTCGGGCACGAACACCGCCGCCGTCGCCGACGGGCGATTCACGTAACCCCGACCCACGCCCGGACCGCCGATCACGATCTCCCCGACCGTGCCGGGAGGCACCAGCCGGAGGTCCGCGTCGACCAGGTACATCCGCACGTTCCCGTACGGGCGCCCGATCACCGGCGCGGGGTGCGCGGACATGTCCGCGCAGGCCATCTCGACCGAGACCTCGGCCGGGCCGTAGATGTTGTGCGCCACCACGTCCGGGTGGGCGCGCAACGCCTGCCAGAGGTCCGGCGGGCACGCCTCGCCGGCGGCGGAGATCAACCGCGGCGGGTGCGGCGCGTCCAGCAGGCCGGCCTCGACCATGAGCTGCACCTGTGAGGTGGTCACGCCGACCACGTCCACGGCCCGCGCCGGGTCGTGCGCCCGCTCGACCAGCCGACGCGGGTCGCGCCCCTCCGCGCCGGAGACCACCAGGAGCCGGTGGCCGTCCAGCAACGGCATCATCTGCATCAGGAAGAAGTCCGAGATGAACGCCGACGTCCCGGTCACCACCCGGGCGTTGGACCCGGGCGCGAGGCCGGCTCCGCGGGTCCGTGGCAGGGCCAGGTTCTCGGCGTAGTTGGCCAGGTTGCCGTGGTCGACCATCACGCCCTTGGGCCGGCCCGTCGAACCCGACGTGAACATCACGTACGCCAGGTCGCGCGGCCCGACCCTGGGCAGCACCACGCCCGGGACGTCTCCCCCGGCCTCCGGCGTCACGGTCGGCCAGGACCCCGGCACGGTGTCCCGCGACACGACCACGGACGGCTTGGCGTCGTCCAGCATCATCTCCAGGCGCGCCGGCGGCAGCTCCGGGTCCAGCGGCAGGAACGCGGCACCCGCCTTCCACACCGCCCACACCGCCACCACCGCGTCCACGCCCGGCCGCAGGTGCAAACCGACCACGTCACCACGCCGCACACCGGAAACCACCAGGTGACGCGCCAACGACTCGCTGCGCGCGTCCAACTCCGCGAACGTCAACTCCTCGACACCCGACTCCACCGCCACCAGGCCCGACCACCGACCGACCCGCTCCCGCAACAGCTCGTGCACCGGCGTGGCGGGCGCAGGCAGCGAGGAGTCACCGGTCCAGCCGGCCATGGCCGCCCGCTCGCGGTCGCTCGCGGCCAGCAGCTCGCCCACCCCGACGCGCGGCGACGTCCCCAGCGCGTGCAGCAGGTCGGTGAACGACGCCACCAGTTCTTGCGCCGCCCCCGCCTCGAACAACCCGCCGTCGAGCCCGAGGGTCAGGTGCAGGCCGTCCGCCGTCCGGGTCGTGCCCAGCGACAGGTCGAACCGGCTGCCGCTGCCCTGGATCGGCAGGTCGCGCAGGGTGGTTCCGGCCGGCGCCCGGCCAGCGCGGTGCTCGTGACCGGTCTCGGCGGTGAAGGAGAACATGGTGCGGAACAGCGGGGTGGCGCTCCCGGCGCGGTCCGGCGCGACCGCGCGGACCACCTGCTCGAACGGGGCCTCCTGGTGCGCGAACGCCTCCAGGACCACGGTCCGGACGCGGTCGAGGTAGGTCGGGAAGTCCTCGTCCGGGTCGACCGTCACGCGCACCGCGAGCGTGTTCACGAAGAACCCGACCACCGGCGCGAGGTCCGGGTGCGACCGACCGGACACGGGCACGCCGATCACCACGTCCCGCTCACCGGAGTGGCGGGCCAGCAGGAGGCTGTAGACGGCCAGGTAGAGCATGAAGTCGGTGGCGCCGGCCTGCGCGCGGAGGCGTTCCAGCACGGCCAGGTCGTCCGCCGGGACGACGCGGGTGCACTGCTCGGCCTCGACGGCGGGAGCCTCACCCCTGGTGCCGCGGGATCGCGGCCAGGACGACACCGTGCCGTCGAGCGTGCGGCGCCAGTACGCCAGGTCGTCCGCGCCGTGCCGCTCCACCAGCTCCCGGTGCCACACCGCGTAGTCCGCGTACCGGACGTCCAGCGGCGGCAGCGAGGCAGCCTCCGGGTCGCCGCCGGCCCGGTACAGGGCCCACAGCTCACCGTCCACGACGTCCAGGGACCACTCGTCGATCGCGATGTGGTGCGCGACGAACACGACCACGTGCCGGTCCGGCGCGGTTCGCCAGACGTCCACCCGCAGCACCGGCCCGGCGGTCAGGTCGAACGGGCGGGCCACCGCCTGCTCGACCAGCCCCGCCAGGTCGGCCTCGGCCACGTCCCGCGCGACCAGGCGGCCGGGCGTGACCTCGCGGACGCGTTGCCGGACCCGGCCGTCCGCGTCCACGTGCAGCGTGGTGCGCAGCGACTCGTGCCGGTCGAGGAGGGCGTCCACGGACGCGGCGAGCACGGCCAGGTCGAGGTCGCCCTCCACCTCGTAGCCCCACGGCACGTGGTAGGTGGAGCTGTCCGGGCTGAGCTGCCACAGGAACCACTGCCGCTCCTGGGCGTGCGAGGCGGGCAGGTCCCCGGACGCCGGCCGGTCCACCCGGGCGATCGGCTCGACCGCGCCGGCCGCCGCACGCGCGTCGACCAGCTCCGCCTGGGCGGCCACCGTCGGGCGGGCGAACACCTCGTGCAGCGACAGGTCGACCGCCAGCTCCGCGCCCACCCGCATCGCCAACCGCACGGCCAGCAGCGAATGGCCGCCGAGGGTGAAGAAGTCGTCGTGCACACCGATCTCGGACACGCCCAGCAAGGCGCGCCACACCTCGGCGACCCGCCGCTCGGTCCCGGTGCGCGGGGCCACCACGTCACGACGCGCCGGTTGCGCCTCGACGTCGTCCGGCACGGTCAGCGCGGCGCGGTCGAGCTTGCCGCCCACCGTCATCGGCAGCGCGTCGAGCACCACGAGCACGTTCGGGACCGCCGCCGCCGGCAGCCGGGCGGCGAGGTGGTCGCGGACGTCGTCCCGGTCCACCGGGGCACCGCCCGCCGCGACCAGGTGCGCGACCAGCCGCAACCGGCCGTCGGGCGCGGGCCGCGCGGTCACGGCCGCCGCCTCGACCGCCGGGTGGGCGCGCAGGACGGCCTCGACCTCTTCCGGTTCGACCCGCTGGCCGAGGATCTTGACCTGGAAGTCGCCGCGCCCGAGGAACTCGATCTGGCCGTCCGGCGTGTACCGGCCGAGGTCGCCCGTGCGGTAGAGCCGGCTGCCCGGCTCGCCCCAGGGGTTCGGCACGAACACCGCCGCCGTCGCCGCCGGGCGGTTCACGTAACCCCGGCCCACGCCGGGACCGCCGATCACGATCTCCCCGGCCGCGCCCGGCGCGACCAGCGACAGGGTCTCGTCCACCAGGTAGGCCCGCACGTTGCCGTACGGCCGGCCGATCACCGGCGCACCGTGCGCGCCGATGTCGGCGAACGTCGCGTCGACCGCGGCCTCGGCGGGGCCGTAGGTGTTGTGCGCCGCCACGGCGGGGCGCGAGCGCAGCTCCCGCCACAGGTCGGGCGGGCACGCCTCGCCGCCGATCGCGATCAGCCTCGGCGGGTGCGGCGCGTCCAGCAGACCCGCCTCCACCATCAACTGCACCTGTGAGGTGGTGGCGTCGATGACGTCCACCGCCCGTTGCGGGTCCTGGGCGCGCTCCACCAGCAGGCGCGGGTCGCGGGCCTCCGAGCCGGACAGCACCAGCAGCCGGTGGCCGTCCAGCAGCGGGAGGACCTGTTCGAGGAAGAAGTCGGAGATGAACGCGGACGTCCCGGTCAGCACGCGCGCCTGCCGCCCGGGGTCGATCCCGCCCCGGCGCAGGCGCGGCAGCAGGAGCGCTTCGGCGAAGTTCGCCAGGCCGCCGTGGTCGACCATCACGCCCTTGGGCCGGCCCGTCGAACCGGACGTGAACATCACGTACGCCAGGTCGCGCGGCCCCACGCGGGGCAGCTCCACTTCCGGCGCGTCGGCGTCGGCGTCCGGGGACAGGGTCGGCCGCGGGCCGAGGTCGGCCGTCTCGCGTGACACGACCACGGCCGGGTCGGTGTCGTCCAGCATCACCCGCAGGCGGGCGGGCGGCAGCTCCGGGTCCAGCGGCAGGAACGCCGCGCCGGCCTTCCACGCCGCCCACACCGCGACGATCGCGTCCACGCCCGGCCGCAGGTGCAGGCCCACCACGTCGCCGCGCCGCACGCCGGTCGCGGCCAGGCGCCGCGCCAGGGACTCGCTGCGTGCGTCCAGCCCGGCGAAGGTCAGCTCGTCGCCGCCCGACTCGACCGCCACCGCGGCCGGCCACCGCGCGGCCCGCTCGCGCAGCAGCTCGTGCACCGGCAGCCCGGACACGGGCGCGTCCGTGCCCTGCCAGGAGGCGAGCAGCCGCTCCTCCTCGGGGCACAGCAGGGACGCCGCGCCGTGGTGCGCCGCGCCGTCGGCGGCCATGGCCCGCAACGCCCGCAGGTGGCTGTCCCGCAACCGGGTGACCTGGCCGGCGGTGAGGCCGTCGAGCGCGTAGTCGATCTCCAGCAGCATCCCGTCCGCGCCGGGTTCGTGGCTGAAGGTCACGTCCAGCGGGAAGTTGGTGCGCGCCACGCCGGGCAGCACCGGGTCCGCGCCGGCCTGGTCGAGCGTGCCGTCCGTCGCGAGCCGCGCGATCCGGTGGAAGTTGTTGTAGGTGACGTTGCTGTGGAACAGCGGCCCGCCGCCGCCCAGCTCCCGTTGCAGCGCCGCCATCGGGTAGCGGCGGTGCGGGAGCAGGTCGCGTTCGGCGGCGTGGACCGCGCGGGCGAGGTCGTGCCAATCGCCCTCGGGCAACCGCACCCGCAGGGGCACGGTGTTGAGGAACAGGCCGCGCGCCTCCGCGCCGTCGGCCTCCTCCAGCCGCCCGTTGGCGGTCAGGCCGACCAGCACGTCGGTCGAGCCGGTGACCAGGCCGAGCACCTTGAGGTGCGCGGCGAGCACGACGGTCTTGAGCGACACCCCGGCGCGCCCGGCGAACTCCTCCAGGCCGCGCAGCAACTCGGCGGGCAACGGCGTGGTCAACGACCCGTGGCCCGCGGCCTCGTCGCGCTCGTGGCGCTCACCGGCGACCGTGTCGCCGGCCAGGTGATCGGCGGCCGGGTACCCGCCGGGCCACCGGGCGATCCGGCCGTCCGGCGCGTCGGCGAGGCGGGACCGCCAGTAGTCCCGGCTCTCCGGCGAGTCCAGGGCGGCCCGTTCGGCGGCGACGAAGTCGCGGTACGTGGAGCGCAGCGGCTCGACCGGCGGGCGTTCGCCGGCGAGCAGGCGGTGGTAGCGGTCGGTGATCTCGGCCAGGGTGGAGACCACGCTCCAGCCGTCCAGGATGGAGTGGTGCTCGGTGATGGTCCACTGGAAGGAGTGGTCGGACAGCACGTGCACGGCCATCCGGCACAGCGGGGCCTCGGCCAGGTCGAACCGGGCCGCCTGCTGCTCCCGGACGTGGTCCAGCAACACCGCGCGCCGCTGCTCGGCGGAGGCGTCCCGCAGGTCGACCACGGTGAACGGCACCTCGACGGCGGCGTGCACCAGTTGCAGGGGCTCGCTGAACGCCACCAGGTCGAACGACGTGCGCAGCACCGGGTGCCGGGCCACGACCTGGGCGACCGCCTCCCGGAACGCCGCCTCGTCGAAGCGGCCGGCCAGGCGCATCGTCTCCACGTTGTGGTACGGATTGCGCGCACGGTCGCGCTCCATCTCGTAGACCATGCCGACCTGGAGCTGCGCCATCGGGTACGCGTCGACCAGCCCGGACGGCAGCAGCGCGCGGTCGGCCTCGGCCACGAGCGAGAACGGGCTGGTGGCCGGGAGGTCCGCCGCCGCGCCGGTCGCCGCGGTCGTCGCCAGCTCGGCCAGGGTGGGCGCGTCGAGCAGGTCCGACAACCGCAGCGAGATCCCCGCGTCGCGCGCCCGGCCGAGGATCTGGATGCTGCGGATCGAGTCGCCGCCCAGGTCGAAGAAGTTGTCGTGCCGCCCCACCCGGTCCACGCCCAGCACCCGGCGCCAGATGTCGGCCAGCAGCTCCTCGACCTCGCCGACCGGGGGGACGTACCGCTGCCCCATCTCCGGGCGGTGCGCGTCGGGTTCGGGCAGCGCGCGGCGGTCCACCTTGCCCTGCGGGGTCAGCGGCAACGCGGCCAGCGTCACGAAGTGCCGCGGGATCATGTAGTCCGGCAGCCGGCCGCCGAGCCAGGCCCGCAGCTCGTCCGCGGCGGGCGGCGCGTCGTCGGGCACGAGGTAGGCGACCAGGTCGGTCCGCCCCTCGGCGTCGGTGTGCGGGGTGACGGCGGCCTCCAGCAGCCGGGGGTGGCCGGCGAGGACGTTCTCGATCTCCCCCGTCTCGATCCGGTAGCCGCGGACCTTGACCTGCGCGTCGCCCCGGCCCAGGTACTCCAGCCCGCCGCGGGCGTTCCAGCGGGCCAGGTCGCCGCTGCGGTACAGCCGCGCGCCCTCCGCGCCGGACAGGTGGTCGGGCACGAACCGCTGCGCGGTCAGCGCCGGACGTGCCACGTAACCGCGGGTCACGCCGGCCCCGGAGACGTGCAGCTCGCCGGTGACGCCGACCGGGCAGGGGATCCCGTGCTCGTCCAGCACGTGCGCGCCGAGGTCCGGCAGCGGACGCCCGATCGGGCTCACGTCGCCGTCCACGTGCCCCGCGTCCAGCTCCAGGTACGTGACGTGGACGGTGGTCTCGGTGATCCCGTACATGTTGACCAGCAGCGGCGCGGCGTACCCGTGCCGGGACGCCCACCGCCGCACCGACGGCCGGTGCAGCGCCTCGCCGCCGAACACCACGGCGCGCAGCGCGAGGTCGCCGCCCAGCCGCTCGTCGGCCGTCTCGAACTGGCGGAACGCCGAGGGCGTCTGGCTCAGGATCGTCACGCGCTCGTCGCGCACCAGCCGGTGGAACGCCTCCACGTCCCGGCTCACCGCGTGCGGCACCACCACGAGCCGGCCGCCGGTGGTCAACGCGCCCCACATCTCCCAGACGGAGAAGTCGAACGCGAAGCTGTGGAACAGCGACCACACGTCGTCCGGCCCGAACGGCAGCCACTCGCGCACGCCGCGCACCAGCCGCACCACGTTCCGGTGCGTCACCACCGTCCCCTTGGGACGCCCGGTCGACCCCGACGTGAAGATCACGTAGCACCCGTGGTCCGGCCCCGCGGCCGGCAGGTCCACGTCCCCGGCGTCGGGCACGTCGTCGAGGTCGACCTGCTCCCACGGCCCCTCCGGGACGGCGGCCGCGGTCTCCGCGTGCACCACGACCAGCGGCGCGCCGACGTCCCGCAGCATGAAGTCCATGCGGTCGGCCGGGAACGCCGTGTCCAGCGGCACGTACACCCCGCCCGCGCGCAGCACCGCCAGGCACGCCACCACGGTCTGCCACGACCGCTCCACGCACACCCCGACGCACACCTCCGGGCCGACGCCCAGGCGCCGCAGGCGGCGGGCCAGCGCGTCGGCGCGGTCGGCCAGTTCGCGGTAGGTCAGGGTGATGCCGTCGGTCAGCGCCGGCGCGTCGGGGCGTTCGGCGGTCACGGCCGCCACCAGGTCGTGCACCGTCGCCGCGCCGGGCACCACCGTCGCGGGCCGCGACCACTCGGCCAGCCGGCGGGCCTCGTCACCGGAGACCAGCGCGACCCGGGTGTGGCGGGCGGCGGGCTCGGCGGTCATCGCGCCGATCGCGCGCAGGTGGTGGTCGCGCAGCAGGGTGACCTGGTCGCGGGTGAGCTTGCGGGTGTCGTACTCCAGTTCCAGGCGCAGCTCCGCGGAACCGGCCTCGCGGCTGAACGACACCAGCAGCGGGAAGCTCGTGCGGCTGGAGCCGGTGGACCCCTGGTCGCCGGCGTCGAGCCGCCACGCGCCGTCGCCCTCGGCCAGCCGGCCGAACCGGTGGAAGTCGTTGTAGACGAAGCCCACGTCGAACAGCGACCCGCCGCCGAGTTCGCGCTGGAGCGCGGCCATCGGGTAGCGGCGGTGCGGCAGGGCGTCGTGCTCGGCCGCGAGGACGGCGCGGGCCAGGTCCTCCCAGCTCGCGTCCGGCAGCGCGACGCGGAACGGGAGGGTGTTGAGGAACAGGCCGCGCACCTCCGCGCCGTCCGCCTCCTCCAACCGCCCGTGCGAGGACAGGCCGATCGTCACGTCACCCGGCCGGCCGGTGGCGGTGGCGATCACCTTGAGGTGCGCGGCGAGCAGCGCGGTCTTGACCGGGACGCCGGCCCGGCGGGCGAAGTCCTCGACGGCCGCCCGCCGCTCGGCGGACAGCGTGGTGACCAGCGAGCCGTGGCCCAGCTCCTCGTCGCGGTCGTGCCGCTCGCCGGGCACGGTGTCGCCCAGCGCCTCGGGCGCGGCGACCGACCAGCGCGGCAGCGGGCTGCCCTCGCTGCCGGCGAGCAGGTCGTGCCAGTAGGCGCGGGCGGCCGGCGAGGACAGGGCCTCGCGCTCGGCGGCGATGAAGTCGCGGTAGTGGGAGCGCAGCGGTCCGGGTCGGGGGTCGCGCCCGGCCAGCAGCTCCTCGTAGGTGGTGCTGATCTCGGCGAGGGTGGAGGTCAGGCTCCAGCCGTCGAGGATGGCGTGGTGCTCGGTGACGGTCCACTGGAACGCGTCGTCGGACAGCACGTGCACGCCCATCCGGCACAGCGGCGCGACGGTCGGGTCGAAGGCGGTGCGCCGTTCGACGGCCACGTGCTCGTCCACCGCCGCGCGCCCCGCGTCCGGCGCCGTCCCGCGCAGGTCCACCACGGTCAGCGGGATCTCGACGTCCCGGTGCACGAGCTGCGTCGGCACGCGGTAGCGGCTCAGGTCGAACGACGTCCGCAGGACCGGGTGCCGTGCGGTCACGCGGGTCAGCGCCTCGCGGAAGGCCGCCGCGTCGAACGCGCCGGTCAGCCGCATGGTGTGGACGTTGTGGTACGGGGTGCGGCCGGGGTCGCGCTCCATCTCGAAGACCATGCCCGCCTGGAGTTCCGCCATCGGGTAGGCGTCCTCCAGGCCGTCCGGGAGCAGCGCGCGGTCGTCGTCGTCCAGCAGCGAGAAGGGCTCCGAGCGCGGCCCCTCCTCGACGCCGCCGCCGAGCGCGGCGGCGAGCCCGGCCGGGGTCGGGTGCGCCAGCAGCGTCGCCAGCGCGGCGGGCAGCCCCGCCTCCCGCGCCTCGCCGAGGACCTGGATGCTGCGGATGGAGTCGCCGCCCAGGTCGAAGAAGTCGTCGTGCCGCCCGACCCGGTCCACGCCCAGCACGCGGCGCCAGATGTCGGCCAGCCGCTCCTCCAGCTCGCCGACCGGGGCGACGAACTCCTGCGCCACGTCGGGGCGCACCTCGTCGGGCTCCGGCAGCGCGCGCCGGTCCACCTTCGCGTTCGCGGTGAGCGGCATCGCGTCGAGGAAGACGAACAGCCGGGGCACCATGTACGCGGGCAACCGCGCGCCGAGCCACGCCCGCACCCGGTCGCCGGCCGGCGCCTCGCCGTCGGCCACCAGGTAGGCCACCAGGTCCACGCCGGCGGCCGTGTTGGCGCGCGTCACCACGACGCACTCGCGCACGTCGGGGTGGTCGCGCAGGGCCGACTCGACCTCGCCCAGCTCCACCCGGTACCCGCGCACCTTCACCATGTGGTCGGTGCGGCCCAGGAACTCGACCAGGCCGTCCACGGACCAGCGGCCCCGGTCGCCCGTGCGGTACAGCCGCTCGCCGGGCCGGAACGGGTGCGGCAGGAACCGCTCCGCCGACAGCGCGGGCCGCCCCAGGTACCCGCGCGCCAGGCACGGGCCCGACACGTACAGCTCGCCGGGCGACCCGACCGGGACCGGCATGCCGACCTCGTCGAGCACCCACACCTCGGTGTTCGCCAACGGCACGCCCAGCGGCAGCGCCCCCGAGGGCACGTCACCGCGCCGGAACGAACCGCACACCGAGAACGTCGTGGTCTCCGTCGGACCCCAGCAGTTGACCAGCTCCAACTCCGGGCAGCGCTCCAGGATCCGCACCACGTGCTGCGGCGACACGGTCTCGCTGCCGGTCAGGAAACGCCGCAACCCGTCGAACGCCTGCGGCTCGTGGTCCACGAGCAACGCGAACAGCGACGCCGTCGCGTGCAGCACCGTCACACCGGACTCGGCCACCCACCGCGCGATCTCCGCCGGCCCGTAGCGCACCGCGGGCGCGAGCACCAACCGCGCGCCGGCGACCAAGGGCGCCCACACCTCGAACGTGGACACGTCGAACGACGACGGGGCGATCTGCAACACCGTGTCGTCCGCCCGGACCGTCATGGTGTCACCGCCGTGCAGCAGCTCGACCACGTTGCGGTGCCGCGTCACCACGCCCTTGGGCTGCCCCGTCGAGCCCGACGTGAAGATGACGTAGCAACCGTTGTCCAACCCGGCCCCGCCCGGCAGGTCCTCCGCGCTGCCCTCCGCCCACAGCTCGTCGCCCACCACCAGCACCCGCCACGGACCGGCGGGGACGGCGGGCGCGGCGGTCGGCGCGGCCAGCACGAGCCCGGTCCCGGCCTGCCGGAGCATGAACTCCAGGCGGGCGGTCGGGAAGTCGGGGTCCAGCGGCACGTACAGGCCGCCGGCCTTGAGCACGGCGAGCCAGGTGACGACCATCTCCACCGACCGCCCGACGCAGACCCCGACCGCGCTGTCGACCCCGACACCGAGGTCGCGCAGCCGGCGCGCCAGCCGGTTCGCCCGCGCGTTCAGCTCCCCGTACGACAGCGACACGTCACCCGACACCAGCGCCACCGAGTCCGGTGCCGCCGCCGCGCGCTCCTCCACCATCCGGTGCACCAACACCTGCGGGACATCGGCCACCGTCGAGTTCCACGACTCCAGCAACGACCGCTCGTCCTCGCCCAGCAACGACACCCAGCGGTGCGCGGCGTCCGGGGCGGCCACCATCTCCGCCAACACCCGCAGGTAGTAGTCGCGCAGGGCGGCGAGCTGCACGGCGGGGAACGCCCGCGCGTCGTACTCCAGTTGCAGGCACAGGCCGTCGAGGCCCGGTTCCCGGCCGAACGCGACGACCAGGGCGAAGTGCGTGCGCGAGACGTCGGCGACGGCCTGCTCCCCGGCGTCGGCGTCGTCGCCCGCCGCCTCGGTGATCTGCTGGAAGTCGGTGTAGACGAAGTTGGTCTCGAACAGCGGCGAGCCGCCCAGCTCCCGTTGCAGCACGCCCATCGGGTAGCGCCGGTGCGGCAGCAGGGCGTTCTCGGCGTCGAACACGGACCGGACCAGGTCGCGCCAACCGCCGTCGGGCAGCGCGACGCGGAACGGCACGGTGTTGACGAACAGGCCGCACACGTCGGCCCCGCCCTCGACCTCCAGCCGCCCGTTGGCGGTGAGCCCGACCACCACGTCCCGGGAACCGGTGACCAGGCTCATCACCTTCACGTGCGCGGCCAGCAGCACCGCCTTCACCGGCACCCGCCACTGCCGCGCCAGCTCGCGGAGCGCGGACTCCAGCTCCCCGCCCAGGGGCGTGATCAGCGAGCCGTAGCCCCGGCTCTCGTCCCGGACGTGCCGCTCCCCGTCGACCGGCCCGGCGGTCAACGCCACCGCCCGGTCGGCGGGCCAGCGCGGCAGGCGGCTGTCCGGCGGCTCCGCCAGGAGGGTGCGCCAGAAGTCGTTGCTCTCCGGCGAGGCCAGGGCCTCCCGCTCGGCGGCGACGTAGTCGGCGTAGGTCGAGCGCAGCGGCGCGGCCACCAGCGCCTCGCCCGCCAGGAGTCGCCGGTAGGAGCCGATCAGCTCGGCGACGACCGACGCCAGGCTCCAGCCGTCGAGGATGGCGTGGTGCTCGGTGAGCGTCCACTGGAACGCGTCGTCGGACAGCACGTGCACGCCCATCCGGCACAGCGGCGGCACGGACAGGTCCAGCGGGGTGCGCCGCTCGGCGACGACGTAGGCCGACACCGCGTCACGGGCGGCGCTCGGGCTCGTGCCGCGCAGGTCGGCCACGACCAGCGGCACCTCGGCGGCGCCGTAGACCAGTTGCATCGGCTCGCTGAAGCCGACCAGGGCGAACGAGGTGCGCAGGACGGGGTGCCGGGCGACGACGGCGGCCACCGCGTCGCGGAAGCACCGCTCGTCGAACGGCGCGGCGATCCGCAGGGTGTGCACGTTGTGGTACGGCAGCCGGTCCGGGTCCCGCTCCATCTCGTAGACCATGCCGACCTGCAGCTCCGACATCGGGTAGGCGTCCTCCAGCCCACCCGGCAGGAACGGCCCGTCCTCGGCCGCTCCGCCGTCCCGCGTCACCTCGTCCGCCCGGCTGTGCATCCGTCGATCACCGCCCGCCGGTCGCGGGGGCGGTGCGGGCCGCGAGCAGCGCCCGGTCCCGCTCGGACAGCAGCCCGAACGGCGAGGTCCGGGCGGCCGCGGGCGCGGCGGCCTGCCTGCCGCCGACGGCCGCGGCCAGCTCCTGGACCGTCGGGTACTGGTGCAGGTCCTGGAGGGCGACGACGACGCCCTTGGTGCGCGCCTGCCCGACCACCTGGATGCTGCGGATCGAGTCGCCGCCCAGGTCGAAGAAGTCGTCGTGGCGGCCGACCCGGTCCACGTCCAGCACCCGCGACCAGATGTCGGCCAGCAGCTCCTCGACACCGCCGACCGGGGCCACGTACTCCCGCACGCCGTCCTGCCGGGTCTCCTTCGGTTCCGGCAGCGCGCGGCGGTCCACCTTCGCCCGCGGCGTCAGCGGCAGCGCGTCGAGGAACACGAACAGCCGGGGCACCATGTACGCGGGCAGCCGTTGGCCGAGCCACGCCCGCAGCTCGCCCACCGCGGGCGCGGTGTCGTCCACCACGAGGTAGGCCACCAGGTCCACGCCGGCGGCGGTGTTGGCGCGCGTGACGACCACGCACTCGCGCACGTCCGGGTGGTCGCGCAGGGCCGACTCCACCTCGCCCAGCTCCACCCGGTACCCGCGCACCTTCACCATGTGGTCGGTGCGGCCGAAGAACTCCACCCGGCCGTCCACGGACCAGCGGCCCCGGTCACCCGTGCGGTACAGCCGCTCGCCGGGCCGGAACGGGTGCGGCAGGAAGCGTTCGGCGGACAGGCCCGGCCGGCCCAGGTACCCGCGCGCCAGGCACGGGCCCGACACGTACAGCTCGCCGGCCGAGCCGACCGGCGCGGGCATCCCCGCCTCGTCGAGCACCCACACCTGGGTGTTGACCAGCGGCTTGCCCAGCGGCAGCGCGCCCGAGGGCACCTCGCCGTGCCGGTAGACGCCGCACACCGAGAACGTCGTGGTCTCCGTGGGACCCCAGCAGTTGACCAGCTCCAGGTCCGGGCAGCGCTCCAGGATCCGCACCACGTGCTGCGGCGAGACGGTCTCGCTGCCGGTCAGGAAGCGGCGCAACCCGTCGAAGGTCTGCGGCTCGTGGTCGACCAGCAGCGCGAACAGCGACGCCGTCGCGTGCAGGACGGTGATGCCGGACTCTACGACCCACTCCGCGATCTCGCGCGGCCCGTACTGCACCGGGGGCGCGAGCACCAGCCGCGCGCCGCCCACCAGCGGGGCCCAGACCTCGAAGGTGGAGTTGTCGAAGGACAGCGGAGCCAGTTGCAGCAGGCTGTCCCCGGGCTCGAGGGTCAGGAACTCGCCGCCGTGCAGCAGTTCGGTGACGTTGCGGTGGCGCGTCACCACGCCCTTGGGCTGCCCCGTCGAGCCCGACGTGAAGATGACGTAGCAACCGTTGTCCAACCCGGCCCCGCCCGGCAGGTCCTCCGCGCTGCCGTCGGACCACAGCTCGTCGCCCACGACCAGCATCCGCCACGGACCGGCGGGCACCTTGTCGGCGGCCCGGTCGCCCGCGAGCACGAGGTGGGCGGAGACCTCCCGCAGCATGTAGGTCATGCGCTCCAGGGGCAGCTCGGGTTCGAGCGGCACGTAGACGCCACCGGCCTTCAGCACGGCCAGCAGGCTGGTGATCATGCCGAGCGAGCGGTCCTGGCACAGCGCGACCGGGACGTCCGGTCCGACGCCGAGGTCGCGCAGCCGGCGCGCCAGCCGGTTCGCCCGCGCGTTCAACTCCCCGTACGACAGCGACACCTCACCCGACACCACCGCCACCGAATCGGGCGCCGCCGCCGCGCGCTCCTCCACCATCCGGTGCACCAACACCTGCGGGACGTCGGCCACCGTCGAGTTCCACGACTCCAGCAACGACCGCTCGTCCTCGCCCAACAGCGACACCCAGCGGTGCGCGGCGTCCGGGGCGGCCACCATCTCCGCCATGACCCGCAGGTAGTAGTCCCGGTACAGCAGCACCTGGTCGGGCAGCAGCACGTCGGTGTGGTAGTCCATGCCGAACAGCAGGCGGTTGGAGTACGGGTTGCGGATGACGCCCACGTTGAGCGGGAAGTTGGTGGGCTCGGCCCGGTCGGTGGTGAAGCTGTCGATCTTGTCGTCGGCGATGCGCATCAGGCCGGGGCCGAACGCCCGGTCCAGCACGTGGAAGTGGTTGTGGACGAAGTTCACCTCGAACAGCGGATCGCCGCCGACCTCGCGCTGGAGCGCGCCCAGCGGGTAGCGCCGGTGCGGCAGCAACTCGCGCTCGGTCTCGAACACGGCCCGCACCAGGTCGCGCCAACTGCCGTCGGGCAGCGCGATGCGGAACGGCACGGTGTTGAGGAACATGCCGCGCACCTCGGTGCCGCCCTCCTCCTCCAGCCGTCCGTTGGCGGTGAGCCCGACCAGGAGGTCCGAGGTGCCGGTGACCAGGCTCATCACCTTCACGTGGGCGGCCAGCAGCACCGCCTTGAGCGGCACCGAGCACTGCCGGGCCAGGTCGCGCAGCCCGTCGCACAGGTCTTCCGGCAGCAGCGTCTCCACCGAGCCGTACCCCTGCTCGGGGTGGTGCTCGCGCCACTCGTGCGGCTGCGCGCGTCCGGTCAGCCCGGTCGGCCGGTCGACGGGCCGGCGGGGCAGCCGGCAGTCCGGCCGGTCGCCCACCCGGTCCAGCCAGAACCGCCGGCTCTCGGCGGAGGCCAGGACCTCGCGCTCGGCGGCGATGAAGTCGCGGTAGGCGGACACCGGCGGGGTGAGGACCGGGTCCTCGCCGGCCAGCAGCCGCTGGTAGACCTCGGCGATCTCGGAGATGGTGGAGTGCAGGCTCCACCCGTCGAAGATGGCGTGGTGCTCGGTGATCGTCCACTGGAACGACTCGTCGGTCAGCCGGTGCAGGGCGAACCGCAGCAGCAGCGGCCGGGTGTGGTCGAACGGCCGCCGCCGCTCCGAGAGCACGTACTCGTCCAGCGCCTCGTCCCGGGCCGCCTCGTCGAGGTGGCGCAGGTCCACGACGGTGAACGGCATCTCGGCCGTGCGGTACACCAACTGCATCGGCTCGCTGAACCCGCTGAGGTCGAACGCGGTGCGCAGGATGGGGTGGCGGGCGACCACCCGCGCCGTCGCCTCGCGGAACCGCTCCTCGTCGTACGGGCCGACGATCCGCAGCCCGTCCAGGTTGTGGTACGCCCGGCGCTCGGGATTCAGCTCCATCTCGTAGACCATGCCGACCTGGAGTTCCGCCATCGGGTAGGCGTCCTCCAAGCCCTCCGGCAGCAGCTCGCGGTCCTTTTCGGACACCATCGCGAACGGCTCTCGGACGACGGCGGGCCGGTCCCCGGCCTCCGGCGCGACGGTCCGCGCCAGGGCCGCCAGCTCGGCGACCGTGGGGCTGCGGAACAGGTCCTGGAGGTCGAACGACAGCCCGCCGCGACGAGCGTGGCCGAGGACCTGGATGCTGCGGATGGAGTCCCCGCCCAGGTCGAAGTAGTTGTCGTGGCGGCCGACCCGGTCCACGCCCAGCACCTCGCGCCAGATCCCGGCCAGCCGCTCCTCGACCGCGCCGACCGGCGCGACGTACTCCTGCGCCAGCTCGGGGCGGACGGCGGCGGGCTCGGGCAGGGCCTCGCGGTCCACCTTGCCCTGCGGGGTCAGCGGCAGCGCGTCCAGCACGACGAAGTGCCGCGGCACCATGTAGTCCGGCAGCCGCTTGCGCAGCCAGGCGCGCAGCTCGTCCGGTGACGGCGCGTCGCCGTCGGCCACCAGGTAGCCGACCAGGTCGGCCTGGCCGTCGGCGCCGCTGCGGGCCACCACGACGGCCTCCAGCACGTCCGGGTGCGTGCCCAGGACCGCCTCGACCTCCCCGGTCTCGATGCGGTAGCCGCGGATCTTGACCTGGGCGTCGGCGCGGCCGACGTACTCCAGCCCGCCGTGCGCGTTCCAGCGGCCGAGGTCGCCGCTGCGGTAGAGCCGCCCGCCCGCGCGGTCGGTGAACGCGTCGGGCACGAACCGGTCGGCGGTCAGCCCGGGTCGGCCGGTGTAGCCGCGGCTGAGCCCGTCGCCGCCGACGTGGATCTCGCCGGTCACGCCGACCGGCGCCGGCCGGCCGTGCGCGTCCAGCACGTGCATGCTCAGGTCGGGCAGCGGCCGGCCGATCTGGGTCAGCTCGCGGTCGAGGTCGGCCGCGGTCAGGGCGTGGAAGGTGACGTGCACGGTGGTCTCGGTGATGCCGTACATGTTCACCAGCACGGGTTCGGCGTAGCCGTGCCGCGCGGCCCAGCGGCGCACCGACGGGCGGTGCAGGGCCTCGCCGCCGAACACCACCGCGCGCAGCGCGAGCCCGCCGCCCGCCTGCTCGTCGGCCGTCTCGAACTGCCGGAACGCCGACGGGGTCTGGCTGAGGACCGTCACCGCCTCGTCCCGCACGAGCCGGTGGAACGCCTCCACGTCGCGGGTCACCGCGCGCGGCACGACGACCAGGCGGCCGCCGGTGGTCAGCGCGCCCCACATCTCCCACACGGAGAAGTCGAACGCGAAGCTGTGGAAGAGGGTCCACACGTCGTCGTGGCCCAGCGGCAGGTGCTCGCCCGCGCCGCGGACGAGCCGGACCACGTTGCGGTGGGTGACCGTGGTGCCCTTGGGCCGGCCGGTCGAACCGGACGTGAAGATCACGTAGCAGCCGTTGTCGGCGTGCACCTCGGGCAGCGCGCCGGTGTCGGGGACGGCCGGCTCGTCGGCGTCCACGTCGACCGCGCGCCACGGGCCGTCCGGCACGGCGTCCGCCGTCGCCGGGTGGACGAGGACCACGTCCGCGCCGACCTCGCCGAGCATGTAGGCCACGCGGTCGGCGGGGAACGCGGTGTCCAGCGGCACGTACACGCCGCCCGCCTTCATGACCGCGAGGCAGGCCACCACCATCTCCGGCGACCGCTCCAGGCAGACGCCGACGCAGGACTCCGGCCCCACGCCCAGCGCGCGCAGCCGGTGCGCCAGCGCCGTGGCGCGACGCTCCAGCTCGCCGTAGGTGACCGACGCCCCGGCGCCGGTCAGCGCCACCGCGTCCGGTCGGGCCGCCGCGCTCCGCGCGACCAGGTCGTGCACCGTCCCGGCCGGGAGCCGCCGCCGCACGCCCGACCAGGACGCCACCCGGGCGGCCTCCTCGGCGGGGACCAGGTCGATGCCGCTCAGCGGGCGGTCGGGCTCGGCGAGCACCCCGACCAGCAGGGTTTCCCAGTGGCCGACGAACGCGCGCACGGTCGCCGCGTCGAACAGGTCGGTCGCGTACTCGACCTCCAGCCGCAGCCCGTCGGCGCCGCGGAAGACCGACCAGGTGAGGTCGTACTTGGCGGTGTCGGTGGCGACCGCGCCGCGCTCCACCGTGACGCCGTCGGCCAGGACGCCCGCGCCCTCGTCCTCGTGCAGGGCGAAGACGACCTGCACGACGGGGCTGTAGCTCAGGTCCCGCTCGGGGTGCAGGTGGTTGACCGCCACGTCGAACGGCACCCGGCTGCGCGACAGCGCGTCCAGCACGCTGCCGCGCGTGCGGGCGACCAGGGCGCGGAACGACGGGTCGCCCTCCAGGCCGGTGCGGATGACCAGCGAGTCGGTGAAGAAGCCGACCAGCTCCTCCAGGGCGGCCGCGCCGCGGCCCGCGGTCGGCGAGCCGAGCACGATGTCGTCGCTGCCCGAGTGCCGGGCGACCAGGGCCTGGAACGCGGCCAGGAGCACCACGTACGGCGTGACGCCCGCATCAGCGGCGAACTCCTCCAGTTCGGCCTGCGGGACGCCGGGGAGGGCGAAGTGCTCGGTGCGGCCGCGGTAGCTCAGCTCGGCGGGCCGCGGGCGGTCCGCGCCGAGGTCCAGGACGGCGGGCGCGCCCGCCATGGCCCGTGACCAGGCTTCCAGGGCACGTGCGGCGGCGGGGCTCTCCATCGTGTCGCGCTGCCACAGGGCGTAGTCGGCGTACTGGACGGGCAGCGGCTCGGCCGGCGTGCCCTCGGCGCGGTAGGCGTCGGCGAGCTGGCGCTGGAAGGCGTCCACCGACCAGCCGTCGCAGGCGATGTGGTGGAAGGTGAGCTGGAGCCAGTGCACGTCGTCGGCCAGGCGGAGCAGGTGGGCCCGCAGCATCGGGTCCTTCGCCAGGTCGAAGGGGCGGCGGGCGTCCTGCCCGACCAGCTCCTCGGCCCGCGCGCGGGCTCGCTCGGGGTCCAGGTCGGCCAGGTCGGTGACCGGGCAGGCCAGCTCGCGGTCGGGCGACACGCGCTGGCGCGGGCCGTCCGGCCCGTCCTCGTACACGGTGAACAGCACGTCGTGCCGGGCGGCCACGCGGCGGACGGCGTCGACCAGCCGGTCGGCGTCCAGCGCGCCGGTCAGGCGGAGCGTGACGGGCGTGTGGTAGACCGGGCGGCCGCCCAGCCAGCGGTCCAGGAACCACAGCCGCTGCTGGCCGTAGGACAGCGGTCCCCGCTCCGCCTCGCGGCGGGACAGGACCGCAGGGGCAGGTACCTGCCTGTCCTCGTGGAGGCTTCCCATAACACCATGCCCTTCCTGCCGATTCACATTGCCCACGCCGAGCGAGTTCCGCCAAAGGGATAAGGGGGGATGCGGCGAAGACTAAGAACCGCGACGGAACCCGGTCAAGGGAACGGGGAACCGCGAAGGGCGGCGGATGGGCCGGCGATAGGAAAAGTTAAGACCCGCCGTCACGGCCCTCACCAGCGGACGAGCCGGATAGCCGGCGGATGGCACGGGTGCCGCGCGCTATCGCGCGGCCATTTTCCACCCGGCCCGGACCCCGCCTTCAGGGGCCGTCGTCCTATTTTCCGGCCAGCGCGCGCCGGGCCGGATAGCCGGGATATCGCCCACCGAAAGCCGGGCGGAGCACAATCGTGGCGTCCGGGTGAACCGGCGGCATTCCTGCGGTGACCCGCAGCGGCTCGCCCGGCGGATGGAGGAGGGCCATGCCACGGTCGGAACTACGGGCACGCGATTCCCTGGAGCGCCACGCCGGACTGCGGGTCGACGGCGCGCGCCTGCTCCGGTGCCTGGACGAGCTGGCGGCCATCGGCTCCGACCCCGCGGGCGGCATCACCAGGCTGGGGCTCAGCCCGCAGGAGCACGCGGCCCGGACCTACCTGCGGGACCTGTGCGCCGCGGCGGGCCTGGAGGCCGAGACCGACCCCGCGGGCAACCTGCTCGTCCGCCGTCCGGGCACACCGCGCCGGGCGGTGCCCGTGCTGCTGGTCGGCTCGCACGTGGACACGGTCGTGCAGGGCGGCCGGCTGGACGGGGCCTACGGCGTCGTCGCCGCGATCGAGGTGCTGCGCGTCCTGCACGAGCACGACGTGGACCTCCCGGTCGAGATGGTCGCCGTGGCGTTCGCCAACGAGGAGGGCGCGCTGATCCAGACCCCGTTCTGGGGTTCGCACGCGCTGTGCGGGTCGCTGGAGGACGGGCTCGCCGCCAAGGACCGGGCCGGCCGGCCGGTGAGCGCGTACCTGGCCCAGACCGGCGGCGACCCCGACCGGCTGGCCGAGGCGGCGTGGCCGCCCGGCAGCGTCGCGGCGTTCCTCGAACTGCACATCGAGCAGGGGCCCACGCTCGAACGCCTCGGCGTGCCGATCGGGGTCGTGGACGGGATCGTCGGGCGCACCATCCTGGACATCGAGGTCGTGGGCGAGGCGCAGCACGCCGGGACCACGCCGATGCGCGACCGCCGGGACGCCCTGGTCGCCGCCGCCGAGATCATCCTGGCGGTGCAGCGGGTCGCCGCCGAGCAGGGCGTGTGCGCGACCGCGACCACCGGGTACGTGGAGGCCCACCCCAACGTCACCAACACCATCACGGGGCACGTGCGGCTGACCGCCGAGGTCCGCGACACCGATCCCGACCGGATCGCGCGGGGCGAGGCCGCGGTGCGCGCCGAGTGCGCCCGGGTCGCGGCGGCCTCCGGCTGCGCGGTGGAGGTGGAGATCGGCATGCGGTCGCGCCCGGTCTCGACCGCGGGCCCGCTGCGGGACGTGATCCGGGAGGCCGCCGAGACGCTGGACCTGCCGCACCTGACCATGCCGAGCGGCGCGGGGCACGACGCCCAGATCGTGGCCAGGGTCGCCCCGATCGGGATGATCTTCGTGCCCAGCAAGCGGGGTGTCAGCCACGCGCCGGGCGAGGACACCGCACCCGGCGACCTGGTCCACGGCACCAACGTGCTGCTGCACGCGGTGCTCGGCGCGCAGACCGCGGTCGGTCCCCACGGCGACCACGTGGGCGACGTCTGAGACCCACCGCACCCCGACCCCTCGGCGCAGCACCGGCGCGAACCCGCGGCGACCGGGGCCGCCGACGCACGACCGGGACCTGCCGCGGGCTGGACCGGTGCCCACACCTGGTGCGCCGGGCGCACGCCGCGGTCGGACCCGCAACCGCGGCCGGCTCGACCCACAACCGGCCGAGCCGCACCCCCATGCCTGTCGATCCAGGGCATGTCACACCGGGGGCTGCCGACCCGGGGTCCGCGGGCACGCGGCCGGAGCCGCCGGTGCGGTCCCGGCGCGGTCAGGTGGGCAGCGCCTGGGGCCGGATCGGCACCGGGTCCGCCGCCACGACCCGGTCGAACCGGGGCGCGTGCCCCGTCGACACGTCGAAGCGCTCCCACCGCGCGCGGCCCGGCGACTCGGCGAACGTCACCGTGCACATGGCCAAACCCCAGGCGTGCTCGGCGAAACCGGCGGCCGTGGCCTGGCGCACGGCGGTCAGCACCCAGGACCGCTCGCGGGCGTACCAGCCAGCCGGGTCGGCGACCAGCCGCTCCGCCAACGGCCCCGGCAGCTCCCACCGGCTCGCCCCGTTGCCCGCGTGCTGCAGGTTGTGCCCGCCCTGCCGCCGGTGCGCCTTCTCCGACAGGTGCAGCAGCGCGCCGAGCAGCCGTTCCAGCGCCTTGTGCAGGGACTCCTCCCCTTCCTCCTCGGCCTGCTGACGGCGCGCGAACCCGAGGATCCACCCCGGGATCCAGTAGCGGGTGCCGTCCGCGTGCGGCCGGACGACCACGAGGTCGGCGTCCGCCAGCTCGTCCAGCAACGCCTCCGACCGCGCGACGTCCACGTCCAGCAGCGGCGCGCCGACCCACGACGCGAAGTCGGCCGCCTCGGCCAGCGGCAGCAGGCGGAACAACCGGCGGGCCTCAGCGGTCAGGCTCCGGTACGTGTGCCGCACCCCGGTCTGGTCCTCCAGGTCGTCCAACCAGTTCGAGCCGTTGTCCAGGCGGCAGATCATGTCCGCGACCGTCCAGTGCGGGTGCGAGGCCAGCCGGGCGGCGGCCAGGCGCAGGGCGAGCGGCAGGTTCCCGCACGCCTCGGTCAACGCGACCGCGGCCTCGCGGTCGGACTCGATCCGGGCCGGGCCCGCGATGCGGGCGGTCAGCTCCAGGGCGCTGCGCTCGGTGAACGGCGTCAGGCGCAGCCGGACCGCGGCGGGCAGGCCCACCAGCGCACGCCGCGAGGTGACCACCACGCGGCACCGCGCACTGCCCGGCAGCAGCGGGAAGACCTGGCTCTCCGCCAGCGCGTCGTCCAGCACCACCAGGACCCGGCGGCCCGCCATGTGGTCGCGGTAGGTCTCGGCCCGCTCCTCCAGCCCGTCGGGGATGTCCCGGTCGGCGAAGCCGAACGCGCGCAGGAACCGCCCGAGGACGTCGTGCGGCTGCTCGGGCACGCCGTCGTGGGACAGCCGGGCGAACAGCTGCCCGTCCGGGAACTCCGGCGCGAGCCGGTGCGCGGCGTGCACGGCCAACGTGGTCTTGCCGATCCCGCCCCGCCCGGTGACCACGACCGTGGGCACGGCGGTCCCGTCGTGCGGCTCGGCCGCCTCCAGCAGGCGGGCCAGGCTGCGGTCGCGCCCGGTGAAGTCCGCGATGTCGGCCGGGAGGCGTTGCGGGGTCCGGCGCCGCACCCGCACCGGCCGCGGCTCGGCGGGCCGGGACAGGGCCGGGTCCTGGGTGAGGATGCGCTGGTACAGGGTGCGCAACTGGTCGCCCGGCTCGATGCCCAGCTCGCCGATCAGCCGGGCCCGCGCCTTGCGGTACTCCTCCAGCGCCTCGGCCTGCCGCCCCACCCGGTACAGCGCGGTCATCAGCAGGGCGACCAGGCGCTCGCGCCGGGGCCGCGCGGCGACCAGGGCGGCCAGCTCGCCCGCCACCTCGTGCGACGTGCCGGGCGGCCCGTGCTCCAGTTCCAGCTCCAGGCACTCCTCGTGCACGGCCAGCCGCTTCTCGTCCAGCGCGTCGGCCACGCCGCGCAGCAGCGTGCTGCCGACGCCGGAGAACGCCGGACCGCGCCACAGCGCCAGCGCCGACCGCAGCTCGGCCACCGCGCGCTGCGGCGCGCCCTCCTTGACCGCCGCCTGCGCCGCGCCGACGTGGTTCTCGAACGCGTGCAGGTCCAGCGCGCCCTCGGGCACCCGCAGCCGGTACCCGGGCGCGCGGGTGTCGACGCTGCGCCTGCCGTCGGGCAGTTGCCGGCGCAGCGAGGAGATGCAGATGTGGATCTGGCTGCGGCACGTGGCCGGCGGTTTCTCGCCCCACACGCCGTCCACCAGGCGGTCGATCGGCACGATCCGGTTCGCCTCCACCAGGAGCAGCGCGAGCACGGTCAGCTGGCGCACGCCGGTGATCTCGACGGCGCTCCCGTCGTGCGTTGCCTCAGGCGGGCCGAGAACGCGGTATTCCATCACTCGCTCCGAATCCCCTGGCGATCTCGTGGATGTCGCGGCCGGCGCGGACGGCCGACGGCGCGGGTCGATCGGGCGCGGCCCGGTGGTCGTGCGGTGCCCGGCGGGACGCCGACGCTGACGTCATGTCATCCCTCCGCACCCGGTCCCCGGGCCGCCGCGTCCAGGCCGAGCGCGAGCACGGCCCGGTGGACGCGCCCGGCCAGCCGCACGTCCAGCGACCCGCCCTCCAGCAGCTCGACCAGGACCACCTCGTCGGCGTCCGTCCCGCCGTGCGCGCCGATCAGCACCTGGCCGAGGTCGGTGTCGATGCGCCGCTCGTGCCGCCACGACGCGGCGCGGCGACCGTCCGGGCCGGGACCGCCGTCCGGCACCTCCTGGTGCAGCCGCACGAACGCGCGGTGCTGGTTGTGCTCCAGCAGCCCGAGGTCGTCGACGTAGAGGCGGTGGACCTCGATCAGCACCTCGTCCGGCAGGTCGCGGCGGGTGGCGTTGACGATCACCGTGCCCGGTCGCAGCCGGCCGAGGTCCAGCCGACCCCAGCCCGGCTCGGTGACCACGAGCAGGTTGGCCCCCAGCGCGGCGGGCGGCGGACCGGCGTGCACCGACAGCGTCGTGCCGGCCCGCGCCAGCTCGCCGCGCATCCGCCGCTCGACGGACCGGTCCAGCTCCACCCCCGAGGGGTGCACCGACGCGTGCGCCACGTGGGGGAGGTAGCGGGCGATCAGGGACAGGTGCAGGCGGGCGGCCGGGCCGGCGCCGAACACGGCCGCGGTCACCGCGGCGGCCGGGCACAGCTCGCGGATGGCCAGGGTGGCGAGCGCGGCCAGGCCGACCATGCGCAGGCTCGGCGTGGGCAGCAGGCAGACCGGCCCGGTGCCCGCCTCGCCGACCGAGGTCATCGCGGTCGAGACGGCCACCCCGGCGTCGGCCCCGGCGCGTGACCGCTCACCGCCGCCCGCGCGCCGGATCAGCTCCTGCGCGACCACGTCGAGCAGGTCGAACCCGTCGAGCGCGCGGAGGATGTCCCGGTGGCGCAGGCGGAGGATCCGGTCAGGCATGTGTCACGACCTCGGGGTTTCAGGGGGTGCTCGACCCGGATTCATCATCACGGGCTGCCTCTCCGCCCGGTCCTCATCCGCTCCTGACCGCCCGGCGGGGTCCGGTCGCTACCCGGCGGCCTCGGCCGGCAGGTGCGCGGCCCTGCGCAGCACGACCTGCCGCCGCAGCCGGTCGGCCTGCCGGGAGCGGACGCCGGACAGCAGGCCGGCGGCCCGGTCGAGGTCGCGGCGGACGGACCCCACCGCGCCGGCGGCGGCGTGCGCCTCGGACAGCAGCAGGTGGGTGCGGGCCAGCCACAGCACCGACCCGAGCGCGTCGAACACGTCCCGCGCCCGTTCCAGGTGCTCCGCGGCGGCGGTGTTCTCCACCTGCACCAGCGCGATCTCGCCGAGCGCGTAGCCGGCCAGCCCGGCGACCAGCCGGTTGCCCACGTCCTCGCCGACGTTGCGCGCGTGCGCGAGGGTGGCCGCCGCGCCGTCGAGCTGCCCTTCGTCCCGCCGCACGAGCCCGAAGCAGTACAGGGCGTACGCCTCGCCGGACCGATCGCCGAGGTCGCGCGCCGTCCGCAGGCCGCGGCTGAGCGCCTGCCGGCACAGCGCGAGCTGGTGGGTGTGCAGGTACAGCTCGGCGAACCCGCACAGGACGTCGGCCTCGCCGCGCCGGTGGTCCGCCCGCCCGTACAGCTCCAACGCCTCGTTCAGCAGCGCCTTCGCCTTGCGGACCTCGCCCTCGGCGAGCTGGAACCGGGCCAGGTTCGCCCGCACGGCGGCCTGCCCGACCAGGTCGCCCACCTCGCGCAGGCGGTCGAGCGCGGTCTCGTACCCGCCGCGCACCGGGTCGAACCGGCCACGCCGGCGGTCCACGACCGCCCTGGCGCGCAGCACCATCGCCTCGCCGGGCACGTTGCCGTCCGCCACGAACAGGTCGAGCGCCTCGGCGAAGCTCGCGTCGGCGTCGTCGAGCCGCTGGTGGGCCAGGTGCAGCGCGCCGAACGCGTACCGCGTGGCCGCCGTGCCGGTGCGGTCCCCGGCCCGCAGCGCGGCGGCGTGCACGAGGTCCAGCGCCTCGCGCCAGTCGTCCGGGTGGCCGCGGACCTCGAACAGGCCGGCCGCGGTGAGCGCGAGGTCCCAGCACGGCTCGGACAGCCCGACCGCGGCGGCCTGCCGGATCGCCGCCACGAGCGCGCCCCGCTCGTCGGCCAGCCACGCCGCCGGGTCGCCGACCGGGTCCTGCTCGGCCCATTCGGGCAGGCGCCGGCGCGGAGCGCGTCCGTGCACGGTCACGTAGGAGTCGCCGTGCTCCTTGCGGTGCGCCGCCTCCGCGAGGCTGAGCCAGCCGCCGAGCACCCGGGCCAGGGCGTCCCGCCGGGCGGCGGCCGGCTCGGCCTCGGCCAGGCGTTCCCGCGCGTACGCCCGGATCAGGTCGTGGAAGCGGTAGCGGACCCGGCCGGCGTCGTCGCGCAGCGCCGCCAGCAGCCGCGCCTCGACCAGCTCGTCGAGCAGTTCCTCGGCCTCGCCGGGGCTCGTGTCCAACAGCGCGGCGGCGGTCCAGCCGGGGAAGTCGGGCGCGTCCGTCAGCGCGAGCAGCCGCAGCAGCCGCCGCACGGGCGCGGCCAGGCCGCGGTGGGTCAGGTCGATGCTGGACCGCAGGTCCACGCCCTGGTGGCTGAACTCGTCCAGCCTGCGGTCCTCGTCGGCCATCCGCCCGGCCAGCTCGCCGATCCGCCGGTGCGGGCGCGCGGCCAGGCGTGCCCCCGCGATCCGCACCGCCAGCGGCAGCCCGCCGCTGTAGCGGACGATGTCGGCGACGGCCCGCTCCTCCGCCCGCACGCGTTCCGCGCCCACCAGGCGGGCGAGCAGCCCGGTGGCGGACTCCGGGTCGAGCGGTTCGACCTCGACGCCGTGCGCGCCGGGCAGGCCGACGAGCCTGCTGCGGCTCGTCACGACCACGCCGCAGGTCGGGCTGCCGGGCAGCAGCGGCAACACCTGCTCCTCGTCGGTGGCGTTGTCCACCACCACGAGCACCCTCTTGTCGGCCAACCGGCTGCGGTACGCGCTCGCCCGCTCCTCCAGCCCGTGCGGGACGGCCGCGTCCGGGGTGCCGAGAGCCCGCAGGAAGCGGCCCAGCAGCTCGCGCGCGCCCTCGGCCCGGTCCGGACCGCGCAGGTCGACGTACAGGTGCCCGTCGGGGAAGTGGCCGCCCACCTCGTGCGCCACCCGCAGCGCGAGGGTGGACTTGCCCACCCCGCCGCGGCCCGACACCGCGACGATCGGCACGGCGTACCGCGCCGCGCCGTCGTCCCGACCGGTCAGGTACCCGACGACGTCGGCGATGTGGTCCTCGCGGCCGACGAAGTCGGCGATGCTGCCGGGCAGCTGGCGCGGGGTGCGGGCGGGCTCCTCGACCGCGGGCGGGCCGGCCTCGGGTTCGGCCGGCCGCAGGTCGAGCGACCCGTCGCTGCACAGCACGGCGCGTTCCAGGTCGCGCAGCTCCTGGCCGGGCTCGATGCCCACCTCGGTGGTGAGCACCGTCCACGCCTGGCGGTACACCTCCAGCGCCTCGGCCTGCCGCCCCGACCGGTACAGCGCGACCATGAGGAAGCTGTAGAGCCGCTCCCGCCACGGGTGCTCGGCGACCAGCGACCGCAGCTCGCCGGTGACCGCGGCGTGCCGGCCCAGCTCCAGCTCCAGCCGCACCCGTTCCTCCGCGGCGGTGAGCCGGGCCTCCTCGAACACGGCGGCGGCGTTGCGGATGAGGTCGTTGTGCAGCCCGTCGAACACCGGGCCGCGCCACAGGCCCAGCGCGCTGCTCAGCGTCTCGGCCGCCTGCTCGATCCGGTTCTCCGCGGCCTGCCGGTGCGCGGTGGCCACCAGCGCGCCGAACCGCTTGCTGTCCAGGTCGTCCTCGCCGACCTCCAGGACGTAGCCGGACGAGCGGGTCTTGATGGCGTTGGGCATCCCGGCGTCGGCGAGCAGCTTGCGCAGCACCGAGACGGACGTCTGCACCTGCCCGCGGGCGGTGGGCGGCGGGTCGTCCCCCCAGACGACGTCGATCAGCTGGTCGACCGACACCACCCGGTTCGCGCGCAGCGCCAGCATGGCGAGCACCACCTGGTCCCGTGGCCCTCCGATCTTGACCAGACGGTGATTCGCGACCAGTTCGAGTGGGCCGAGGATTCTCAAGCCGATTGCGACCACCTCCCACCGAGCCGCCCTTCCGCTGCCGCACCGGCTCCCCGATCGTAGCGAAACAGTAGATTTTTCAAAGGCGACCGCCTCGCCGAAACTTCGCGGCTAACAGATGACGGGTGGATGAGGTACACTCGCGCGCGCCGGGCGGTTGATCGTTCCGTTATCCCGCCCGAATGGGAAGCACCCGGACAACCCGCCCACCGACGCCGGGGTCCGGCCGGCACTGCCCCGGTACCGCTCCCAGTGGCCGCCGCCGCGAACCGGACAAACCGGTCAATCGCCCGAACAAGCCCCGGACCAGCGACTTTACCCAGGTTCAGGGGTGTTCTCCAGCGGTTCAGCCGGTCGACGAGTGCCGTCCCAGGCCCCCGCCGACCCCGTCCGCGCACCTCGGCCCGCGTCCGCCCCCGACCCCCGCCACCCGGCGGCAGCCCGCGCGGACCCGTCGCGCGGCACCCCTCCGACCCGCCCGCGCGGCGACCGCCGCCACCGCCGAACAATTCGATTTCCTAATACCGAAGGGCCATCGGGATGAAATGCCGATCGCGTTCCCCACAACGGCTCACACCGACCGGAGGGGAGCCCGCGACAATGCGGAGTGCGCGCCGCGTGTCCGCGCCGCCGGGAATTGCGGCGCGTTTTCACCCCGATGGCCGAGTCCGCCGGGAAGGGGCTCCCGGCGCGCCTGCCCTGGGTGACCGGGGCCGGCGGTGGGCGACGAAGAGCGGATGAGGAGCCGGCGGAGAGCGCCGCGGGGCAACGATGTGCCGTGGCGCGACACCGGAGCCCGTCCGGTCCCCCGCCGACGAACAGGAGCACCCGCATGACCTCAGTCCGGAACGGGCCGGCCCCGCGGCACGAGGAGGCCGAGACCGCGATCCGAGAGGCCCTCGCCGCCGTCGAACGAGCCCACCTCCTGCTCCGCGCGCCCGGCGACCCGCTCATGGCCGCCGTCGACAGCGCCGTGACCTGCGCCGTCTCCCTCATGGTCCTGCGCCAGTCGGGACCGACCACCGACCTGGACGAACTCCGCGACGTCCTGGGCGCGGCCCGCGCCCTGGTCGGCGAGGTCACCTTCGCCCTGCGCGACCGCTTCCCGGGCGACCACGTGCCGCCCGGGTAGCCCCGCACGTCCACTACCCGGCCGGCCCGGACGACCGCCCGCCACCCGGACAGCCCTGCACGACCGCTTCCCGGCTGTCCGGACGACCCGTGTTGCCGCCCGGGTAGCCGTGCGGCACGTCAGCCGCGCAGCAGGGCCTCGGCGTCCAACCGGCCCCAGCCGAACCGCGGGTTCCACACCCGGCCGGTGCCCGCGTCCCGGCGGGAGCTGACGCGCAGGCGTTGCTGGACGTCCTCGGGCGTGAGCCGGGGTTCGCGTTGCAGCAGCAGCGCGACCAGGCCCGCCACGAACGGCGTCGCCATGCTCGTGCCCTGGATCGTCACGTACCTGCCGCTGGGGTGCAGGCGCGACGCGAGGCGCGGGTCCAGGGCGAAGCCGCAGTTCGCCGACAGCGCCGCCGTGACGACCTCGCCCGGCGCCACGACGTCCGGCTTCTGCGCCCCCGCCCGCGTCGGGCCGAGGCTGGAGAACGCCGACAACGCGCCCACGGTCGCGTCCGGCACCGCCGCGTCGCCGCCGGGTCCCTCGAACGTCGTGCGGCTGACCAGGGAGCCGACCACGATGGCGCGCTCCTCGGTGGCCGGGATGCCGATGCTGTAGCCGTCGCTCGGCGCGTCGGGGAAGACCTGCCGACCGCCCCGGGTCGGGGTGGCCCAGGCGTGCACCTCGCCGTGCACGACGGTGAGCGGCGTGATCCTGATCGACCACACCTCGCCCACCTTGCCGGTGATCATCACGGTCAGGTTCTGGTCGCGGTTGAGCGGGTTCTCCACGAACTCGGCCACGCACGAGCCGTGCGGGGTCCGGACCTCCTCGCCGTCGGGCGCGAACCGCTGCCCGTCCGGCGTCTCGACGGCCAGGTCCACCTCGTCGCCGCGCGGGATCCACACGTCGCACAGCAGCACGCCGTCGTCCACCACCCGGACCGGGATGACCAGATCCCGCCCCGGCACGAGCGCGCCCTGCGCGTGGATGCCGTCGCCGCCCTCGTTGCCCGCCGCGACCACGACGATCCGGCCGGGCCCGGAGGCGTGCGCGATCTCGTTCTCCAGCGCGGACGTGCCGTCGTGCGCGCCCCAGTGCCCGCCCAGGCTCAGGCTCACCACGGCCGGCCGGTCGCCCGCGACCTCGAACGCCTGCCGGATGCCCTCGATGAGGTGCTCGTCCAGCAGCGGCTCGCTGCGCACGCCCATCAGCGCCGCGCCGGGCGCGACGCCGCGGAACCGCCGGTCGGGCAGCGCGAGCCCGTTGCCCGCCGCGATCGACGCGCAGTGCGTGCCGTGCCCGCCGGGGTCGCCGGTCGGGACGGGCGGCCCGCCGCGCAGCGCCGCGTTGATCGCGGCCGCGTCGAACGCCCGGTAGGCCGACACCTCGGCCCCGTCGGCGCGCGAGGCGAACAGGAACCGCTCCAGCCTGGTCGTGCCGTCCTCGTGGCGGAAGTCCGGGTGCGACCAGTCGACGCCGCTGTCCACCACCGCCACCAGCACGCCCTCGCCGGTCAGGCCGGCGTGCTCGGGTCGGGCCAGCGCCGCGTCGAGGTGGGTGGCCTCGCCGCGCGCGAGGTCCAGCCGGGCGAACATCTCCTTGGGCGCCTCGGCGCGGCGCAGCCACGGCTGACCGTCCAGTTCGGACAGCGCCGTGACCGGCACGGCCGCGAGCACGACCGCGTTGCCCGACGTGGCGGTGTCGGCGGGGGTGGAGACCGCCTCGGCGCCCGACGCCTCCAGCCAGGACACCGCGTCGCGCACCGCGTCCGAGCGCACGACCAGCTTGACGGTGGTCCGCTTGGGCCGTGCCGCGCCCGCCGTCCCCCCGGCCACGTCCAGCGCCCGCGCCACGACGCCGCCCTGCCGCGGTGGCCGTGGCCCGGCGAACGACGCCGCGCCCCTGAGCCGCGCGTCCAGGACCGTGTCCCGCCTGGGTTCCATCGCACCCGCCCCCTTCAGCCGCCGTGCAGCGACCTGAGCGTCCGGGGTCCCTCCACGGCCAGCACCCAGGTCTCGAGACCGATCAGGCGCAGCACCTCGGGCGTGACGTTGCCGATCACGGAGCCCCAACCGGCGCTGACGACCTCCATGCCGATCGCGGCGAGCCGGTCCGCGGCGTGCTCCGGGTCCGTGCCGGGGCGTGGCCGCACGATCGCGCTGCGGCGGTCGTCCGGCCCGGCGGCCCGGCGCCAGCGCTCCAGCTCCGGCGCCACCACGGCTCGCCTCGGCTCCATCCCGGCAGGCTACCTCCGTACGCGTGCACCTCTGTTCGGTCTATCCCTCGTTACGCCGGACGCGTTACCGCCCGTTCGGGCAGCACGAACCGCCCGCACCGCCGCCCTGCGGGGACGCGCAGGTCGCACGGGGTGTCGGTGCCGCTCGACGCGCCGCCGAGGACCGGGCCCGGTGGGGTGGAGGTGGCCGCGCGGTCGGGCGGCGAAGTAACTTCACGCTGTGGCGGAACGGGACGAGGTCATCGCCGGTCGGTACCGACTGGTCGAGTTGGTCGGCCGCGGCGCCGCCGGGGTCGTCTGGCGGGCGCGGGACGAGCGGCTCGGGCGCGCGGTCGCGGTCAAGCTCCTCGGCACCGGTGGCTCGCCGGCCGCGGTCGAGCGCATCGTGCGGGAGGGGCGGGTGGCGGCCCGCCTGCGACACCCGCACGCGGTCACCGTGCACGACGTCGTGGAGCACGACGGCAAGCCGTGCCTGGTGATGGAGTACCTGCCGTCCCGGACGCTGGCCGAGCTGGTCGACGAGCGCGGTCCGCTGCCCGCGGAGCTGGTGGCGGGCGTCGGCTGGCAGGTGGCGTCGGCGCTGGCCGCGGCGCACGCGGCCGGGATCGTGCACCGCGACGTCACCACGTTCAACGTCCTGCTCGCCGAGGACGGCACCGCCAAGATCGCCGACTTCGGCATCGCGCGGGCCATCGGCGAGAACACCGTCACCGACGCCCGGATCGTCGTCGGCACCCCCGCGTTCCTCGCGCCCGAGGTGGCGGCGGGGCAGGATGCGGTGTTCGCCTCCGACGTGTACTCCCTGGGCGCGACCCTGTACGCGGCGCTGGAGGGCCACCCGCCGTCCGGGACGGCCGAGAACCCCTTCGCGCTGCTGCGGCGCGTGTCGGAGGGCGACGTGGCGCCGATGCGGTTCCCCGGACCGCTGGGCGACGCGCTGATGACCGTCCTGCGGCGCGACCCGGCCGAACGGCCGACCATGGCCGAGTTCCACGAACTGCTCGGCGCGGTGGTGGAGGGGCGGCCGCTGCCGGGCGCGCCCCGGCCCGACGACACCCGGCCGCTGCCCGCGCAGCGCCGCGTGCCGTGGCGCAGGATCGCCCTGCTCGCGGGCGCGGTCGTGCTGGTCGCGGGCGGCGTCGTGATCGGCGACGCGCTGGCCCGCCGCGACCCGGCCGGCAACGCCGAGCCGGCCACCACGACGAGCACGGTCACGGTGAGCGTCACCGCGTCCGGGACGACCACGACCGGCGTCACGACCACCGAGAACACCACCACCCACACCACCGCGCCCACCACGACGACGACCACGATCGCGGCCACCACGACCAGTGCCGCCGCCGCAGCGGGCACGTGCACCGCGAGGTTCGCGTTCACCAGGTCCTGGCCGGGCGGCTACCAGGCCGAGGTGACCGTGCACAACACCAGCGGGCGCGTCCTGACCGGCTGGACCGTGACCTGGCCCCGGCCGGAGGGTCACTCGATCAGCAACCTGTGGAACGGCATCCCCACCGTGGACGACGACTCGGTTACCGTGATCAACGCCGGTCACAACGCACGGCTGGAGGTCGGCGGCACGACCACGTTCGGCTTCACCGCGAACGGCTCCGGCGTGCCCGACCCGGACCTCGACTGCACCTCGCACGGATGAGAGACCATGTCGCCCGACATCGAGACCCACGTCGTCGCCGACCGCGACAGCGGCCCCTACGGGATCACCACCGGCCCGGACGGCGCGCTCTGGTACACCCTGGTCGGCAGCGGCCGGATCGGCAGGCTCGTGCCGGGCGAACAGCCCACGAGCCACCGGCTCGACCCCGGCAGCGGCCCGACGGTCATCGTGGCGGGCCCGGACGGCGCGCTCTGGTACACCGAGCACCGGGCGCACCGGATCGGCCGCATCACCACCGGCGGCGAGGTCACCGGGTTCACGCCGCCGACGCCCGGGTGCGGCCCCTACGGGCTGGCCGCCGGCCACGACGGCGCGCTGTGGTTCACCGAGATCAACGCCGACCGCATCGGCCGGATCACCACCGCCGGTGACGTCACCGAGTTCCCGCTGCCGCTGACGGGCGCGTTCCCGTCCGCCATCACCGCCGGGCCGGACGGCGCGATGTGGTTCACGCTCAACCAGGCCAACGCGATCGGCCGGATCGACGGCCACGGCGAGGTCACCGTCCACCCGCTGCCCACCGAGGCCGCGGGGCCGGTCGGGATCTGCGCCGACGCCGACGCGCTCTGGTTCGTCGAGATCGCGGCCGGCCAGGTCGGCCGCATCACCACCGACGGGCACGTGACCGAGTTCCCGCTGCCCGACCGCGCCTCCCGGCCGCACGCCATCGTCACCGACGACCGCGGCGACCACTGGTTCACCGAGTGGGGGGCCAACCGCGTCGGCGTGGTCACCGCCGACGGCGCGGTCGAGTCGCACGCGCTGCCCGAAGACCACGCGGAGCCGCACGGCATCGCGGTCGGACCCGACGGCGCGGTGTGGATCGCCCTGGAAACCGGCGCGCTGGCCCGCGTCGCCCGCCGCTGAGGCGCGGGCTCAGGCCGCGCCGACGTCGTTCCGCCGCACCCCGTTCGGGCGCACGTCGTCCGCCTTGACGTCGTTCGGGCGCACGTCGTTCCGCCGCACGTCATTCGGGCGCACCTCGTTCCGGCGCACGTCGTTCGGCCCCGAGTCGTCCGAGTCGGTCTCGACCGGCCCGACGGCGAGGCCGTACAGCAGCGGCACGTAGACCTCGTCCACCAGGGACGCCACGGCCTCCTCGGTCAACGGCGCGCCGCAGTTGGTCAGGGACTCCGAGCGCACCAGGTCGAGCGGCAGGCGCTTCACCCGCAGCGGCACATCCACCGGCGGCAGCTCGGACCGGGCGGCCGCCCGGTCCACGATCGCCTCGACCGCCTCGGTCAGCGGCGACGGGTGGGCCAGCCGCTCGGCCAGCAGCGCGGCGACCTCCGGGTGCCGGAACGCCTCCCCCATCACCCCCGCGACCATCTCGTTCATCATCGAGTCGGCCCGGCGGGCGATGGTGGCGAACAGGGCGCGCAGGTCGTCGCGCAGGCTGCCGGTGTCGGGCACCTCCCGCTCCACCGGCACCTTGCGGAACCACGCGGCCAGCACCAGCTCCGCCCGGCCGCCCCAGCGGCGGTAGATCACCGGTTTGCTCGTCCCCGCCCGCGCCGCCACCGCGTCCATGGTGAGCCGGGCGTAGCCGACCTCGCGCAGCTCGTCCCAGGCCGCGTCCAGGATGGCCTGTTCCAGCTCCGCGCCGCGCCGGCGTGACTTCGTCCCTGCCACCCTGCCCCTTTACCCCGCCTTTAGATACTTTGCGTTTCTTATCGCGTCGGTCTACCTTCATGGTAGACACGATCCGTTTCTTATGGGGGAACACCGTTGCTGAGCCGCTTGTTGCGCACCCACCTGCGCCCGTACAGACGTGAGCTGGCGGTAGTGCTCGCGCTCCAACTCGTCGGCACCGTCGCCTCGCTGTACCTGCCGAGCCTCAACGCCGACATCATCGACTTCGGCATCGCCACCGGCGACACCGGCTACATCCTGTCCACGGGCGGCTGGATGGTCGGGGTGTCGGTCGTCCAGATCCTCGCGTCCGTGGGCGCGGTCTACTACAGCGCCCGGGTCGCGATGAGCTTCGGCCGCGACGTCCGCGCGGCCGTCTTCCACCGCGTCGGCGCGTTCTCCGCCCGCGAGGTGGCCACGCTCGGCCCGTCGTCCCTGATCACCCGCACCACCAACGACGTGCAGCAGGTGCAACTGCTGGTGGTCATGGGCTGCACGATGCTGATCAACGCGCCGATCATGTGCGTGGCGGGCATCGTGATGGCGCTGCGCGAGGACGTCGGCCTGTCCTGGCTGCTCGTGGTGTGCGTGCCGGCGCTGGCGATCGCGGTGGGCCTGATCGTCGTCCGGATGGTGCCGCAGTTCCGGCTGATGCAGGAGCGCATCGACGGGGTCAACCGGGTGCTGCGCGAGCAGCTCTCCGGCATCCGCGTGGTGCGGGCGTTCGTCCGGGAACGCGCGGAGACCCGCCGGTTCGCCGAGGTCAACGGCGCGCTGACGGACACCGCGCTGCGCGTGGGCAGGCTCCAGGCGCTGATCTTCCCGGTGGTGATGCTGCTGCTCAACGCCTCCAGCGTGGCCGTGCTGTGGTTCGGCGCGTTCCGCGTCGACTCCGGCGAGATGCAGATCGGCGCGCTGACCGCGTTCCTGAGCTACCTCATGCAGATCCTCATGGCGGTGATGATGGCGACCTTCATCTCCATGATGGTCCCGCGCGCCGCCGTGAGCGCCGAGCGGATCAACGAGGTGCTCGACACCGAGTCGTCGGTCCTGCCGCCGACCGCGCCGCTGTCGGAGCTGCCCCGCCGGCCCTCGGTGGAGTTCCGCGACGCCGAGTTCCGCTACCCCGGCGCGGACGAGCCCGTGCTGCGCGACATCAGCTTCCGGGCCGAGCCCGGGCAGCGCACGGCGATCATCGGCAGCACCGGCACGGGCAAGACCACCCTGCTCAACCTCGTGCCCAGGCTGATCGACGTGACCGGCGGCGGGGTGTTCGTCAACGGCGAGGACGTCCGCGGCATCGACACCGACGCCCTGTGCGCGCGCATCGGCCTGGTGCCGCAGCGGCCGTACCTGTTCACCGGCACGGTCGCGTCCAACCTCCGCTACGGCAACCCCGACGCCACCGACGAGGAGCTGTGGGAGGCGCTGGAGATCGCGCAGGCACGCGACTTCGTGGCCGACATGCCGGGCGGGCTGGACGCGGCGATCGCCCAGGGCGGCACGAACGTCTCGGGCGGCCAGCGGCAGCGGCTGTCGATCGCGCGGGCGTTGGTGCGCAAACCCGACATCTACCTGTTCGACGACGCGTTCTCCGCGCTCGACCTCGCCACCGACGCCCGGCTGCGCGCCGCGCTCGCGCCCCACACCCGGGACGCGGTGGTGATCGTCGTGGCGCAGCGCGTCTCCACGATCCTCGACGCCGACCGGATCGTGGTGCTCGACGACGGCAAGGTCGTCGGCATCGGCACCCACCACGAACTGCTCGACTCCTGCCCCACCTACGTGGAGATCGTGGAGTCCCAGCTGACCTCGGAGCAAGCGGCATGACTGCACCCACGACCTCCAGATCCGCTCCCCCGCCCCGGATGGGCGGCGGCATGCCCGGCATGGGCATGCCGATGGGCAAGGCGGAGAACTTCGGCCCCTCGGCGCGCCGGCTCGTCCAGCGGATGCGGACCGACCGGTCGGCCCTGCTCGTCGTCATCGCGCTGGGCGTGATCAGCGTGGCGTTCGCGGTGGCCGGCCCGAAGATCCTGGGCCACGCCACCGACATCATCTTCGAGGGCGTCCTGGGCCGGCTGCGCGGCACGCCCGGCGCGGGCATCGACTTCGCCGCGCTGGGCAGCGTCCTGCTGTGGGTGATGGCCCTGTACCTCACCTCGTCGCTGTTCGGCTGGTGGCAGGGCCGCGTGCTCAACAACGTGGTGCAGCGGTTCGTGTTCCGGCTGCGCGCCGACGTCGAGGACAAGATCCACCGGCTGCCGCTGCGCTACTTCGACGGCCAACCGCGCGGCGAGCTGCTGTCCCGCGTCACCAACGACATCGACAACGTCTCCACGACGTTGCAGCAGACCCTGAGCCAGTTGCTCACCTCGCTGCTCACGGTCATCGGCGTGCTGGTGATGATGCTGACGATCTCGCCGCTGCTGACCCTGATCGCGCTGCTGCTCATCCCGATCTCGGTGGTGGCGACGGGACGGATCCGCAAGCGGTCGCAGGCGTTGTTCGTGGCGCAGTGGAAGCACACCGGCGCGTTGAACGCCCACATCGAGGAGGCGTTCACCGGCCACCAGCTGGTGAAGGTCTTCGGCCGGCAGCGCGAGTCGGAGGAGGAGTTCAAGCGCCGCAACGACGAACTGCTCGGCTCGGCGATGGGCGCGCAGTTCGTCTCCGGCCTGATCATGCCGATGATGATGTTCCTGTCCAACGTCAGCTACGTCGCGGTCGCGGTGGTGGGCGGGCTGCGCATCACCTCCGGCGCGATGACGCTGGGCGAGGTGCAGGCGTTCATCCAGTACTCCCGCCAGTTCACCCAGCCGCTGACCCAGGTGGCGTCGATGGCGAACCTCATGCAGTCGGGCGTGGCGTCGGCCGAGCGGGTGTTCGAGCTGCTCGACGCCGAGGAGCAGGAGCCGGACCCGGCGGAGGCGACGCTGCCCGCGCAGCGCCGCGGCCGGGTGGAGTTCGAGCACGTCAGCTTCTCCTACCGGCCCGAGCAGCCGCTGATCGAGGACCTGTCGCTGGTGGCCGAACCCGGTCAGACGGTGGCGATCGTCGGGCCGACCGGCGCGGGCAAGACCACGCTGGTCAACCTCATCATGCGGTTCTACGAGCTGGACGCGGGCCGCATCACGCTGGACGGGGTGGACATCACCGCGCTGAAGCGGGAGGACCTGCGCTCGCAGACCGGCATGGTGCTCCAGGACACCTGGCTGTTCGGCGGCACGATCCGCGACAACATCGCCTACGGCAACTCCTCGGCCACCGAGGAGGAGATCGTCGCCGCGGCGAAGGCCACCTACGTGGACCGGTTCGTGCGGACCCTCCCGGACGGGTACGACACCGTCATCAACGAGGAGGCGACGAACGTCAGCGCCGGCGAGAAGCAGTTGCTCACCATCGCGCGGGCGTTCCTGGCCAACCCGTCGCTGCTGATCCTGGACGAGGCGACCAGCTCGGTGGACACCCGCACGGAGTCGTTGGTGCAGCACGCCATGGCGGCCCTGCGCTCGTCGCGGACGAGCTTCGTCATCGCCCACCGGCTGTCGACGATCCGGGACGCCGACGTGATCCTGGTGATGGAGGCCGGGCGGATCGTGGAGCAGGGCAGCCACGACGAGCTGATGGCCGCCGGCGGGGCGTACCACCGGCTGTACGCGGCCCAGTTCGCCGCGGCGGTCTGACGCGCCGGTCGACGCGGCGGTCCGACGCGGTGAAGGCGGTGGCCCGGGGTGTCCGGGCCACCGCCGGACCGGCTCAGTCGAGGAAGTAGCCGAGGCTGCCCTCGGTGATCTGGCCCTCGCAGTTCGGGTCGAACGACTCCATGTGGTCGCCGTTGGCCCGCACCACGCACCGGTAGATCGGGTGGCTGCCCGCGACCGCGCCGTCGTGGGCGTAGCCGAGCAGGCCGACGCGGGTCCGGCCCTCGCAGTTGACGTCGTAGGACGTGAAGTTGTCCCAGCCCCCGGTCACGCAGCGGTACAGCGCGTGGGTGCCGGGCGCCTGGCTGGTCAGCAGCCGGCCCAGGGCGCTCTCGACCACGTAGCCGGACGGCGCGCCGGTGACCGACGTGAGGTGGTCGCGGCCGCCGAGGTAGCGGACCGCGGTGACGGTCGACGGGCCACCGGTCGTCGCGCCGGTGTAGAGCAGGCGGTTGGGCGAGCCCGCGCCCGGGTTGGTGATCTTGTTGGGCGTGGCGGCGTTGACCAGCGCGGCCTGCACGGTCGCCGGCGCGTCACCGGGGTGGGTCGCCAGGTACAGCGCCGCCGCGCCCGCGACGTGCGGCGCGGCCATCGACGTGCCGCTGATGGTGTTGGTGGCGGCGTCGCCGGTGTGCCACGCCGACGTGATGTCCTGACCGGGCGCGAACAGGTCGCTGCACGTGCCGTAGTTGCTGAACGAGGCCCGCGCGTCGGTGATCGTGGAGGCGTTGACCGTGATCGCCTCGCCCACCAGCGCGGGGCTGAAGCCGCACGCGTCGGTGTTGGAGTTGCCCGCCGCCAGGGCGTAGGTGACGCCGGAGGCGATGGAGTTGCGCACGGCCGTCTCCAGCGGCGCGGTGGCCGCGGACGCGGGCGCGCCGAGGCTCATGTTCGCCACCGCCGGCTTCACGGCGTTCGCGGTCACCCACTCGACGCCGCTGATCACCTGGGCGAACGTGCCGGAGCCCGCGCAGTTGAGCACGCGGACGGCGACGAGCCGCACCTCCTTGGCCACGCCGTACTGGCTGCCGCCGACCGTGCCCGCCACGTGCGTGCCGTGGCCGTTGCAGTCGGTGTTGGTGCCGTCCACCGCGTCGTAACCCCAGGACGCCCGGCCGCCGAACGTCGCGTGCGTGGTGCGGATGCCGGTGTCGAGGATGTACGCGCGCACGGTGGCCGCGGTCGTGTCGTAGCCGTAGGACGCGTTCAGCGGCAGGTCGCGCTGGTCGATCCGGTCCAGGCCCCACGACGGCGGGTTCGGCTGGGTGTCGACCGCCTGGACCAGGCCGTCCTGGCTGACCGACCGCACCGCCGGGTCGGCGGCGAGTCTCCTGGCCTCCTTCTCATCGGCGCGGACGGCGAAGCCGCGTAACGCGTGCCGCCACGTGGCCGTGACCGTGCCGCCGTGCTTCGCGGTGAGGTCGGCGGCCTGGACGGCCACATCGTCCTTGAGCACCACCAGGTAGTGCCCCGGCACGGCCGTGCCGGGCGCGGCGAGCTTGACGTCGCCTTCGGCCGCGCCCGCCGGCGGCGCGCCGACCAGGAGGCCGGCGGTGAGCGCCAAGGCGCCCAACACCCCGTTCACCACAACGGTTGTGCGCTTCATCGAAACCTCCGCAGGGTTGAGATCCGACCACCGAGCGTGACACGCCGTGAGCGCTTCGCGACGAGGCCGGTGCGGGAGCCCGAAGGTCGCGCGGACCCCTACCCCAGCCCGAACCGCTCGGCGAACGCCGAGAGCTGGTCGCGCTGCTCGGCCGGGTCCGGGCTGGTGGCGCTCACCACGACCCGCGTCACGCCCTGCTCGGCGAGCCCCGCCACCTGGTCCGGGCCCAGGTCGATCGAGCCCCAGCGGGTGTGCTCCAGGGCGTCCGGGTCACGGCCGGCCTCGGCGGCGGTCGCCCGCGCGAGGTCCCACCGGGCCGCGCGCTCGTCGGGCGTCGGCATCCCGCCGGGGAAGTACCCGTCGCCACGGCGCCCGGCCCGGCGCGCGGCGGCCCGGCTCGACCCGCCGACGTGGATCGGCAGGCGCGCCACCCCGTGCGGCTTGGGGAAGCTGCACAAGTCCTCGAACGAGAAGAACTCGCCGTCGAAGCTCACGCCCTCCTCGCCGCCCTCCCACAGCAGCCGCAGCACGTCGATCGCCTCGTCGGCGCGGCGACCGCGGGTGGCGAAGTCCACCCCGACCGCGCTCGCCTCGCCCGGCAACGTCCCCAGCCCCACGGTCAGCAGCCGCATCCGGCCCTTCGACAGCACGTCGACCGTCGCCAGGCGTTTCGCCAGCACCACCGGGTGGTGGTAGGGCACCAGCAGCACGCCCGTGCCCAGCAGGATCCGCTCGGTCGCCGCGGCGATGAAGCTCAGGCAGTCCACGGGGTCCGCGTAGGGCAGGGCGGGCGGGATCGGGTGCGCGCCGACGGTCGCCCCCGGGTACACGGCGATGTGCTCGGGCAGGTAGACCGCCTCGAACCCGCACGCCTCCGCGTGCCGGGCGTAGGCCACCATCCGGTCGGGGTCCACGCCGAAGTGGGGCGTGCTGTAGCTGACGGCGAACTCCATGGACCCCGACCGTAGGTGGTGACGCGGACGTCAAGGCAAGGCGCGTCAGACCAGGGTGATCGCGTACACCTCCACCCTCGGGTCGTCGGGCAGGGTGATCGAGTGCACCGCCTTGGCCGGGTCGAGCGGCACGGAGACGCCGAACAGGCGCACCGGCGGGCCGTCCACGCCCTGACCGCGCTTGATGCGGTGCGGCATCTCCAGCAGCACCGTGCCGCCCGAACCCGCCCAGTCCCCCACCGCCACCGACGCCTCGGCGGTGCTGCCGTCGGCGTACCGGATCGTCACGCCGGCCGTCACCGGGCCGTTGTGCGACGCCGCCACGAGCCGCAGCGCGGCGTGCTGCCCGGCGGGCAGCAGCAGGGCCTGGCCGCGCGCCTCCACGAAGTTCGGCGCGGTCCCGGTCGCGTCCGGCGCCTGGTAGGTCACGCCGCCGAGCACCGCGGGACCCGCGGCGGGCAGCAGCGCGGCGTCGTAGCTCCAGCCCTGGCCGTCGAAGTCGCCCTGGTCGGACGCCGCGACCGTGGCCGTGCCGTCGTGGTTGTACTCGCCGGCGAGGTCCACGGCGCACTGCTCCCCGGCCACCGCGCACGTGGCCGCGCGCCGCAGCTCCACCACGGCCTCGCGCACGACGGTGTCGGGCCCGCTCACCGCGACCCGGACCGGGTAGCGGCCGATCGGCGTGCCGGCGGGCACGGTCACCACCACCTGTTCCGTGCGCTCGGTCGGCAACCGGCCGGAGTGGATCACGAAGTGCCGCGTCGTCGTGGCCGACCAGCCGGCCGGCGCGGTCACCGACACGTCGACGGGCACCGCGCCCGGCGCCTGGGCGAGCACGTCCAGGGTCAGCGCCACGGTCTGCGGCGCGTCCGCCGTCGGCACGACCGCCGTGGACTGCCGCAACGACGCGTCGACGTGCCGCCGGGCGTCGGCCTGCGCGCGGTTGACCGACGGCGGCTCCGCGCCCGGCCCGGTGCCCCATGACGACGGCGTGGCGCCGAGTTCGTGCGCCAGCGTGCCGCCGCCGACGACGGTGTCCCAGTCCAGCCACGTCTTGCGCACGTCCCGGCCGTTGAACGCGACCCGCTGCACGTACCGGTTGGCGTCGCTCGCGCCGGGCGCGGTGATGGTCAGCGTGGCGCGTCCCGTCCGGACGGTCGCGCCGGGGAACTGCGGGCTGGACAGCGCCAGGAAGTCGCCGCCGCTCATGGTCGGGTACAGGCCGAGCGACGAGAACACGTACCAGGCCGACATCGTGCCCAGGTCGTCGTTGCCGGTCATGCCGTCCGGGCCGGTGGTGAACAACGTCATCGCCGCGCGCACCACGGTCGCCGTCTTCGCGGGCGTGCCCGTGGACAGGTAGAAGTACGGCGCGAGCAGGTCCGGTTCGTTGTTCGGGTTGTAGGTGGGCTTGCCGTAGTAGTCGTAGGGCTGGGTGATCCAGTCCTCGCGCACGGTGCGGGCCGGGTCGGCGAGCAGCTCGTCGTAGGCGAAGAACGCGTCCAGCCGCCGCTCGGCCGCCTGCCGCCCGCCCATCAACCGCACCAGTCCGTTCGGGTCCTGCGGTACCAGCCACTGGTACTGGAACGCGCCGCCCTCGTGGAACTGGTGGCCCGCCGCCACCGGGTCGTACGGCGTCACCCACGTGCCGTCGACCGTGCGGGGGCGGAAGTGGCCGGTCGAGGCGTCCCACAGGTTGCGGTACCACTGCCCGCGTTCGGCGAACACGCGCGCGTCGTCTCGCTTGCCCAGGCCCGCCGCCATGAGCGCGAGCGCCGCGTCCGCCGCCGCGTACTCCAGCGTCGCCGACGCCGGGTGCACGCAGTCGTTGTCGCCGCCCTTGTGCGCGCAGTCCACGCCCAGCTCCAAACCGGACGGGATGTAGCCGCGGTCGAGGTAGTGCTCCACACCGGACCGCCCGTTGTACGGCGAGTCCGCGGGAGGGACGGTGGTGGCGTTGCGCCTGAGCAGCTCGTACGCCTCCTCCTCGTGGCCCGCGAGCAGGCCCTTCGACCACGCCTCCACCAGGAACGGCGTCACCGGGTCGCCGGTCATGATGTTGGTCTCGCTGTTGGCCAGCGCCCAGCGCGGCAGCCACCCCCCGTCCCGGCCGCTCGCCACCACCGAGAGCGCCACGTCCCGCGCCACCTGCGGTTCCAGCAGTTCGAGGAGCTGGTTCTGCGGTCGGTAGGTGTCCCACAGCGACAGGTTCTGGTACGGCGTGAAGTCCCGCGCGGTGTGCGGGAGGCCGTCGAAGCCCAGGTAGCGGCCGTCCACGTCGCCGGCCAGGTTCGGGTGCAGCAGCGAGTGGTAGAGCGCGGTGTAGAACGCGGTCCGCCGTTCCGCCGTGCCGCCGTCGATCCGGACCGCGTTCAGCCGCTCCACCCACGCCTGGTGCGCCTTGGCGCGCGTGGCGTCGAAGTCGTAGGAGTCGCCGGTCTCCGCCGCGAGGTTCTTCCGCGCGCCCTCCAGGCCGGTGTAGGACAGGCCGACCTTGAGGACCACGTCCCGGTCGGCGGTCGCGTCGAAGGTCACCCACGCGCCGTTGCCGCCCTGGCCGGCCGCGTCCGGCACGCCCGGCGACCGCGTCGTGCCGCGCCACGTGCCGAAGGCGGAGAACGGACGGTCGAACGTGGCGGTGAAGTACACGGTGTGCTCGTCGCGGCCGGCGCAGAACCGCCCCGCCCTGATCCGGCCCTCGACGGTCCGGTCGCCGACGACGTGCACCTCGGAGTCGAGCACCTGCTGGTTGGCCTTGCCGGTGTTGAACAGCACGTTCGCCTGCGCGCCGGCCGGGAACGCGTAACGCTGCCAGCCGGTCCTCGGGGTGGCGGTCAACTCGGCGTTCACGCCGTACCGGGACAGGCCAACGCGGTAGTAGCCGGGGCGGGCCTCCTCGTCGGCGTGCGAGTAGCGCGACCGGTAGCCGGCGGTGTCAACGTTGTCCACGGGGCCGGTCGTCGGCATCACCGGCAACTCCCCCGCCACGCCGCAGCCGACGCCGGACAGGTGCGTCTGGCTGAACCCGTGGATCTCCTGCTGCAGGTAGTCGTACCCGCCCTGGCCGCCCGTGTCGGGGCTGACCTGCACCATGCCGAACGGCATGCTCGCGCCGGGGAAGGTGTTGCCGAAGTTCTGAGTGCCGACGAAGGGGTTGACCAGCGTCGTGGGGTCCACCGGTTCGGGTGAGGCAGGTTCGGCGGCGGGTTTGGTGGCGGGTTTGGTGGCGGCGGGGTCGGCGGTGGCGGTGGGTGCGCTTGACAGGGCCAGGGCGGCGGCCAGCAGGAGCGTGGTGCCTCGGCGGAGCGGCATCGGCAGGGAGCCTCTCTGGGTGACAACGTTGTCAGGTGATCCGCGTGCCCGATCACCGCCTCGACTCTCGCGCACCGCTCCCCCGTTCGTCCAGCCCCGATTCGGTCAGGTGGCGCACGCCGTCCCCGGTCGACCGGCGGGCGGCTGCCTCCAGGGCCGCCACCAGGCGGCGGCCCGGGTAGTCGGACAACGCGGGGTGCCGGTACCGGTGGTAGCAGTTCCAGTAGCTCGCGGCCCGCTGCCGGGTCAGCTCGGTGAACGGCGCGTTCTCCCCGGCGAATGCCCCCGTAGATACCGAACCCGCCCGTCGTGGTGCCGGGTGTACAGGCAGTCCAGGACCGTCCGTTGCAGGGGTGACAACGCTTTATGGGGGCAGCAGGCCCGCGAGTCGGTCCGGGTTGCTGATCCGTGCCTCGACCATTGGAGAGCGGATTAAAAGCGTCCTCGCCGGACGGGCAGATCAGCAGGATGACGGGGGTGGGTGGTGAAGCCCCGGTTGCGTCGTTGGTCGGGTTTCGTGTCATCCCGCCGACCTCCACAAGGGCTACCGCACGCGTCAAGGGGGCCGTTCCAGCGTCAGGTGCGGTAGGGCCGGGAG
>NZ_JBSGBG010000024.1:0-128989 GCF_053601135.1 Actinosynnema sp. NPDC004786 | reverse complement strand
CGGCCAGGCCGGAGCGGGCGGCCAGGCCGGAGCGGGCGGCCAGGCCGGAGCGGGCGGCCAGGCCGGAGCGGGCGGCCAGGCCGGAGCGGGCGGCCAGGCCGGAGCGGGCGGCGAGGTGGTGGTGGTCGGGCTCGGGCCGGCCGGGCCGCAGTGGTTGACGCCGGAGGCGCGGGAGGCGTTGGCGGCGGCCGAGGAGTTGGTCGGGTACGTGACCTACCTGAACCGCGTGCCGGTGGACCCGCGCCAGCGGCGGCACGCGTCGGACAACAAGGTGGAGGCCGAGCGGGCGGCCTTCGCGCTCGACCTCGCCAAGCGCGGGCGTCGGGTCGCGGTGGTGTCGTCGGGCGACCCGGGCGTGTTCGCGATGGCCGGCGCGGTCCTGGAGGTGGCCACCGACCCGCAGTTCGCCGACGTGCCGGTCCGCGTCCTGCCGGGGGTGACGGCCGCCCACGCGGTGGCCAGCCGGGTCGGCGCGCCGCTGGGCCACGACTACTGCGTGGTCTCGCTGTCGGACCGGCTCAAGCCGTGGGAGGTGATCGAGCGGCGGCTGGAGGCGGCGGCCGCCGCCGACCTCGTGCTCGCGATCTACAACCCGGCGTCGCGCAGCCGCACGTGGCAGGTGGACAAGGCCCGCGACGCGCTGCTGCGGCACCGCTCCCCCGACACGCCGGTGATCGTCGGCCGGGACGTCGGCGGCCCCGAGGAGTCCGTCCGGGTGGTGCGGCTGGCCGACCTCGACGCGTCCGCGGTGGACATGCGGTGCCTGCTGCTGGTCGGCTCCTCGCAGACCCGGGTCAGCGCCCGCGGCACGGTGTTCACCCCGCGCCGCTACCCCGCGTGAGCCAGTCGACCGCCTCGGCGACCGTCTCCACCAGCGGCGCGTCCGGTGGCGGGGGTCGGCGCACGACCACGACCGGGATGCCGAGGTGACGGGCGGCCGCCAGCTTGGCGGCCGTCATCGGCCCGCCGCTGTCCTTGGTGACCAGGACCTCGACCCGGTGCTCCCGCATGAGCGCCAGCTCGCCGTCCACTGTGTACGGACCGCGGTCGAGCACGACCGCCAGCCGCGGGTTCGGCGGGTCGGGCGGGTCGACGGTGCGCGCCACGCCGTCGGTGAACGCGGCCAGCCCCCGACGCCCGGTGGTGACGAGCGCCCGGCGGCCGGCGACGAGCGCGGCGGCCTCGGCGACGCTGTCCACGTACCGCCAGCCCTCCTCGGGCGGCCAGCCGGGGCGGCGCAGCACCAGGAACGGGGTGCCGGTCGCGGTGGTCGCGGCGAGGGCGTTCGCGGTGATGCGGTCGGCGAACGGGTGCGTGGCGTCCACGACGGCGTCCACGCGTTCGGCCCGCAGGTACGCCACGAGCCCGTCCACCCCGCCGAAGCCGCCGACGCGGACCTCGCCCTCGGGCAGCTTCGGGTCGGCCACCCGGCCGGCCAGCGACGAGATCACCCTCATCCCGGTGAGCGCGGCGGCGAGCGCGCGGGCCTCGCCCGTGCCACCCAGTACCAGCACGGTCTTCACGGCTGTTGCATCCTGTCGTCGTGAGCACGAACCTGCGCTTCGGCTGGACCACCGGCGCCTGCGCCACCGCCGCCACCACGGCGGCGTACACGGCGTTGCTCACCGGTGAGTTCCCCGACCCGGTGGGGATCGTGCTGCCGAAGGGCCAGACGCCGACGTTCGCGCTGGCCCGGGAATCCCTGGCGGACGACCGCGCGTTCGCCGCGATCGTGAAGGACGCGGGCGACGACCCGGACGTCACGCACGGCGCGCTGGTCGGCGCGACGGTCCGGCACGGCGCGCCGGGCAGCGGCGTGGTGTTCGAGGCGGGGCCCGGTGTCGGCACGGTGACCAAGCCCGGCCTGCCGCTGGCCGTCGGGGAGCCCGCGATCAACCCCGTGCCGCGGCAGATGATGCGCGAGCACGTCGCGCGGGTGGCGGCCGAGCACGGCGGCGCCGGCGACGTGGTCGTGACGGTCTCGGTGGAGCACGGCGAGGAGCTGGCCCGCAGGACGTGGAACCCCCGGCTGGGCATCCTGGGCGGGCTGTCGATCCTCGGCACGACCGGGATCGTCGTCCCCTACTCGTGCTCGGCGTGGATCGACAGCATCCGGCGCGGCATCGACGTGGCCCGCGCCCAGGGCCACCGGCACGTGGCCGGGTGCACCGGAAGCACGTCGGAGAAGGTCGCGGCGGCGCTGCACGGGCTGCCCGAGGACGCGTTGCTGGACATGGGCGACTTCGCCGGCGCGGTGCTGAAGTACCTGCGCCGCCACCCCGTGCCGAGGCTGACCATCGCGGGCGGCATCGGGAAGCTGTCCAAGCTGGCGGACGGCCACCTCGACCTGCACTCGGGCCGCTCGCAGGTCGACCTGGGCTTCCTGGCGTCCCTGGTGGACGATCCCGCGGTCGCCTCGGCGGTGGCCGACGCGAACACGGCCCTGGGAGCGCTCCAGGTGTGCCAGGCGGCGGGCGTGCCGCTGGGCGACCTGGTGGCGGCGAGGGCCAAGGCGACGGCGGACGGCGTGCTGCGCGGCGCCCCGGTCGCGGTGGACGTCGTCGTGATCGACCGCGCGGGGACGGTCGTCGGCCGGGCCTGACGTCACGGTCGGCTGCGGGCGGTGGAGTAGAGGTGGCTGTCCGGGAAGCCCTCGGCGGCCAGCGCCCGGCCCACGACGATGACCGCGGTCCGCTTCACGCCCGCCGCGAGCACCTGGTCGGCGATGTCGGCGAGCGTGCCGCGCAGCACGACCTCGTCCTCGCGGCTGGCCCGCGCGACCACCGCGACCGGGCAGTCCGCGCCGTAGTTGGGCAGCAGGTCGGCCACCACCCCCAAGATCCGCTGCACGGCCAGGTGCAGCACGAGCGTGGACCCGGACCGGCCCAGCGTCGCCAGGTCCTCGCCCTCGGGCATGGGCGTGGCGCGGGCCGCCGTGCGGGTCAGGATCACGGTCTGCGCGACGCCCGGCACGGTCAGCTCGCGGCGCAGGGACGCGGCCGCCGCGGCGAACGCGGGCACGCCCGGCGTCACGTCGTAGGGGATGCCCAGCGCGTCCAGCCGGCGCATCTGCTCGGCCATCGCGCTGAACACCGACGGGTCGCCCGAGTGCAGCCGCGCCACGTCGTGCCCGGCCGCGTGCGCGGCGGACAGCTCGGCGGTGATCTCGTCCAGGTCGAGGTTCGCCGTGTCGACCAGGCGCGCCCCGGGCGGGCAGTGCTCCAGGACCTCGACCGGCACGAGCGCGCCCGCGTACAGGCAGACCGGTGACGCGGCGATGATCCGCGCCGCCCGGAGGGTGAGCAGGTCGGCCGCGCCGGGCCCGGCGCCGATGAAGTGGACGGTCACGCGTTCTCCCCAGCAGTGTGCTCTTTGGTCACGGCCCACGTGGTCACGGGCATCTGCGCGCGCCAGCCGGTGAAGCCGCCGATCGCGGTCGCCCGGCTGACCTCGATCCGGGTCAGGTCGCCGCCGAGCCGGGCCCGCCACCGCGTCAGCACGGCCTCGGACTCCAGCGTCACGGCGTTGGCGACGAGCCGCCCGCCGGGCTTGAGCGCGTCCCAGCAGCGCTCGACCACGCCGGGCGCGGTGAGGCCCCCGCCGATGAACACGGCGTCGGGCGGTTCGAGGTCCAGCGCCTCGGGCGACGAGCCGACGACCACCTCGATGCCGGGCACGCCGAACGCCGTCGCGTTGCGCCCGACGCGCGCCGCCCGCTCCGGGTCCCGCTCCACGGCGACGGCCCGGCAGCGCGGGTGGGTCCGGCACCACTCGACGGCGATGCTGCCCGCGCCCGCGCCCACGTCCCACAGCAGCTCGCCGGGGCGCGGCGCGAGCAGCGCCAACGTCACCGCGCGGACCTCGCGCTTGGTCAGCTGGCCGTCGTGCTCGTAGGACTCGTCGGGCCGGCCGGGGGTCAGCGACGCGCCGTCCGCGCCGCACTCGACCGCGAGCACGTGCAGCGGGTCGGCGTCGTCGAGCGAGTGGTGCACCCGCTCCCCCGGCCCGCCGAGCTGCTCCAGCACGGTCAGCCGCGCGTCCGGGGCCAGGGCGGCGACCTCGCGCGGCCGGCCGCCGAGCACCAGCACGCGCCGCCCGGGGTGCAGGTGCGGCACGACCAGCGCGGCGGGCCTGCCGACCAGGCTCACCACGTCCACGTCGTCCAGCGCCCAGCCGAGGCGGGCGCACGCCAGCGACACCGACGACGGGTGCGGGACCACGCGGACCCGGTCCGCGCCCAGCAGCCGGACCAGGGTGGTGCCGATGCCGTGGAACATCGGGTCGCCGCTGGCCAGCACGCCCACGCGACGCCCCCCGTACCGGGCCAGCAGCCCCGGCAGCGCCGGGACCAGCGGCGACGGCCACGGCACCCGTTCGACGTCGCCCGGCACCAGGGCGAGCTGCCGGGCGCTGCCCAGCAGCACCTCGCAGGACTCGACCGCGTGCCGGGACGCGGGCGGCAGGCCGTCCCAGCCGTCGGCCCCGATGCCGATGACGGTGACGCTCACACCGTCCCCAGCACGCGCGTGACGGCGATCTCGATCACCACGCGCTCCGGGTTCGGCCGGGGCGTGCGGTAGCGGTCGGCGTAGCGGCGCTCGGCGTCCCGCACCACCTCCGGCTCGCGGCGGACCACCGCCCGGCCCTCCAGCGTCGACCAGCGGCGTCCGTCCACTTGGCACACGGCGGCGGGCGCGCCACCGGGGCCGGCCGCGAGGATTTGGCGCACCTTGTGCGACGTCCCCGAGGTGATCACCCGGGCGGTGGCGGTCTCCACGTCCAGCGTGACGCCGACCGGCACGACGTGCGGGGTGCCGTCCGGGCGGATCGTGGTCAGCGTGCACAGGTGCCGCTCGGTCCAGAACGCGCGGAAGTCCTCGCCCTTGCTCGACAACATGCGTGCATCATGCGGCACGCACCGGCTAGGGTGGAAAACGTGACGCGCCGATTTAGCCGCCCCCGGCCGGGAGACCCGGTCGCCGGGGCGTGTGGCGTGCGCTAGTTCACGCGGTCCCGGTGGCGGACCGGCTCGGGGGACACCTCCAGCCGTCCGGCTTCCACCGCTCGAAGGGACCACCGCGATGCCCCGCGACCTCAGCGACCCCACGTACGGGCCGCACGCCGTGCAACTCCTGCTCGACCAGATCCTGACCGCCCTACCGGGTGAAGTCCGCGTGCTGCGCGATCACCCGGAGGTGTCGGTGGACGACAACTACACCGCGTTGGGCTACCCGCCCGACGCCATCACCCGCGACGCCCGCCACACGCGCTACACCGGCCCGAACCGCATGCTGCGCAGCCACACCACCGCCATGGTGCCGCCCGCGCTGCGGCTGCTCGGGACCCGGGACGACTGGGACGACGTGACGCTGGCGTGCGTCGGCATGGTCTACCGGCGCGACGCCGTGGACCGGGTGCACTCGGGCACGCCGCACCAGCTCGACGTGTGGCGGATCTCCCACCACCGGGCCGACCTGGACGAGCTGGTCGACGCCGTCGTCACCGCCGCCGTGCCGGGCCTGCGGTACCGGACCACCCCGGCGACCCACCCGTACACGACCGGGGGAAAACAGGTGGACGTGCTGGTGGACGGCGAGTGGCTGGAGGTGGCCGAGTGCGGCCTGGCCGCCCGCCACGTGCTGCGCCGGGCGTGGCTGCCCGACCACGTGCACGGCCTGGCGCTGGGACTGGGCCTGGACCGGCTGCTGATGCTGCGCAAGGGCGTCCCGGACATCCGCCTGCTGTCCTCCGACGACCCCCGCGTGGCCAACCAGATGCTCGACCTGACGCCGTACCGGCCGGTGTCGAAGCACCCGCCCGTCACCCGCGACATCTCGGTGGCGGTCGGCCCGGACGCCGACGACGAGACCATCGGCGACCTGGTCCGCGCCGCCGTGGGCGACCTGGTCGAGGAGGTCGCCGTGGTGGGCGGGACCCCGGTGCCCGACCTGCCGCCGGCGGCCGTGGCCCGCCTCGGCGCGCGCCCCGACCAGCGGAACGTGCTGGTCCGGCTGGTCCTGCGCCACCCCACCAGGACCCTGACCGACGACGAGGCCAACGCCGCCCGTGACGCCGCCTACGCCGCCGTCCACGAGGGCGACGCGCCACTGCGTGCGGCGGGGTGAGGCCGGTGGATTAGGTTCGGATCATGAGCGCGTGGGCGGCCAAGGCGATCCGGCAGGTGCGAGAGGGCCATCGGCCCACGCCGCTGCGCGGCCTGCGGGTGGGCGGGGCGGACGTCGTCCTCAAGGACGAGACCGCCCTGCCCACCGGCAGCACCAAGGACCGCACGGTCGCCGCGATGCTGTGCCACGCGATCGCGAGCGGCCGCATCACCGAGGGCACAGGCATCGTCGTGGCCACCGCCGGCCCGGTCGCCCTGGCCGCCGCCCGCTTCGCCACCCTGCTGGACCTGCCGTTCACCGCCCTGGTCCCGGCCAGGACCCCACCGGCCGTCCTGGACCGGATCGTCCACGCGGGCGGCCGCTGGCGGCGGGCCACCCAACCCCCGGCCGCCCTGCAGCACGAAGCCCACACCCTGGCCGAGGGCTGGGGAGCCCACTTCCTCGACCACCTGACCGACGCCGAACCGGCCGTCGCCGCGTGGCCACCGACCCTGGCCGACGAACTGTTCGCCCAACTCCCCGAACCCCCGCGCTGGGTCGTCGTGGGCGCCGGCACGGGCGCCACCTCGGCCGCCATCGGCCGCCACATCCGCCGCGAGGGCCTGGACACCAAACTGGCCGTCGTGGACCCGGAGAACTCCGCCTACTTCCCCGCCTGGGCCTCCGGCGCACCGGACTACGGAACCGGGATGCCGTCCCGCATCCCCGGCATCGGCCGCCCGCGCGTCGAACCGGGCTTCCAACCGGGCGTGGTGGACCTGGTCATCCCCATCCCCGACGCCGCCTCCGTCGCCGCACTGCACTGGCTGCACCGGCAGAACGTCAACGCCGGCCCCTCCACCGGCACCGCCGTGTGGGGAATCCACCACCTGACCACCGCACTGCGCGAACCGGGCCCTTTCGCCACCATCATCGCCGACAGCGGAACCCCCTACCACAACACCTACCTGAACCAAACCTGGCTCCAGGACCACAACCTCGACCCCACCCCCTACACCGACCAACTACACCCCTGAAACACCCTCAGCCAATCCCAGCCCACCCGATCCCAACCCACCCTCATCGGACCCGCAGCGCGCCCATCGAGCCGGACAGCACCGACTCGCCCTCACGGCGTCGGCTTCACCAACGGCACCGTCGGCACCGTGATCGACGGATCGGAAGTGGTGATCGGTGGCACCGGGTTCCACTCGTCCTGCTCGGGCCCCGGCCTGCACCCGGAGCCCGAGCAGAAGACGAACAGCGCGGAGAGCCCGCACATCGACGAGGTCTTGACCTTGCTCACGCCGGGCGGGCTACACCCCGCCCCACCGCTAATCGCAGGTGTACGGGGTCACCTGGGCGCACGCCGCGGAGATCGGCGTGTAGGCCATGTCGCCCGCGTTGCTCTCGCCGGAGATGATGCCGACCACCCGCGCGCCCGTCCCGGTGGAGTCCAGGATGACCGGGCCGCCGCTGTCGCCGTTGTCGCTGAGGTCCGCGCCGTTCAGCGGTCGGACCTTGGTGAGGCCGCAGACGTTGATGTTCGCGTCCGAGTAGAAGATGCAGACGTTGGTCGCGGACACCTCGCCGGTGCACTGCGTGCCGCTGACCGAACCGTTCCCGCACACCCGCAGGCCGAGGTAGTTGGACGTGTCCTTGGTCTGGTACAGGTCCGTCGGGAAGGTGACGCTGCCGTGCCACTGGCGGTTGGTGTACCGGTTGGTGCGCAACGACTCCGCGTCGATCCGCCCGTTGCCTCACTGGACGGACTCCACCGTGCCGGCCTGGCCGGTGACGTACACCGTGTTGGTGCCGCCGTCGAAGTAGCCCTGGTAGATCACCTCGCCGACCCGGTAGCAGTGCCCGGCCGTGTACACGTGGGTCTGCGGGTAGTTGACCGCCGCGGTGCTGCACTGGGAGATGCTGTTGCCCGCCACGCGGATGATCCGGTTGCCCGTGTAGTAGGGGAACCCGTCCTGCACGCGGTTGGCCGCGTCCGCCGCCGCCACGCCGGCCGACGGTCCCGCCTTCGGGTCGGGCAGCCGCACCACCCGGGGCGGCGTGGACGTGGTCTCCTTCTTCTCGAGCGTGCGGTAGGTCGTGTCGTCGCGGACGACCTCGACCGCGTCACCGGCCTCGCGGCGCAGGCTCGCGGCCAGTTCGGCGGTGTTCTCGCGGGCGTGCACGACGACCTTGCCCTGCCGCTGGTCGACGTACCAGCTGCTGACGGTGGCCCGGCGGGCGGCGTCCGGGGCCTGGAGGACGGCGTCGACCTTGGCCAGGGCGTCCTGGAGCGCGGTCAACGACCGGGGTCGTGACTCGAACTCCAGCCGGATGCCCGCGTCGGGCGATCTGCGGGACCGGGCCACGCCGGTCACCCGGTCGCGCGCCTTCGCCGGGTCGGCCCCGTCGGCGACCGCGACGACGAAGCGCTTCGCGTCGTGGTCGTACCAGGAACCGGCGAACTCCGCGCCGTTCCGGTGGACCACCGTGCTGAGGGAATTCAGGTCTTGCTCGTCGACGTACAACCCGGCCGCGGTGTCGTCGGCTCCGGCCGGGAGCGCGCCGACCGTCGTGACCGTTAACAGGGTGGCCGCGATGGCGGCGAATCGGGAACGCAATGCCATGCTTGCTCCTGGGCTGCTTGGCGTGATGTCGAGCAGTGGAAGGGCAGGCGGCACCGACCGGGCGCGTCGAGTCACGCGCCGGTGTGCGGAACGGAGATTGCCGAGCCCCCCGCGGTCGCCGGAAACCGTTGTCCGGCCGGCGACCGGGACCGGACACTACTACCGGCCGCGGCGAGGGCTCAAGGGTTCGGGAACGGCTCGGTCCCGCCGGCGGGACGGAGCCGTCGTGCGGCGGGACCGGCGGGCGGTCAGGCCCTGATTTCGTTGAGGTAGTTGTAAATCGTGTACCGGGTCACGCCGAGCACGCCCGCCAGGTAGTCGACGGAATCGCGGATGAGGAACAGGCCGGCCTCGTCCAGCACCCGCACCACCTCCGACTTGTGCGACTTCTTCATCAGCTCCACGGGCACGCCGACGGCGGTGACGGCGCGTTCGACCAGGAGCCGCTGGAGGGTGTCCACGTCACCGGGGAACGCCTCGACCGCCGACACCGCGCCGCCCGGTCGCCGGTTCGGGCCGGGGTCGCTGTTCACGCACAGGCAGCCGACCGCGACGCCCTCCGCGTCCCGCAGGAACACGGTGGACGAGTGGATCACCCGGCCGTCCGGCGCGTAGGTCTCGTAGCCCGCCAGGTCCTGCGTGGTGCCCCGGCGCACCAGGCCGAGCAGCAGGTCGGTCATCGGGCCGCCGACCTCGCGGCCGGTGAGGTCGCCCGCGATGGCGATGATCGAGTTCGGCAGCGCCGCCAGGTCGTGCAGGACGACCTCGGTGCCCGGCCCCAACACCCCGGCGAGGCTGTTCACCGTCGGGACGAGGGCGGCGAGCACGTCCGGGGTCACCGCACCCGCCGGCGCGCCCACCGCGGCGCCGGCCGGCTTGCGCAGCTCCCGCAACGCGGCGGCGAACCGGGCGGTGGTCTCCGGCGTGGTGGAGGCGTGCGGCGACAGGCGGACGTGCTCCGGCCGCACGGTGGCCGTCACGCCCGCGTCCGCCAGCGCCGCCCCGATCACCGACGGCGGGTGGTCGGGCAGGGTGAACGCCAGGATGCCCGCCCGGCGCTCCACCGCGGAGACGATCCCGCCGCCGGCCGACCGCACCACCTCGGCCAGTTCGTCGACCCGGTCCACGACCCTGGCCTGGATCGCCTCCACGCCGGCCAGTTCGACCAGCTCCAACGCCGCCGCCAACGCCCCCGCCGCCACCGGGCTCAGGTTCGTGATCGACCACCCCGCCGCCCCCTCCCCCACCGGGTGAACGGCGTTGTCGAACAACCCGGGGTCCTGCGCCCCCGTCCACCCCGACAGCACCGGCTCCAGCCTCTCCAGCGCCCGGTCGGACAACACCAGGAACCCGGTCGACCACCCCGCCCGCAGCCACTTCTGCCCGCCGACCACCAGCACGTCGGCGACCTCCCACGGCTCGTCCACGACCCCGAAGCCCTGGATGCCGTCCACGACCAGCAACCGGTCGCCGACCACCTCGCGCAGCGCCGCCAGGTCGGCCCGGTACCCGGTGCGGAAGTCCACCGCGCTCACCGACAGCGCCGCGGTCGCCGGCGTCACCGCCTCCCGCACCACGTCCGCCGTCACCGGGCCGGCGGGCAGCCACGACACGTCCACCGACGGCGACCGGGCCCACGGGTAGGTGTTCGCCGGGAACTCCCCCGCCGACACCAGCACCTCGCCGGTCACGCCCAGCGCCGCCTGGAACAGCCCGGTGCTCGTGTTCGGCAGCAGCGCCACGTGGTCGGTGTCGCCCCGGCACAGCCGGGCCACCGCCGCCTTCGCCCGCAGCTCCTGCCGCATGAGGTCGTCCACGGTGGACGGACCGGCCGACGCGGACGCCTCCGCCAGCCGCGTGGAGGCGTCGACCACCGCGAACGACGGCGGCCCGAACCGGGCGAAGTCCAGGTACCCCTCCGGCTCGCGGAACTGGACCAGGTAGGACGACGGGATGCGCGTGACCACCTACCGCACCTTCCACCGCGTGACCACCTACCGCACCTCCCACCGCGTCCGCTAGAGCACCTTCGCGAGGAACTGCCGCGTGCGGTGCTGCCGCGGATTGTCCAGCACCTGCTCCGGCGGTCCGGACTCGACCACCGCTCCGTCCACCATGAACACCACCGAGTCGGCCACCTGCCGGGCGAACCCGACCTCGTGCGTGACCACGACCATGGTCATCCCGTCGCGGGCGAGGTCGGCCATCACGTCCAGCACCTCGCCGACCAGCTCCGGGTCCAGCGCCGAGGTCGGCTCGTCGAACAGCATCAGCTTCGGCCGCATCGCGAGCGCCCGCGCGATCGCCACCCGCTGCTGCTGGCCGCCCGACAGCTGGTGCGGGTAGGCGTCGGCCCGGTCCGCGAGCCCCACCCGGTCGAGCAGCGCCCGCGCCTCGGCCAGGGCCGTCGCCCGGGGCGTGCGCAGCACGTGCACGGGTCCCTCGGCGACGTTCTGCACCGCGGTCCGGTGCGGGAACAGGTTGAACCGCTGGAACACCATCCCGATGCCCCGCCGCTGCCGCGCCACCTCCCGTTCGCGCAGCTCGTGCAGCCTGCCGCCGCGCGCGGCGAACCCGACCGCCTGGCCGTCCACCCAGATCCGGCCGGCGTCGATCGTCTCCAGGTGGTTCACGCAGCGCAGGAACGTCGACTTGCCCGCGCCCGACGGCCCGAGCAGGCACACCACCTGCCCGGCGTCCACGGTGAGGTCCACCCCGCGCAGCACCTCGACCGCGCCGAACGACTTCCGCACGCCCACCGCCCGCAGCAGGCTCACCGCGCCACCCCCTTGCCGTAGTGGCGCTCCAGGAAGTGCTGGCCGACGCCCGCCAGGCTGACCACGACCAGGTACCAGGCCGCCGCGGCCAGCAGCGTCTCCATGATCTGGAGGTTGCGCGAGGCGATGTTGTTGGCCGCGTGGACCAGCTCCAGGAACCCGATCACCGACGCCATGGACGTGCCCTTCAGCAGGTTGACGAAGTCGTTGCCGGTCGGCGGGATGATCACGCGCATGGCCTGCGGCAGCACGACCCGGCGCAGGGTGGTCACGGGCGTCATGCCGATCGCCCTGGCCGCCTCGACCTGGCCGCGGTCCACGCTGTCGAGCCCGGCGCGCACGATCTCGGCCATGTACGCGCTCTCGTTGAGCCCCAGCCCGAGCAGCGCCGCGACGAACGCCGTGACCAGCACGTTCGTCTTCTCCTCGACCAGCCCGAACACGGAGATGTCCTCGAAGACCAGCGCCAGGTTGAACCACAGCAGGATCTGGAGCAGCACGGGCAGGCCGCGGAACAGCCACACGTACCCGGCGGCGAACCAGCGGGCGACCGGGTTGGCCGACCGGCGCAGCAGCGCGACCAGCACCCCGAGCACGATCGCGCCCGCCTGCGCGGCCACGGCCAGCACGACCGTGTTGACCAGGCCGCGCAGCACGATGTCGTGGGTGAAGAACCCGGGCACGGCGGCGTAGTCGATCTTCGCGCCGGCCAGGGCCCACCCCAGCGCGCCGAGCGCCGCGAGGATCGCCGCCCCGCCGACCCACCGCCCCCGGTGCCTCAGCGGGACGACGACCAGGTCGTCCCCGTCCTCACCGGCCATTGACGGTCGCCTTGGTCACCGCGCCCTGGCCGACGTCCCACGCGTCGAGGATCCGGCGGTAGGTGCCGTCGTCGATCAGGGCCTGCAACGCGTCCCGCAGGGCCGCGGTCAGCTCGGGGGTGTTCTTGTTGACGCCGATGCCGTACGGGCCGCCGTTGATCGGGGCCAGGTCCACGACCTCGAAGAACTCGCCGTCACCCGCCGTCCTCGCCACGTAGACGGCGGTGGGCAGGTCGTTCAGGATGGCGTCGACCCGGCCGGTGCGCAGCTGGTTCTGGTTCTGGGTGTCGCTGTCGGTGGCCGTCACCCCGATGGGCTCGCCGGACAGGCACCGGAACCCCTTGGCGTAGCTCTCCTGGCTGGAGCCGAGGTTGACGGCGACGGTCTTGCCGCACAGGTCGTCCGGGCCCTTGATGCCCGCCGGGTTGCCCTTCCGCACCATGATCGTGATGCCGGAGGTGAAGTAGTCGACGAAGTCGATCGCCCGCTGCCGTTCCGGGGTGTCGTTCATCGCGGCCACGGTGACGTCGATCCGGCCCGCCTGGAGGCTCGTGATGAGCGAGCCGAACGCCATGTCGTGGTGCTCGACGGCCAGCCCGAGCTTGGCCGCGACCGCCTTGACCAGGTCGACCTCGGAGCCGACCGGGGTCTTGCCGTCGGCGGCGTAGAAGTTGTTCGGCGGGTTCTGGATGTTCGAGCCGACCTTGAGCACGCCCGATCGGGTGAGGGCGTCGGGGAGCCCGGCGGCCAGGGCGTCGTCCTTGGTGACGGATTGCACGATCGACGCGGTGGCCGGCAGGTCGTCGGCGGGGCCCGCGGGTGGGTCCTCGGCGGGCGCACCGCACGCCACCAGCGCCAACACGGACAGGGACAGGGCTGCGGCTCCGCGCACGACCCACCTCCAACTGTCGGGTGACCCGGAAACTACAACTGTTTGTTGAAGTCGTCCACGGCCAGTTGAAGGGAATTGTGGGCGGTTCGCGGTCGTTGCTCGGGGTACAAGGGGGCAACCCCATGTCCACAGCAAGGAGGACCTATGGCCACCGTGGAGCTGACCGCGGAGAACTTCGACGAGGTTGTCGGCGGCTCCGAGATGGTCCTGGTCGACTTCTGGGCGGGCTGGTGCGGGCCGTGCGTCCAGTTCGCCCCGACCTACGAGAAGGCCGCGGAGAAGCACACCGACATCGTGTTCGGCAAGGTCGACACCGAGGCGCAGCAGCAGCTCGCCGCGGCGTTCGAGATCCGGTCGATCCCGACCCTCATGATCGTGCGCGACGGCGTCGTGCTCTACGCGCAGCCGGGCGCGCTGCCGCCGGCCGCGCTGGAAGACCTCATCGACCAGGCGCGCAAGGTCGACATGGACGAGGTGCGCAAGCAGGTCGCCGAGCAGAAGGGCTGACCCGCGGTCCGGGGGTCCGCACACGGCCCCCGGTCGGCAGCGCCGGTCAGCGCGGCCCTGGTCGTCGGCGCCGCCTTCAGCGCTGGTCGTCGGGGCCGATCGGCGCGGCCCCGGTCGCGCCGCTGGACCGGCCGTCAGTCCATCGCCGCCGTGTCGCGGGGCGGGGCCACCGGGTCCCGCCCCTCGGGCTGCCCGGCCTCCATCCGCCTGCCCCGCTCCAGCTCGGCGTCGAGTTCCGCGCCGAGCAGCAGGGCCAGGTTCGAGATCCACAGCCACACCAGGAAGACGATCACGCCGGCCAGCGAGCCGTAGGTCCGGTTGTAGGACCCGAAGTTCGCCACGTAGAACGCGAAGCCCAGCGACGCGGCCACCCAGACCACCACGGTCAGCAGGCCGCCGGGCGTGATCCACAGGAAGCTGGGCTGCCGCACGTTCGGCGACGCCCAGAACAGCAGGCCGATCGCCAGGCTGGCGAGCAGGAACAGCACCGGCCACTTGGCGATGTCCCAGACGGTGACGACCGTCGAGCCCAGGCCGAGCACGTCGCCCAGCCACGCGGCCACGCCGCCGGTCAGCGTGACGCCGAGCGCGGTCAGCGCGAGCAGCACCACGACGCCGATCGTCAGGCCCAGCCGCAGCGGGATGACCTTCCAGAACGGCCGGCCCTCCGCCACGTCGTAGATCGAGTTGGCCGCGCGCATGAACGCGCCCACGTACCCCGAGGCCGACCACAGCGCGGTCACCAGGCCGACGACCGCCAGCAGCCCGCTGGCCTGCGACTTCTGGAGGTTCTCGATCGCGCCGGCGATGGTGTCCTTGGCCTCGCCCGGTCCGAGCGCGTCGAGGCTGTCCACAATGGAGTTCGTGGCGTCCGGGCCGAGCATGCCCAGCAGCGCGGTGAGCAGCAGCAGGCCGGGGAACAGCGACAGCACCGCGTAGTAGGTGAGGGCCGCCGCCCAGTCGGTGAGGTTGTCGTCGCCGAACTCCTTGACGGTTCGCTTGAGAACCCCCCACCACGAGCGCTTCGGCAATTGGGTCGGTGCCTGCGGTGCGTGCGCCATGGGCGACGGGTTTCCCCCGAACACGGGGCGTACACCCGCGCGATTTCGGGTAGTCGGGTGGCGAGTGCACGAGAGGAGACGGCCATGAGTCACGTCGCCGCCACCCACGCGGCCGTCCGGGACACCGATCGAGTGACGGATCGGCCGACCGGTCGTGAACCGTCGACCGCGGAGCTGGTGAACCGGCTGTCCGAGCAGGTGACCCGGCTGGCCCGGGACGAGATGCGGTTGGCCGTGGCGGAGCTGCGCACGAAGGGCAAGCGCGTCGGCGCGGGCGCCGGGCTGCTCGGCGGCGCGGGCGTGCTGGCCTGGTTCGGGCTGATGACGGTGCTCGCCGGGGTGGTGCTGCTGCTGGCCACCGTCATGCCGGCGTGGCTCGCGGCGTTCGTCGTCGCGGCGGCCGTGTTCGTCGTGGCGGGCGTGCTGGCGCTGGTCGGCCGCAAGCAGCTCGAACGCGGCACCCCGCCCGTGCCCGAAGAGGCCATTGCTGGTGTCAAGAAGGACATCGCCACCGTGAGCGAGAGGGCACACCGATGAGCGGCAAGGACGTCCCGAAGGACCCGGACGAGCTGCGCGCCGATGTGGAGCAGACCCGGCGTGAGCTGGGCGACACCGTGGAAGCGCTGGTGCACAAGGCCGACGTTCCCGGACGGGTGAAGGACAAGGCGCACGAAGGAGTGGAACAGGTGAAGGAGACCGCGACGCGGGCCAACGCGGCGGTGGCCGCGGCGGCGGGCAAGACCACCGCGAAGGTCGGCGAGGCCGCGGACAAGGCGGGCGAGCGGGTCGGCAAGGCCGGCGCGGCGGCGGGCGCGGCCGTCGGCGAGAAGGCCACGGCGATCGGCGAGAAGGCGGGCGCGGCGGCGAGCCAGGTCGGTCAGAAGGCGACCGAGGTGGCCGGGCAGGTCGGCCAGAAGGCCGGCGAGGTGGCCGAGCAGGTGAGCGCCAAGGCGGGCGCCGTCGCCGAGCAGGTCACGGTCAAGGCCGGCGTGGTGGCCGAGCAGGTCGGCACGAAGGCCGCCCAGGCGGTCGAGCAGCTGCCGCCGCCCGTGCAGCAGAAGGTGGAGCAGGGCGTCCAGCAGGCCCGCAAGCACCCGGCGGCGGTCGCGGCCGGTGTCGTGGCGGCGGTGCTGGTGCTGTGGAAGCTCCTGCGGAGGGGCCGGTGAACGTGAACAAGCTCCTCTACCGCCCGCTCGGCATGCTGTTCGGCGTGCTCGGCGGTCTGGCCGCCAGCGCGTTGTTCGGGCAGGTGTGGAAGCTGATGACCGGCACCAAGGACGCGCCCACCCCGACCCAGAAGGACCGCAGCTGGGGCGAGGTGCTGCTGGCGGCGTCCATCCAGGGTGCGATCTTCGGCGTGGTGAAGGCGGCGATCGACCGGGGCGGCGCGGCGGGCTACGACAAGCTCACCGGCGAGTGGCCCGGCGACACGAACAAGTACCGCTGACCAGGTCCCCGGGGTCGGGATGGCCCGAACCGCCCGGCCCCGGTCTTCCCGTTCCCGGACCCCGGTGCCCTGCCCGTGCGGCGGGGTGCCGGGGTCCGGTGGTTCGGCGGTCCGGTGGTTCGGCGGTCCGGTGGTTCGGCGGTTCGGCGGTTCGGCGGTTCGGTGGTTCCGGGTGGTCGCGTCCCGGGTGGTCGTGTCCTAGGAGGGCGGCTCGTCCTCCTGCCCGCGCCGTTCGCCCTCGTCGAGGAACTGCTCCGCGTCCACGTCGAGGTCGGGCGGCTCCGGCGTGCCCGGCGAGTGCGGCGGGTCGGGGTTGATGTGCTGGTCCGGGTCGTTCGGATCGCCTTCGAGCGGGTGTTCGGTCATGCGCTCGAAGTACCCGCCACCCCGCCCGCCTGAACCGGCCCGCCGTCCGGGGTCAGAACCGGGGCGTGCGCTTCTCCAGGAACGCCGCCACGCCCTCCGCGTACTCCGCGCTGTGCACGGCTTCGTCGTAGAGCGCGCGCACGGCGTCGTCCTCGTCGTGCTGCCCGTCGGTGATGCGGTTGACGATGTGCTTCGCGCCGCGCACGCTGACCTGCGCGCGGGACGCGATGGTCTCCGAGAGCTGCTTGACCCGGGCCTCCAGCGCGTCCGCCGGGTGCACCTCGTTGACCAGGCCGATGCGCAGCGCGGTGGCGGCGTCGATGATCTCCCCGGTGAACAGGATCTGCTTGGCCCACGCCGGGCCGACCGCGTCGACCAGCTGCTTGGTGGACGTGAAGTTGTAGACGATGCCGAGCTTGGCCGGCGTGATGCCGAACCGGGCGTCCGCCGCCGCCACCCGCAGGTCGCAGGCCAGCGCGATCTCGCAGCCGCCGCCGATGCAGAAGCCGGTGATCGCGGCGATGGTGGGCTTGCCGAGCGTGGCGATGGCGCGTTCGCCGTTGTGCACGGCCTCGCTGTACCGGGCCGCGCCGTCCGCGCCCTTGCGGAGCGTGGAGAACTCGCTGATGTCCGCGCCCGCCGAGAAGTGCTCGCCACCCCGGACGACCAGGACGCGCACGTCGTCGTCGCGCCGGACCTCGGCCAGCAGGCCGGGCAGGGCCGACCACATGTCGTAGCTCATGGCGTTGCGCTTGGCCGGGCGGTCGATGGTCAACGTCGCCACCGGGCCTGCGGTGTCGAGCCTCAGCGTCATCACCGGAGCCTAGAGCCTCCCGTGGGTCGAACCTCCAGCACCCGCGTGTCCTACGTCCAGAACGCGAGTGTCCTACGTTCGCGTCGCGTGTGTCCTACGTTCAGAACACCCGAATTCAACACTCAGAACAGGGCCGAGCGTCCTGAGCGTTGAATTCGGGGTGCCTGAGCGTACGACTCACGCGTTCTGCACGTACGACTCACGCGTTCTGAACGTAGGACACGCGCGTTCTGGACGTAGGACACGCGCGTTCTGGAGGTAGGACACGCGCGTTCTGGAGGTAGGACACGCGGGTGGGGTGGGTTAGCGGTAGGGGTTGCGGAGGTAGGTCAGGTTGAAGTCGCCGCGGTTGGCGAAGTAGACGGAGACGACGTAGGCCGGGTCGGTGGCGAGCAGGCCCCGCGGCACGTCGCTGCCGTCGTTGGCGTCGTCCCACCCCCACGAACTGTTCGCGGCGTTGTCCTTGCCGTTGTCACCCCGGAACGTGCCCCAGCCCGCGAACGTCGCGGAGCTGTTGCGCTGCGCCCACAAGCCGCCGGGCGCGAACGTGTCCACCAGCCGGTACCCCACCGAACGGTCGTTCCCGCCCGACGGCGCCTCCCCCGTCGCGCTCGGCACGTACACCACGCCGTCGCCGCCGGGGAACTCCGCCCCGTTCCACGCGTACAGCCCGTGCCCCTTGGCCTCCTGCCGCGTCGTCGGCCGGGTGCCCTGCAACCGCAGCACCCCGTCCACGCTCTCCCGGCCCGACGTGTACGTGCTCCCGGCCGGCACGTACGAGTAGAAGTCGCTGTGCGCCACCGTGATCACGGCCTCCAGCCGGCCGAACGCCGAACCGTCCTTCCGCACGGTCGCCAGCAACCCCTCCATGTCGTTCTCGTGGGTGAACTGCCCGAACGGGTCGGCGAAGTCCTCCCAGTCACGCGGGTGGTAGAAGCTGTAGACGATGAACCAGTGCGTGGACGTCTCCACCACGGAGTAGTACGCCGCACCGGTGAGCCGCGCGAGCGAGTCGTCCTGCGACTCCCAGTTGTTCGCCGTGTTCCACTCACCGTCGAAATCCACAGTGGACAGGTAATCCGCGTCGTAGTCGGACGAGTCGGTGTCCTGGTAGTGCACCGGCGCCCAGTGGAACGCCAGCTCGGCGTCGGTCGCCGCGTGGGCCGGGGTTGCCACGAACGCCGACAGGGACGCCGCCGCGACCAGCGCCGCGGCGAGCTTGCGGGCAGGGAACATGCTCCACCTCCGTCAGGGTTGCCCGTCGGAGCCAACGGGCCGCGCCGAACCCTGGGGTGAAGCGGTGGTCAACACAAGGGGTGGATCGGGCGAAAACCCGCTCGAACGCGGGGGAAGGCTTCGGGGAACCGCAGGGCGGACCGGGGAAGTCGAAGTGCCCCGGTCCGCCCCACGGCGCGCCTCAAGCGTGCTCCGGCGGGCTGACCTGGGACTCCGGGATCGCCGAGTCCTCGGTGCCCCACTTCGCCAGGATCCGCTGGTAGGCGCCGTCCTCGATGAGGTCGTTCACCGCGGCCTGGAGCGCCGGCGCGAGCGGTGAGCCCTTGGGCAGTGCGAAGCCGACGTCCAGGCGCTTGAACTCGCCCAGGAACTTCAGGTTGGGCTGGTTCGCCGCCGCGTGCCGCAACCCGTTGATCGTGCTCATCACGACGTCGATGTGCCGCTGTTGCAACCCCAGGTAGGTCGAGGCGTTCTCGGAGAAGCTCAGCACCTCGTAGTCCGGCTTGCCGGCCTCGGCGCAGACGTGCTTCTCCCGCTCCAACGTCGCCTCGAACGTCGTGCCCGCGCCCGTGCCGACCTTCAGCCCGCACAACGCCACCAGGCCGTCCACCCGCGTGAGGCGGTCGTCGTCCGCGCGGACCGCGAACCCCTGGCCGTCGTTGATGTAGGTGACGAAGTCGATCGTCTTCTTCCGCGCCTCGGTCACGCCGAAGTTGCCGGTGCCGACGTCGTACTTCCCGGCCGCCAACGACGGCAGGATCGTCTCGAAGCTCGCCACCTCGCGCTCGATGCGGATCCCCAGCGTCCGCGCGACCGCCTCGGACACGTCGATGTCCAGCCCCAGCACCGTCTTGTTGTCCTCGGCGTAGTACGACGACGGCGGCTGCCCGCCCACCGACGACCCGAACCGCACCACGCCCGCCTCGCGCACGGAGGCCGGCAGCAGCGCGGCGATCGACTCGTCCTTCGTCACCGCGGACAGCACGTCCTCGGTCGGCTTCACGCCCGACGGGGGCGGGTCCACGGCGTCCGCGGGCAGGGAACACCCCGAGACCACGAGCGCGAGCACGGCGGTGAGCATCAACAGGCAACGTGCGCGCATGGGCTATCCCAGGTCCTTCTCGAACGGCAGGTAGGGGATGGTGAGCGGGTCGGCGCTCAGGTCGAACAGCGGCGCGTACCCGGTCGCCAGGTACAGCGCCCGCGCCTCCGGCTGCCGCGGGCCGGTGGTCAGGTAGAGCCGCGAGTAGCCGAGGTCCACGGCGTCGCGCTCCAGCTCGGCCAGCACGCGCCGGGCCAGGCCGCGCCGCCGGTGCCGCGAGTCCGTCCAGATCCGCTTCAGCTCGGCGGTGCGGTCGTCGTGGCGCATGAACGCCCCGCCCGCCACCGCCACGTCACCCTCGAACAGCAGCACCAGGGTGCCGTGCGGCGGCGCGAAGACGTCCGGGTCGTACCGCGTCAGCTCCGCACGGGCCCCGTCGCCGTAACGGGTGACGTACTCGTGCGTCAGCTCCTCCTTCAGCGGCGCGGTGGCCGGGTCCTCCCAGCGGACCCGGCGGGCGACGAGGGTCTCCGGTGCGGTCACGCGGTCAGCCGTCCACCGCGATCTCGCGCGGCTGCGGCACGGCCGCCGCGCGTTCCCGGTCGCGCTTGGCGACCTCCTCGCGCACGATCGGGATCACGTGCCGGCCGAAGTCGATCGTGTCGTTGACCATGTCGTAGCCGCGCGCCGACAGGATGTCCACGCCCAGGTCGTAGTAGTCCAGCAACGCCTGCGCCACGGTCTCGGGCGTGCCGACGAGCGCGTTGGAGTTGCCCGCGCCGCCGGTCGCGGCGGCGGTCGGCGTCCACAGGGCGCGGTCGAAGCGCTCGCCGCGCTCGGCGATCTCCAGCAGCCGCTGCGAGCCGGTGTTCTCCGGGTTCTTCAGCGAGTGCCTGCGGGTCAACGGGTTCACGCCGCCGGTGCGCGACTTGATCGCGTCCACCGTCCGGTACGCCTTCTCCCAGGCCAGTTCCTCGGTCGCGCCGAGGATCGGGCGGAACGCCACCTGGATGCGCGGCACGTCCGTCCGGCCCGCCTCGCGCGCGGCCTGCTTCACGGACTCGATCTGCGCGGCCGTGTCCGCGAGGGGTTCTCCCCACAGGCAGAAAATGTCTGCCTCCGCACCACCTGCTTTGTACGCGGCGGGCGACGAGCCGCCGAACGACACCCGCGGCCGGGGCTGCTGCACCGGGAAAACGTCGCTGACGAAATCGGCGAACCGGTAGTGCGTGCCCTCGTGGTCGAAAGGTTCCCTCGCAGTCCAGACCTTTTTAACGATGCGGATGTATTCCTCGGTGCGCGAGTAACGTTCGTCCTTGGTGAGGTAGTCGCCCTCGCGCTGCTGCTCGTGGTCGGTGCCGCCGGTGATGAAGTGCACCGTCAACCGGCCGTCGCTGATGTGGTCCAGCGTGGCGAAGGTCTTCGCGGCGAACGTGGGGTAGGACACGTTCGGCCGGTGCGCCAGGAGGATCTGGATGCGGTCCAGCTTCGTGGCCACGTAGGCGGCGGCCTGCGCGGGCTCGGGCGAGCCGGAGCCGTAGGCGAACAGGATCCGGTCCCAGCCGTGGTCCTCGTGCGCGCGGGCCAGCCGCAGCGTGTACTCCTTGTCGAACGACAGGCCGCTGCGCGGGTGCGTCTCGGAACCGTCGTTGGTGCCGCCGATCCCCAGGAACTCAACAGGCACGTCAGTACCTTCCGTCGGGTAGGGAAGAAGACGTCGACGCGCACACGACGTTGAGGGAGACGCGCGGGGTCGACGGTGAAGCGGGAACGCGGGCGTTCAGCCTCGACAGGAGGCCGACCACACCCGACCGAAGTCGATGTGGCCGCGGATGACCAGCCGCGTGGATTCCACGTTCCCAGTGGAGCAGCGGCGCAAGTCGCCGTCAACGGCGGTTCGACCGCCGTCCAAATACCGGAATGCCTTGACGGGCCTCGGCGACGCGCGCCTACGATCACCGGCGCGGCGTTGAGGGACGCGGCCGATTTGTCGTGATCCCTCCTGCTCTGGAGCAGCCGATGAGCGCGTCCACCGTCTCCTCGCCGCCGCGGTCCGCCGGGACCGCCCGCATCGTCCCGCTGCGCCGGCCCTGGCGCTGGACCTCCGCCGCGCTGGTGCTCGCCGCGGTCGGCGTCGTGCTGTGGTCCGCGGCGACCAACGAGAAGTTCCAGTGGGACGTGGTCGTCCGCTACTTCGCCACCGACGCGGTGCTGCGCGGGCTGTGGCTGACGTTGTGGCTGACCGCGGTGACCGTCGGGCTCGGCTTCCTCCTCGGCGGCGTGCTGGCGGTGATGCGGTTGTCCGGCAACCCGGTGCTGGTCGGGGTGAGCTGGGGCTACGTCTGGCTGTTCCGCTCGGTGCCGCTGCTGGTGCAACTGCTGTTCTGGTTCAACTTCGGCGCGCTGTACCCGGCGCTGTCGGGCTCCGCCCCGGTGATCGGCCCGATGACGTCGGTGATCCTCGGCCTGGTGCTGCACGAGGCGGCCTACGCCGCGGAGATCGTGCGCGGCGGCATCCTGTCGGTGGACGCCGGGCAAAGCGAGGCGGCGGCCGCGCTGGGCCTGGGGCGCGCCCGGGTGCTGCGCCGGATCGTGCTGCCGCAGGCGATGCGGTCGATCGTGCCGGCGGCGGGCAACATGCTCATCGGCACGTTGAAGGGCACGTCGATCGTGAGCGTGCTGGCCGTGCAGGACCTGCTGTACTCGGTCCAGCTCATCTACAACCGCAACTACCTGATCATCCCGTTGCTGCTGGTCGCCACCGTCTGGTACGTCATCGTCACGAGCCTGCTGAGCATCGGCCAGCACTACGTCGAGCGCTACTACGGGCGTGGCGCGCGATGAGCGTCGTCGTGCTGGTGGGCGCGGGGCCGCGCACGTCGGGCATCCTGGAACGCCTCGGCGCGAACGCGCCCGAGCTGTTCGACGGGCCGGTGGAGGTACACCTGGTCGACCCGTTCGCGGCGGGCGCGGGACGGGTGTGGCGGCACGAGCAGTCGCCGCTGCTGCGGATGAACTCGATGGCCGAGGACGTCACGATGTTCACCGACGCGTCGGTGACGTGCGACGGCCCGATCCGGCCCGGTCCGTCGTTGGCGGAGTGGGCGCGGTCGTGCCTGTCGTCGGTGCCGCTGGAGCCGTCCGTGCGGGCCGAGCTGGAGGCGATGGAGCCGACGTCGTTCCCGAGCAGGCGGGTGCAGAGCGCGTACCTGAAGTGGTTCCACCAGGTCGCGGTGTCGTCGCTGCCGGAGGGCAGTTCCGTGACCTCGCACGCGACCAAGGTCGTGCGGATCACCGGGTCGGCGCAGGTGCGGCAGCGGGTGTGGCTCGCCGACCGGGCCGAGCCGCTGGTGGCCGACGTGGTGGTGCTCGTGCTGGGGCACCTGGACACCGTCGTGGAGCCCGAGCACCGGCGGCTGGCCGAGTACGCCGACGCGCACGGCCTCACGTACCTGCCGCCGGACTACACCGCGGACACGGACCTGTCCGCGGTGCCCGCGGGCGCGGACGTCGTGGTGCGCGGCCTGGGGCTGGCGTTCGTGGACCTCGCCGTGCTGCTGGGCGAGGGTCGCGGCGGGCGGTTCACCCGGGAGGATGGGACGCTGCGGTACGTGCCGTCCGGGCGTGAGCCGCGCCTGCACGTCGGCTCGCGCCGCGGCACGCTCTACCACTCCAAGACCGGTTACCGGCTCCAGGACGCGCCACCGGAGCCGCCGCGGTTCTTCGTCGCCTCGGAGCTGCTGGCGCGTCCGGGCGAGATCGACTTCCGGCGCGACGCGTGGCCGCTGATGGCCAAGGACATCGCGTACGGGCACTACCGCGAGCTGTTCACCGCGCACCCGTCGCGCGTGCTGGCGTCGTGGGAGGAGTTCTCCGCGAGGTTCGCCGAGCTGGACTGGTACGGCGGCGGGATGCGGGCGTTGGAACGGGAGACCGTGCCCGCGGTCGAGGACCGCATCGACTTCGAGCGGTTGGACCGGCCCATCGACGGCCTGGAGTTCTCCTCGGCCGAGGAGTTCCAGGAGTTCCTGCGGGCCCACGTCGAGGCGGACGTGGCGCGGCGCTCCGATTCGGCGTACAGCGCGGATTTGGGGGCGTTCCTGGCGCTGTTGGGCGTGTACGGGCAGTTCGCGGTGCTGTCCGCGTCCGGGAGGTTGCGCGGCGAGGACGGCTGGTGGCACGGCTTCTTCAGCTCGATCGCGAGCGGGCCGCCGCCGGACCGGCTGGAGGAGCTGCTGGCGCTGTCGCGCGCGGGGGTCGTGCGGTTCCTGGGCGCCGACACGTGGGTCCGCGCGGAGGACGGGGTGTTCCTCGCGGGGAGCGCGAGCGTGCCGTCGCACGTGGTGCGCGCGACGGGCCTGATCGAGGCGCGCCTGCCGGTCCACACGCTGCCGCACACCGCCGACCCGCTGCTGCGGTCGATGGCGGCGGCCGGTGACGTGGCCGATGTGGACGGTCTGGTGCTGGTGGACCCGGCGGACAGCCGGGTCGTGGACGCCACGGGCACGCCGCACGCCCGGCGGTTCGCGGTGGGGCCCTACACGACGCGGAAGGCGTACGCGGCGTTCGCCCGGCCCGGCACGAACGCGCCGAACTTCCGGCAGAGCGACGAGGTGGCGCGGGCGATCCTGCGCTTCCTCGCCGCCGAGGCCGACGGTGCGGGCGAGTCGGTGGCCTGAGCTAGCGGGCGGTGAACCAGCCCGCCTCGGCCAGCTGCGCGCCCAGGGCCGCGACCAGCCCGTCCCGGTCGTCCCGACCGCCGTCGCCGGACAGCAGCGACTCCGTGACGAACAGGCCCCGGCCGGGCACGGCCGCGCCCAGCTCCGCGAGCAGCGGCTTCAGGTGCAGCTCCACGGCCAACGCGTGCTTCTCGGCGGCGGCCACGAGCAGCGGCACGGCGGTCCGGCCGCGCAGCCAGTTCCCGGGAGCCTGGTCGAGGATCGCCTTGAGCAGCCCGGTGTACGTCGCCTTGTACGTCGGTGACGCCACCACGAGCACGTCGGCCGCGGCCAAGGCGTCCAACGCCTCCCGCACCGCCGTGGAGCCCGGCGCGAACACCGAGGGCGCGAGGTCCGCGGCGTCCACGACGGGCCCGTCCGGCGTGACTTCGAGGCCCTGCGCGGCCAAGGCGTGCCGGACCGCGTCACGCAGGGCCAGTGCCGCGGTCGCCGTGCGGGAGCCCGGACGGGGGTTGCCGACGAGGGCGCCGACGACGAGTGGCTGGTTCATGCGCCGAAGCATGCAGGTGTCGCCGCCGGCCCTCAAGGTCGTCCACCGTGCGGGATTCAGCTCGTCTTGGGCAGGCCGGGCGGGTTGATCTCGCTCTTCTCCACGGCCTCGTCGCCCAGGCCCCAGCGGTCGAGCACCTCGGCGTACTGGCCGTTGGCGATGAGGTGGTCGATCGCCTCGGCGATCGGCTCCACCAGGCCGCTGCCCTTCTTGGTGGTCGCGGCGATCTTGCCCACGGTCGCGCCGCCGCCGGAGAACGTGCCGATCACCTCGGTCTTGCCGGACGTCGCCACGTGGTAGGCGGAGGTGGGGTTCGGGCCGAGGTAGGCGTCGATCCGGCCGGACTCCAGCGCGAGGTAGTAGTCGGCGGCGTTCTGGAAGTACTTGATGTCGGTGGCGGGCAGGCCCTTGGCCTCGTTGGACCTGCTCCAGTCCACCAGGATCTTCTCCTGGTTCGTGCCGGAGCCGACCGCGATGACCTTGCCGGCGACGTCCTCGGGCTTGGTCACCCGCCAGCTGCCGCCCTTCTTCGCCTCGAACGCCAGCGTGTCCAGCCGGTAGGTGGCGAAGTCGTACTTCTCCTTGCGCTCCTCGGTGACCGTGATGTTGGACAGGCCCACCGGGAACGTGCCGCTGTCCAGGTTGATGAACAGGTTCTCCCACGACGTGGTCTCCAGCTGGGCCTCCAGCCCCAGCACGCCCGCGATCAGCACCGCCAGGTCGGTCTCGACGCCGATCGGCGTCTTGTCGTCGGTGGCGTAGAAGCGCAGCGGCGGCGCGGTGGTGATCGACCCGCCCACGACGAGCTTGCCGGTGCGGCGGAACTCCTCCGGCACCTTGGCGGCGATCGAGTCGACCTTGGCGGCGGTGAGGCGTTGCTGGTCCGGGCCCAGGTTCACGGTCTTGCCGGCGGCGACCACCTGGTCCTCGGTCGTCCCGCCCTCGGTCCCGCAGGCGACCAGCGAGACGGCGGAGGCGAGCACGACGGTGGCCGCGGCGGCGATCTTCAGGAAGGACAACGGTTCTCCCGGTTGTTCTCGGCGGGTTCTTCAGAGCACTTTGGACAGGAACGCGCGGGTGCGCGGGTGTTGCGGGTCGTCGAGCACCCGGCCGGGCGGTCCCTGTTCGACCACGACGCCCGCGTCCAGGAAGACCACGGTGTCGGCGACGTCGCGGGCGAACCCGATCTCGTGCGTGACGATGATCATCGTGGTGCCGCTGCGGGCCAGGTCCCGGATCACGTCCAGCACCTCGCCGACCAGCTCCGGGTCCAGCGCGGAGGTCGGCTCGTCGAACAGCAGCACCTTCGGTTCCAGCGCCAGGGCGCGGGCGATCGCGACGCGTTGCTGCTGCCCGCCGGACAGGTGCCGCGGGTAGGCGGACTCCTTGTCCGACAGGCCGACGCGCTCCAGCAGCGCACGGGCCTGCGCGCGGGCCTCGGCCGGGGTCTTGCGGCGCGTGGCGACCGGGGCCTCCACGATGTTCTCCAGCACCGTGAGGTGCGGGAAGAGGTTGAAGTTCTGGAACACGAACCCGACGTGCGCGCGTTGCCGCAGCACCTCGCGCTCGCGCAGCTCGTACAGCTTGTCGCCGCGGCGGCGGTAGCCGATCAGGTCGCCGTCTATGCCGACCAGGCCGCGGTCGGTCTTCTCCAGGTGGTTGATCGTGCGCAGCAGCGTCGACTTGCCCGACCCGGACGGCCCCAGCACGACCACCACCTCGCCCGCGCCGACCTGGAGGTCCACGCCGCGCAGCACCTCGTTGTCGCCGAAGCTCTTGTGCACGCCCCGGACGTCCACCATCACCTGGCCCACTTCCAGCCCTCCTCGTTGCGGGTCGCGCCCTTGGCGTAGTGCTTCTCGACGTAGTGCTGCACGATCGACAGCAGGGTGGTCAGCGCGACGTACCACGCGGTGGCGACCATGAGCAGCGCGACCACCCGCGCGTTGCGGCCGTAGATCACCTGGACCTGGTAGAACAGCTCGCCGATGGCGACCACGGACACCACGGACGTGCCCTTGAAGAGGCTGATCACCTCGTTGGTCGCGTTCGGCAGGATCGAGCGCATGGCCTGGGGCAGCACGATCCGGCGCAGCTGCCGCGACCGGGGCAGGCCGAGCGCGGCGGCGGCTTCGAGCTGGCCGTGGTCGACCGAGATGACCCCGGAGCGCACGATCTCCGCCGCGTAGGCCGCCTGGTGCAGCGCGAGACCGAGCACGGCCGCGCCCATCGGGCTGATCAGGTCCTGGGTGCGGAAGCCGAAGAACGTCGGGCCGAACGGGATGCCGAAGTGCAGCTCGTCGTAGAGGTAGGAGATGTTGAACCAGAACAGCAGTTGCACGATCAAGGGGATCGAGCGGAACGCCCAGACGTAGGTCCAGCTGACGGTTTCGAGGAACCGGCTGCGGGACAGCCTCATCAGGGCGAGCACGATGCCGAGGGCGAAGCCGAGCACGGTGCCGTAGAGGGTCAGTTCGAGGGTCACCACGACCGCGTCGAGGATGGACCGCGCGGTGACGAAGCGGGCGAACGTGGCCCAGTCCCAGCCGGGGTTGGTGACCAGGCCGTGGACGAACTGGGACAACAGGACCAGCACGACCACGACCCCCACCCACCGCCACGGGTGGCGGGCGGCGACCACCTTGGGCGCCGGTGAGTCGAGGGCACGCGGGCGCGGTCGCGCGGACACGCTCATGGCGAGGTCCTTCCGGGTGGGGAGAAGCGCTGCGTCGAGGGACGGCGGCGGAAAGGTAGCCACTTCGCCGGCGCACGAACAAGGGTGCCCACGTGCTGAACCACTGTGGTGAGGTGGTTGACAAACGGGTCATGTCACCTGAAACGAGCAATGTCCGGTCCACTGAGGAATGTCGTAGTCCGACGGATTTCGCCTTGGCACGTCAGGGATCGCGCCTCTCGACGCGGTGCCGGCACCGGTGCCGGTTCCGGCAGGTAGGCCGCGGTGCCGATCGACCGGTGGGGCGGTCGGGCGGTGGGGGTCGGGCGGTCGGGCGGTGGGTGCGGCGGGCCGGTGTCGGACAGCCGGGCCGGGGCGGGATCCGCCGCAAGCGGGCGGAGCCGGGTCGGACGCCGGGCACGGATGCCGCCGGACCAAGCGACGGGCACGGACACGGCCGGGCCAAGGAGCGGCAGGGAGGCGGCCGGGCCGAAGAGCGAGCAGGGACGCGGCCGGATCGGGCGGCGGACGGGGCACGGCCGGGTTGGGCGGCTGGGCCGGGTGGTGGACAGGGGCGTGGCCGCCGGGTGGTGAGGCAGGAGGCGGGGCGGGTGTCAGGGGGTGGGGAACATCCGGGCCATGCCCGGTGGCGGGGTGAAGGGTCGCCAGCGGTTGGGGCGTTGGGCCAGGCGGTCGGCGATGAGCCACAGGACGGTGGCGTTGTAGCCGTAGCCCAGGTGGCTCGAGTTGACCGCCACGTTCTCCTGGCGGGTGGCGGGTGTGCTGATGCAGGTCTGCCAGGCCACGATGCCGTCCGACTTCGAGTAGACCGACGTCGACGGGACCGGGAACGGGGGGCGCGTGCGTTCCGGTGGGGGCAGCTCCGCGCCGGCGACGTAGAACCTGGCCAGCAGTTGGTAGACCGGGTTGACCCTCGTCTGGCGCAGGTCCGTCATGGCGTACGGGCTGCCCAGGGTGATCACCTGGCGCACCATGCCGGGGTGCTCGCGGGCCAGTTCGCGGGCGAAGATGCCGCCCAGCGACCAGCCGACGATGCTGACCTTGGCCCCCACGGCGAGTTCCCGAAGCAGCTCGCGCATGCCGCGCACGACCCCGACCGACGGCCCGATGTTCAGGCCGAGGCCCCAGCCGTGGACGTCGTAACCCAGGCCCGCCAGGAACTTCCGCAGCGGCGCGGTCATCGCATCGGTCGTCCCGAGGCCCGGCAGCACGAGCACGGTGTGCCCGTCGCCGCTCGGAGCGGCCCGCAGCAGGGAACGGGACGCCGCGAACTGGCCGATGCCGACAGCGGTCCGGGTCGGTTCGGTGAGGTACCAGAGCAGGCCCGGAGCCGGATCCCGCTCGGACACCGGTTCGGTCATCGGCTCGGGCACCCGCTCGATCACCGGCTCGGACACACGCTCGGATGACCGCACGGACACGTGCTCCGATGTCCGCTCGGACGCGCGCGGTTCGCGCACGCCAGGCCCGTTCGACGGTTCGCGCAGATCAGGGTGGTCAGGTGGGATGTGCGGCAGTGTTGACATGGCCCCTCCCCCGCTCCGCGTCGAGCGCAACCCCAGGTGACCATGATGTTTCGTGGCGGTTGATTACGCCAGTACGGATCAGTCTCGATTCCCGCAGCCCCGTGGACGTACCTCCTTCCCCACCCCGGACCGGCCCGGCGTCGGGGAACGGTCGCGTGCGGTCGTGGATTGTCGGATGGCGCAGGCGGGCACCACCGCGTCACCTCATTTCGGTCGCGCGCCGAGACGGTCGGCCGCGATCGCCCCGGCCAGCTCGGCCGCCTCCGCCGCCGCCTCGCTGAGCTTGGTCAAGGCCCGCGGATCGATGTACAGCTCCACGTCCTGACCGATCTTGAACACCACTGCGCCTCCTCCCGGTTCCACCTCGTAGTTGATCCACACGTCGTTCGGCACCTGCGCCCACAGGTGGACTTGAGCCCGCGCCATCCCTGCCTCCGATCTCGTGCCCTGTTATGATCGTGCCGAGGTGTGCTGATATCAGCAACTGGAACAACCCGATCGGGTGATGAATCATGGCGATGTCGCCTTCTGTGGCAGGCTGGGAGCTGGGCCTCCGGCTGCGGGAACGCCGCGAACTCATGGGCGTCACGGCGGCGTCGGCCGGGCACGCAATCGGCACCGGCCAGTCGTACGTCTCCGGCGTCGAGACCGGCAAGCTCAAGATCAACGCCGCCAAGCTCGCCGAACTCGCCGCCGTTCTCGAGTTCGACGCCGCCGAGGTCGAAGAACTCCAGCAACTCCGCGAGGCCGCCGCCCAACGCGCCTGGTGGCACCCCTACTCCGCCATGTTCAGCGCGGACGTCCTGCGGTACTTCGGGTTCGAGCACGGTGCCGAGAGCATCCGCGCCTACAACGCCGGGCTGATCAGCGGATTGCTGCAAACCAGGGCGTACGCGCTCGCGGTCATGCACGGCGGCGGGCCGAGCATCCGGCTCGCCGAGGCCGGCCGACGGGTCGAGGTGCGCCTGAAGCGGCAGGAACGCCTGGACGACGCCGAGGACCCGCTCCGCCTGACCGCGCTGATCGGCGAGTCCGCGCTGAGGCAGCAGGTCGGCGGCAGGGAGGTGATGGTCGAGCAGCTGCGACACCTGGAGACCAGGATCGAGCGGTTGCCGGACACGCTCGACGTGCGGGTCATCCCGTTCTCCGCCGACTACTACAACGCCCTCGGCGGTTCGAACTTCTACCTCTTCGGGTTCGCCAGCAGCCGACTGCCCGAACTGGTCTGGCAGGAGACGATCACGTCCACGGATCTGATCGATCAACCGATGCGGATGCGCGAGTACAGTCTGGCCCACGACCAGGCTCTAAGCTTCGCCCTCGGCCGGAGCGAATCGCTCGGCCTGATCGAAGAGATCCGCAGGGAGCTTGAGTGAGGGACGGCATCGACCGCAGTGGCTGGTTCAAGTCGAGTCGCAGCGCGGACAACCCGTCCTGCGTGGAGGTGCGGTTCGTGCCCGACGCGATCGACGTCCGCGACTCCAAGAACCCCACCGGGCCGGTGCTGACCTTCCCGCGCTCCGCGTGGGCGAAGTTCCTCAACCGCTGAGCCGCCGGATCTCGGTCACGACGTGCCGCACGTGGTCGGGCACCCGCGCCTTCAGCTCGTCGCTCCACCGCTCCTCGTCGTACCGAAACCCCAGGTACAGCCGTTTCGCGTGCTCCAGCACCGCCCGGTGCCGGGGCGGCAGCCGGGACGCGGCCCAGTCGGCCGCCGCGGCCTTCGACCGGATCTCCCCGGTCGCGACGGTGACCCAGATCCGGGCCAGGGTCAGCACGACGTTGCGGGTGTCGTGCTCCACGTCCGCCAGCAGCGCGGGGATCGCCGCCGTGCTCGCGCGCACGACGTCGGCCCGCGGCACGGGGTCCAGCACCCGCGCGGGCGGCGGGCCGGCCAACGGGTGGTCACCGGCCAGGACCGCCGTGACCAGCAGCGCCAAATCCGGCATCGGTGCGGGCTCGGGCACCGCGCCCGCCTCGAACTCCCCGCGCAACCACTCGCCGTACAGGAAGTCCCCGGTCGGCGGGTACCGCCACGGGCGGACCTCCGGGTGGGCCACGACGGTCAGCTCGACCGGGCGGTCGCCGGGCGTGTCCAGCAGCCCGCGCACCAGTGCCCGGCGCTCCCCCGGCTCCAGCGACCGCCGGGCGACGACGAGCACGTCCACGTCGCTGGCCGGCCTGAGCCGGTCGAGCACCGCCGACCCGTGCAGGTACGCGCCGACGACCTCGCCGCCCAGCACGTCGCCGACCAGCTCCACGACCTCCTGTGCCTGCCGCACGCTCAGCGCTCGTCCAACCAACCCTTGATCCGCCCGGCGACCAGCTCCGGCACCTCCAACTGCGGCACGTGCCCGACGCCCTCCAGCACCTCGAAGCGCCACGACGGGTTGCGCCGCGCGGCCTCGCGGGCCGACGCCAACGGCACCAGGCGGTCCTTCTCCCCCGCCATCAGGTACACCGGCACGGCGACCCGGCTCATGGCCGTGTAGTAGCGCCGGCTCGTCGCCCCCGTCCACACCACCGACCGGGCCGCCGCCAGGAACGCCTCGTCCAGCCCGGGGATCTCGGCGCGCTGCTCCAGCAACGACATCGACGCCAGGACCATCTCCTCCGGCACGGACTTCGCGTTCGCGCACACCAGGTTGAGCACCCGCCTGACCTGCCGGCGCGTCGACACCCCGGCCCGCGACTTCGCCAGGAACCACCGCCCCAGCCCCGGCACGGTGTACATCGCGAACGCCGCCGCCACCTGCGGGTCCAGCCGGACGCCGAACGGCAGCGGCACGGCCGGGTCGAGCAGGGCCAGCGCGGTCACCGACGCGGGGCGGCGGGCCGCGTGCAGGATGGAGATCATCCCGCCCATCGAGTTGCCGACGAGCACCACGGGCTCGCCCACGACCTCGGCCAGGAACCGCTCCAGCAGGCGCGCGTTGGCGGGCACCGTCGTGGACCGGCCCTCGGGGTGGGTGAGCCCGAACCCGGCCAGGTCGACGGCGAGCACGCGGTGCCGGTCGACCAGGTGCGGCGCGAGGAGGCACCAGTTGAGGTGCGACCCGCCCAGGCCGTGCACGAGGACCATCGGCGGGCCGTCGCCGCCGAAGTCGACGTAGTGCACCGGCGCGCCGTCGAGGTGGACGGTCCGGCTCGTGCCGCCCCAGTGGTCGAGTGTGGTCATACCGGTCAGTATGTCCCGGACGGGTGGCCGTACAGACCGGGCCCCTTGATCACCACGTGCGCGAGGAACGCCGCCGAGGCCGCGTAGGACGCCTCGACCAGCTCGGCGGTGTGGCCGAAGTCGAGCGGGGTCACCGGTCGCACGGGAGGTCCCGGCAGGTAGACCACCGGCACGTCGGCGGAGGCCAGTTCGGCTTCCGGCACGGCCTGGTTGCGGGTGCTCAGCGTGGCCCAGAACAACAGCGCCTCGGCCAACGTCGCCGGCACGGCCGGCAGGTGCCCGGGGAACGCGCAGTCCAGCACGACCAGCGACTTCGCCCCCATGGCCAACGCCTGGCGGATGGGCACGTTCGCCAGCACGCCGCCGTCGTAGAGCACCCGGCCCTCCCGCCGGACGGCCGGGTAGACGCCGGGGATGGCGCTGCTGGCCAGCACCGCCGACACCAGGTCGCCCGAGGTGAGCGCGACGGCGGAGCCGGTCACGGTGTCGACCGCCACCGCGCCGAACGGCAGGGTCAGCTCGGCGAAGTCCCGGTCGCCACCGAGGCCGAGCCGGAGCACCTGCGCCGGCCCGGTGTTGGCGAACAGGTGGGTCTTGTGCTGCCGCAACGTCCTGGCCTGCGCGAACAGGCCGCCGGGGAACACGCGGGCGCGCGTCATGTGCCGCCAGATGGCGTCGAGCCGTTCGAACGCGCCCGCCGGGTCGAGCGCGAGCAGGGAGCCGTTGACCGAGCCGACGGACGTGCCGACGACGAGGTCCGGCCGCACGCCGCGCTCGGCCAGCGCGCGGAGCATGCCGACCTGGCCCGCGCCCAGGCTGCCCCCACCGCCGAGCACGAACCCGACCGGTCCGGGTAGGTCCACGGTCGGATCGTGCCACCACGACCGGGTGGCGGCACGAGGTCGCCTAGAGTGGTGAACGTGATCGTGTGGATCAACGGCGCGTTCGGCGCGGGCAAGACGACGCTGGCCGGGGAGCTGCGCGGTCGCCTCCCGGACGCCCTGTCGTTCGACCCGGAGCACGTCGGCTTCCTGCTCCGCGTGACCGCGCCGCCGCCGGGGACGGGCGACTTCCAGGACCTGCGGTTGTGGCGCAAGCTCACCGCGGAGATGGCCATCGGCCTGCACCACGACTACGGGCGGCACGTCATCACGCCCATGACGCTGGTGGAGCCGGCCTACCGGGAGGAGATCTTCACGCTCCTCGCCGCCGCGGACGTCCCGCTGCTGCACGTGTTCCTGGACGTGCCGGCCGACGAGCTGCGCCGCCGGATCGACGCCCAGGTCCTCGACCCGCACGACGCGGAGGCCGACGCGCGGGCCCGCGCGTTCCGGCTGCGCAACGTGGACCGCTGCGTCGCCGCCCGCGACGACCTGCCCGCCGGCACGCTCGTGCTGCGCGGCGACCGGCACGACCCCGCCCAGCTCGCCGACCGGGTCCTCGCGGCGCTCCGGAGGGCCGAAGAAGCCGCGGCGGTCAGAACAGGGGCGTGAAGACGCACTCGAACCCGGCCTTGATCCCCGGCCGGTGGGTGGCGGCCATCCAGAACTCGCCGGGCCGGACCACGCCGCCCATGTAGGAGTTGAGGTCGGCGCTGGAGTCGGCCTGGCCGATGCTCGTGGTGGGCGGGCTCTGCGGGCCGACCAGCAACCGCATCCGGGCCGTACGCCCGCCGACGAAGAACACGGCCACGTAGCCGAACGTCCTGGCGCGGTAGACGGTGTCCAGCGCGGCCTGGAAGCGCGGCTCGCCGACACCCGCCCCGGCCGCCCGGCCCTCCAGCGACCGCAACGCACCGTCCGCCCGTTCCGCCAACTCGTGCAGCCGCGCGTACCGCTCCTGGTCCTCGGACAACGCGCCCAGCAGCGTGCCGAGCCGTTCGACGCGGCCTTCCAGCTCCAGCACCCTGGCGTACAGCGCTTCGTCCCTCGATCCGAACACGTCCGCTCACCCCTTCCGGCGAACAGACGTTAAGGGCCGGGTGGTGCCCTACCGGTCCCAACTTCGCGGCGGTGGCGCCCACGTGGTGGTGAAGGCCGCCCACACCAGCGGCGAGCACGTCGGGTCGCCCGTCTCCTCCCAGCGGGTGGCGAGGGCGCGTTGCCAGTCGTTGAGCGCGGTCACCGGGTCGGGCGCGCGGTGGGCGGCGTCGACGGACAGGACGGTCGGCCCGAGGACGGGCGTCGGCGGGAAGCCGGGGACCAGCCGGCGCAGCCCCTCGTCGGTCGGCAGGGTCCAGCGCGTCGCCGTCACGTGCTCCGCGCCGCCGTGCACCATGGCCGTCACCAGGCCGGACGGTTCGGCGAAGCGCACGTCGCCGCCGCTCTCGCACGCCACCAGGGCGACCCGGGCGGGTATCCGCCACGGGCGCACGGGGCCGGGGCGGTGGCCCAGCACGAGGTCGGCGGCGGTCAGGGGGCGGTGCGCGCCGAGCGGTGCGGCCCGGCCCGCGGTGTCGGCGGCGCAGGACAGGTGCAGCCGCGCGTCCAGGCCGTGGTCGCCGGTGGTCACGTGGCCGACGTAGAGGAAGCGCGAGGCGCCGGCGAGGGCCCGTTCGAGGTGGTCGCGGTCCACGTCGTCGCGGCGGACGCCGCCGAGCGCGGCCAGTTCGGGGGTCGGGTCGCCGAGCACCGAGCCGAGGCCGGAGTCGTCGGCGAACCCCGGCACCACCGGGTCCAGCACGCCGACGACCGTCCCCTGTGGATCGAACGGGCTCACCCGGCGGGTCGGGGCGTTGGCCACGGTGGCGGGCGGCAGCACGGAGATCGTCAGGTCGTGCACCGCCCGTCCGCCCTCGTCCACGCGCAGCGCCTCCCACGGGACGAAGGCGGTCGACGGTGAGGGCTGGACCCGCAGGTGCGGCCGGACCCCCTGCGCCAGGTACGCGTTCAGCTCGACCGCGAGGCGGTGCGGCACCAGCGCCCGCGCCATCCTGGTGGCCAGGTCCCGCTCGCGGTCGTGGTCCACGAGCGGGCCGTGCGCCAGCGAGCGGCGCAGGGCCTGGTCGGCGGTCTCGCCCGGCAGCGGCGACGGCACCGCTTCGGCCCACTCCCGCAACGTGCCCTCCACGAGGTCGCGCGGCACGGCGATCACCCGCGGGTCGGCCGGCTCGTGCTCCCACCGCCACGACACGTACAGGTCGCCCGCGTCCACCAGCTTGAGCTGCACGGTCACCACGACGACACCGCCCGTTCCGACCGCACGCCCAGCCCGTACCGCCGCTCGGCCAGGTCGATCCAGGCGTCCAGCGCGGTGGGCGTGGCCGGGTCGGGCCGGACCCTCGGCGGCAGCTCGAAGCCCGCGTCCGGGAAGGCCGGGTCGGCTCCGGTGGCGAACCCGGCCGCGGCGTGCGGCAGGTGCGCGGCGGCGGGCGGCGGGGCGGGCAGCCGGACCAGCTCGCCGCGTTCCACCTCGACGACCCCCTCGGCCCGCAGGGACACCGCGCCCGCGAGGTGGTCCACGTACTCGGCGGCCAACGACGCGTCACCCACCGCCCGGATCGCCAGGAACGCCGACCGGGTGGCCGGTGCGGCGGCCAGCGCCACCCACCGCTCGCGCAGCGGCCCGTGCGGGAACCGCTGCCGCACGGCCTCCGCGGCCAGCGCGGCGGGCAGCGCCAGGTCCAGCGCCCGGCGGCCGATCCGTTCGCGTTCGGCGCCGGTCGCGGCCGCGGCCCGGCGCACCAGGGCGTCCGCGCGCCACCACGCCATGCCCAACGCGACGTGCCACAGCCCGGCGGCCTCGCACGACGTCGCGGCCTCGGCGTAGCAGGACTCGGCCTCGGCGTACCGCCCCGCCGCCTCGAACGCCGACCCCCGCACCTGGTGCAACGCCACGGACTCCAGCGTGGAGGCCGCGGGGAACAGCGCGAGCGCCCGGTCCGACAGCGCCAGGGCCTCGTCCGGCCGGCCGCGCAGGACGGCGACCGCCGCGCGGCCGTGCAGGCACACCGCCCGGCGGCGCGGGTCGTCGGCGAGGAGCGCGTCCGCCTCCCCGTACAGCGCGTCGGCCCGGTCGACGTCCGAGGACAGGTACGCCAGGCGCGCGGCGCTGAGCAGGGCGGTGGCCTCGCCCGCGACGTCACCGGTGGCGGCGCTCAGGTCACGGGCCAGGGCCAGGTGCTCGGCCGCGCCGGGCAGGTCGCCGGTCGCGCTCGTGATCTCGGCCAGCGTGAGGTGGACGGACGCGGCCAGTTCGGGTGCGCCCGCGTACGCGAGGTCCAACGCGCGACCCGCCTCCTCGGCGGCTTCCGCGAACCAGCCGCCGGTCGCGAGCACGCGGGCCCGGACGGCGCGGACGGTCGCCTCGCTCCCGTCGACCGACAGGTCCAGGGCCTCCGCCAGGTCGGCCAACGCCTCGGGCAGCCTGGTCCGCGCGTGGTGGGCGGCGGCCCGGGACACCAGGGCGTTGAGCAGCACGGAGGCCGAGCCGTAGGCGTCGCCGACGACCGCCGACGCGGCCCGTGCCGCCTCGATCGCCTCGGTGCTCCAGCGCGCCGCGTCCTCCGGATCGTCGGCGACCCCGGCGAGGTTGCCCGCGACGCCGGCCCGGCACACCACGGCTTCGACGTCGTCCGGTCCGGTCGACGTCGTCCCGACCTCGCGGTAGGCGGCTTCGAAGGCCGCCCTCGCGCCGGCCCGGTCGCCCGAGGCCAGCAGCACGCCGCCTTCGGTGTTCAGCTCCACGAACCGGTGCCACCGGTGCCCGAGCGGTTGCCGACCGGGGTTGTCGGACAGCACCCGGTACTCGGCCGCGCGCCGCTCGTCCCCCGCCTCGTCGGCCAGGAGCGCCAGGTTGGCGTAGAGGCCCGCCAGGTGCTCCGGCGCGTGCCGGGCGGCCAGCCCGACCGCTTCTACCGCGTCCGCCTCCGCTTCGGCGAGCCGGCCCGCCATCATCAGCAGGCCGACGCGGGTGCTGCGGAGCCCGACCTGGTGCTCGGGCTCGGTGTCCGCCAGCGCCGCCTCGACGTCCCGCCACGCCTCGTCCCACCGGCCCAGCCAGGGCAGCAGGTCGGCACGCGCCGCGACGGCCGTCAACCGGACCTCCCCCTCGCCGGTCTCGACCGCCTCGGTCAGCAGGTCCGCGGCGCGCTGCCGGTCGCCGGCCAGGTCGACCACGTGCGCCAGGTTCAGCAGGACCTGCGCGCGGTGCGGCGCCGGCGCGGTGAGCGCGGCTTCGAGCGCCGCGCGCGCCCCGTCGAGGTCGCCGGCGGCGGCCAGGTGGACGGCCCGGTCGTTCAGCTCGGCCCAGTCGGTCACCGGGCGGTCCGCTCGGTGAGGGTCGCGGTCGGCGAGCCGATCCGGGACCGGGCGTGGGCGACGATCGCCGCGCGACGGGCCGGGGCGTCCGGGTCGGGTGCGGCGGGCGCGGCGAAGTCCGGCGCGTGGACCGTCAGCACGCGCCGGTCCGGGGGCAGCAGGAGCACGGCCGCCGACACGGGCGCGGCCCCGGTGATCCGACCCGCCGCGTCGACCCCGTCCAGGGCCACCTCGACGTCGCCGAACCGCGCCGCGAGCCGCGCGCCCGGCGACGGTCCCGGCACGACGGAGACCTCCAGCACCGTGCGCCCCTGCCTGCGCACGACGGCCCACCGGGCGGGGGCGACCGCGTCGACCGCGCCGTGCGGCACCAGCGCCCAGTCCACATCGGACTCGCCGGACAGCGCCGTGATCCCGGTCGTGCCGCCTCCTCCCCCGGCGGCGAGGGCGAACGCGCGCCTGCTCGGCGCCTCGGCGGGCCGCGGCCGCACGCCGTAGTCCTCGGCGAGCGCGGCGACCCGCTCGGCCAGCGCGTCCAGCTCCGGGTCGGACGTCGGCACGTCGAGCGGCACGACCGACGCCAGCGCCCGGGTCACCGCGTCCGGGTCGTCCAGCAGGTGCTCCACAGTGGACAGCGCGACCGCGAGTTCCGCGTGCAGCACGGCGGGGTCCAGGGCGGGCACGCCGGCGGTCACCGACGCGGGCCACCACGCCTCCGCCCACGTGAGCCGGGCCGCGCGGCGGCAGGCGTCGCGGACCCGCCAGTCGCCGGCGGCGGGCACGTCCACCTCCTCCGCACCGCCGAGGACGGCGTCGGCCGCGTCGCCGTAGACCTCCCACAGCCACTCGGACGCGCGCTCCGGGTCGTGCACGCGGGCCGCGGGCACCGGGTCGTCGGCCAGGACGTCCCACGCGAGCACCGCGCCCGCGCCTTCGAGCAGGGCCACGACCTCGGGCGACGTCGGCCAGTCGCCGACCGCGAGGTCGGCCCCGCGGGTCACCCTCATGCCACCGCCTCCCGTTCGAGCGCCGAGCGCAGCCGGTCCCGCTGGTCCAGGATCACCGACCGCAGGACGCCGTCCAGCACGTCCCACACCTGGTCGGGCGTCACGGTGTCGTGGCGCAGCTCGCGGCCGTGCAGCCGCACCCACAGCCGCCGCAGGTACGCCTCGCGCACCCCGTGCACGTCCGCGCGGACCTCCGGCGGCGCGGACGACGGCACCCGCAGCACCCGGTGCACGTACGCCTCCCGCTCCCAGCGTGACCGCAGCCTGGCCGCGGCGGAACCGGGCTCGGCCGTCGGCGGGCCGGCGAGGTCGGCGGACGCGTCCCGGCCCAGCGCGACCACGAGCCGGCTCTCCTCCTCGGCGAGCTGCCACGGACCGGCGGACCGGGCGATCTCCCGCCGCACCAACGTCGGCACGTCCGCCAGGCCGGCCCGTTGGAACGCGTTGGTGAGCGGCGGGAACAGGCGCTCCACGATCGACCGGTCGAACGGACGGGGCAGGTTGGCCTTCGACGCGGCACGGCCCAGTTCCGGCCGCACGGGCACGTCCCGCGAGGTGAGGCCGTGCGCCAGCGCCACACCGGGCCGGTCGAGGTCGGCCGCGGCGGCGGCGCCGGCCCGGCTCGCGACCAGCGCGTCGAACAGGCCGTGGTCGGGCGCGACGGCGCAGGTGGCCAGGAAGGGCGCCGTGGCCGGCGGAGCCTGGACCACCGGTTCGCGGGCGGCCCACGCCGCGTCCAGCAGGGCGGTCAGCTCGGCCGCGCGGCCCGGATCGGCCACGAAGTCGCGCAGCGCGGCCACGGTCGGCCCGTCCCGCCCGTGCACCTCCTCCAGCACCGCCGCCGCGACCTCGGCCGCGTCCGGGCCCGGCTCGCCGTGCCCGGTCGCCAGCTCGAAGCAGCGCTGGAAGTACAGGTCCTGCGGGTTGCCCTCGGTGATCCACCGCCGGCGGCGTTCCTTCTTCAGCACCACGAACCAGCTCGCGGTCGCGGCCAGCGCCGGGCCGGCGTCGGCGATCCGGGACAGCAGGGCGTCCGCGTGCTCGGCCGCGATCGCGCCCGCGGCGAACTCCGGGTTCTGCACGGGCCGCAGCACCAGCGGGTCGAGGATCAGCTTCACCGTCCGGGTGAGCGGTCGGCCCGCCGGGTTGCCCAGCGGCGCGACCGCGTCGCCCAGGCCGGCCCAGGCGCGGGCCACCAGCGCACCGCGCGGGATCGTGGCCGTCACGGCTCGGGCGGTGCTCACCCGGCCGAGCCTAGTCGAACCGGATCACCGCTGGTGGCGGCTTCGCGCCCGCCGTTGTTGGGACCGGTAGGCGCGCGGTCCGCACGACGCTTCCCCCACGACCACCGAACGGGGGAGACCGATGTACGAGACACCGCCGCAGTACCCGCCGGCGATGCCCTACGAGACGCCGACGCGACGCCTCCGCTTCGTCCTGCCGCTGCGGCTGTTGCTGCTGCCCCTGGTCCTGTTCGCGGCGCTGTTCTTCGGCGGGTCCTACGCGATCGCACCGGAACCGGACGTCGAGGTGCAGCCGGGTTTCGCGTTCGCCGAGATCGACGGGCGGGACGTGGTGCTGGCCCCGTACGAGCGGCACGGCGCGCGCGGGATGTTCCAGTTGCTGACCCAGGACCTGTTCCAGGTGCGGCTCGCGGCCACCGACCCGGCCACCGGCGACGTGCTGTGGGACACCCAGCTGTCCGACGAGCTGGTCTGGGAGGCGTCCGTGCTGGCCGCCGGGCAGCGGTACGCCTACCTGGCCACCGACTCCGGGCTGGTCGTGATCGACCTGGCGGACGGTTCGGTGGTCGCCGAGGGCGCGGGCGTACAAGGGCTGGGCGACGCGTACGCCGCGGTGCGCACGGCCTACGCCTACGACTCGGACCACCGCCGCGTCATGGCCATGAACGCCACCGGAGGGGTGGTGGCGATCGGGCTGGACGAGGCGGTGGCCGTGCCGGTCGACGCGCCGACGGCCGCGGCCTGGGCGGGACGCCTGTCCGTCGAGCGCGGTCCCGGCGCGCCGACCAGCGCGACCGGTGTCGAGGCCGTCCTCGGCACCGGGGCCGAGCGGGTCGCGCTGCGCCGGGCGCCGGGCGGCGCGCCGGGGAGCGTGCTGGTCCGCGTCACGGCCGACGGCCGGGACCTCCCGGTCGGCGCGACCGTCTTCCACGACGCCCGGCTGGTGGTGGACGGCGTGACCGCGGTCCCCGCCGCCACCGGGCACGTGCTGGTCGAGCACCAGCGCTCGGTGAACGACACCGGCCTCGCGCTCAGCCTGGTCTCCCTGGCCACCGGGCAGGTCACCGCCACGTTGGCGGTCGACGCCCGGGTGGAGCGCGCCCTCGTCGGCCCGGACGGCGTCGCGGCGATCGCGGCGGGCGAAGTGCTCGCCGCGGCCCGCGGCGACGGCCGGGTGGTGCCCCTGGACGTCGGCCTCGCCGGCTTCTTCAGCGCACCCCGCTGACCCCCGTCCGACACGCTGGAAGGACCTCACATGAAGATCGTCAACTGGCTCGTCCTGGCCGCCGGGCTCGCCCTCACCGCCGCGTGGGTCGCGGGCGGGCTGGCGGGCGACGACGCGTTCGCCTGGCTGAACGGCCTGCTGGTCGGCCCGGCCATCCTGCTGTTCGTCGTGCCGACCCTGTTCTCGGCGGGCCGGCTGCCGGGCGGCGGCCTCGCGGCCCTGACCGGCGGCGTCCCCAAGGAGTTCCGGGGCGCGCCGATCGGCATGGGCACCGTCGTCGGGGTCGCGCGGACCGGCCTCTCCGTGAACGACCAGCCGCAGCTCGACATCCGGCTGGAGGTGGACACCGCGGACGGCCGCACGTTCCCGGCCACCGCGCGCCAGGTCGTGGACCTCACCGACCTGGCGCTGGTGCGGCCGGGGGCGATCCTGCCGGTGCGCCACCTGCCCGACGGGCGCGCCGTGCTCGCGACCGACGCCCCGCCGCACGAGCTGCAGGCCGCCCTCGACCGCGTGCACGTGGCCAAGGGGTACCTGACACCGCACCAGCTCCGGATCACCGAGGAGGGCGTCGACACCCGCGCGGTCGTGCTCGACATGACGCCGACCGGGCAGCTGCCGGACGGCCGCACGGCGCTGCGGCTCACGCTGCGGGTGAGCCGGCCGGACGGGACCACGTTCGACGTCACGCAGGACAAGAAGCTCCCGCCCGTGTCGATCCCGCAGGTCCAGCCGGGGATGGTGGTCCGGGCGATGTACCTGCCCGACGACGAGTCGGACGTCGCGGTGCTCACCAAGGCGATGCCGTAACGGCCGCGACGCGACGCGGGGAGGGGTCGGGGTGCCCGAACGTGGACCGGCGGGCAGGGCACAATGGCTCGCTGTGAGCACAGCCATTCACCAGAGGATCGCCGACGAGCTGGGGGTGCGGGCCGGCCAGGTCAGCGCCGCGGTCGACCTGCTCGACGGCGGTTCCACCGTCCCCTTCATCGCCCGGTACCGCAAGGAAGCGACCGGCGCGCTCGACGACGCCCAGCTGCGCACGCTGGAGGAGCGGCTCGGCTACCTGCGCGAGCTGGAGGACCGTCGGGCGGCTGTGCTCGAGTCCATCCGGTCGCAGGGCAAGCTGGACGAGGCGCTGGAGGCGTCGATCCTGGCCGCCGACTCCAAGGCCCGGCTGGAGGACCTCTACCTGCCCTACAAGCCGAAGCGGCGCACCAAGGCGCAGATCGCCCGCGAGCAGGGCCTCGAACCGCTCGCCGACGGCCTGCTGGCCGACCCCGGGCAGGACCCGCAGGAGGCGGCCAAGGCGTACGTGACCGAGGAGGTCGCCGACGTCGCCGCCGCGTTGCAGGGCGCGCGGGCGATCCTGGTCGAGCGGTTCGGCGAGGACGGCGACCTCATCGGCGAGCTGCGGGAACGCATGTGGGGCCAGGGCCGGCTGGTGTCCAAGGTGCGGGAGGGCAAGGAGGAGGACGGCGCGAAGTTCGCCGACTACTTCGACTTCTCCGAGCCGTTCACCAAGCTGCCCTCGCACCGCATCCTCGCGTTGCTGCGCGGCGAGAAGGAGGAGGTGCTCGACCTCCAGTTCGACCCGGCCGACGAGGACGAGCCCACCGGCTACGAGGCGCGCATCGCGTCCCGGTTCGGGGTGGACGACCGCGGCCGGCCCGCCGACCGGTGGCTGGGCGACACCGTGCGCTGGGCGTGGCGGACCCGCATCCTCGTGCACCTGGGCATCGACCTGCGGTCGCGGCTGCGGGCGTTCGCCGAGGACGAGGCCGTGAAGGTGTTCGCGTCGAACCTGCGCGACCTGCTGCTGGCCGCGCCCGCCGGCACGCGCGCCACGATGGGCCTGGACCCCGGCTTCCGCACCGGGGTGAAGGTGGCCGTGGTCGACGCGACGGGCAAAGTCGTCGCCACGGACACCGTCTACCCGCACGTGCCGGCGAACCGGTGGGACGAGGCGCTGGCCAAGCTCGCCGCGCTGGCGCGGCAGCACCGGGTCGAGCTGATCGCGATCGGCAACGGCACCGCGTCGCGGGAGACCGACAAGCTGGCCGCCGACCTGGTCAAGCGCCACCCGGACCTGAAGCTGACCAAGGTCGTGGTGTCGGAGGCGGGCGCGTCGGTGTACTCGGCGTCGGCGTTCGCCTCGGCCGAGCTGCCGGGGCTGGACGTGTCGCTGCGCGGCGCGGTGTCCATCGCCCGCCGGTTGCAGGACCCGCTGGCCGAGCTGGTGAAGATCGACCCGAAGTCGATCGGCGTGGGCCAGTACCAGCACGACCTGTCCGAGGCGAAGCTGTCCCGCTCGCTGGACGCGGTGGTCGAGGACTGCGTGAACGCGGTCGGCGTCGACCTGAACACGGCGTCGGTGCCGCTGCTGACGCGGGTCTCCGGCATCACCGCCGGGCTGGCGGAGAACATCGTGCAGCACCGCGACACCAACGGGCCGTTCCGCTCGCGGCGGGCGTTGAAGGACGTGCCGCGGCTCGGCCCGAAGGCGTTCGAGCAGTGCGCGGGCTTCCTGCGCATCCCCAACGGCGACGACCCGCTCGACGCCTCCGCCGTGCACCCCGAGGCGTACCCGGTGGTGCGGCGGATGCAGGAGCGCGCGGGCGCGGAGCAGCTGATCGGCAACACCGCGGTGCTGAAGTCGCTGCGACCGCAGGACTTCGTGGACGACACGTTCGGCCTGCCGACCGTCACCGACATCCTGCGGGAGCTGGAGAAGCCGGGGCGCGACCCGCGGCCCGCGTTCAAGACCGCCACGTTCGCCGACGGGGTGGAGAAGATCGCCGACCTCAAGCCCGGCATGGTGCTGGAGGGCGTGGTGACGAACGTGGCCGCGTTCGGCGCGTTCGTGGACATCGGCGTGCACCAGGACGGGCTCGTGCACATCTCGGCGCTGTCCAACACCTACGTGAAGGACCCGCGGGACGTGGTGAAGTCCGGCGACGTGGTCCGGGTGAAGGTGCTGGAGGTCGACATCCCGCGCAAGCGGATCGGGTTGACGCTGCGGCTGGAGGACGAGCCGGGCCGCAAGCCGCCGCGCGAGCAGCAGCGCGACGGCCAGCGCGGTCAGCGCGGCGGGCAGCGCGGTGGCGGCGGCGGTCGGCCCCGCCAGCAGGAGCGGCCGCCGGCGAACGGGGCGATGGCCGAGGCGCTGCGGCGCGCGGGGCTTGGCGGCGGCCGATAGGGGTACCCGCCTGGCCATGAGGGTCGTCGTCACGGGTGCCAGCGGCAGCGTGGGGACGGCCCTGCGCCGGGTGCTCGCGGACGCGGGCGACACGGTGGTCGGCATCGCGCGGCGCATCCCGGCCGCTTCACCTGACTGGGTGAGTTGCGACCTGGGCGCGCCGGCCGCCGAGGTGGTGCTGGCGCGGGCGTTCGAGGGTGCGGACGCGGTGGTGCACCTGGCGTGGGCGATCCAGCCCACGCCGGGTGAGCCCGACATGCGGCGGACCAACATCACGGGGAGCACGCACGTGCTGCGCGCGGCCGGGCGTGCCGGGGTGCCGCACGTGGTGGTGGCGTCCTCGGTGGCGGCCTACACGCCCACGTCCGGCCCGGTGGACGAGGGCTGGCCGTGCGGCGGGGTGCCGGGCAGCGCGTACAGCAGGCAGAAGGCCGAGCTGGAGCGGCTGCTGATCGGGCGGGACGGCGTGGCGGTGGTGCGGCCCTGCGCGGTCGTGCAGCCCGACGCGGGGGCCGAGGTCGACCGGTGGGTGCTCGGGCCGTTCCTGCCCGGACGGCTGCTGGGGCGGCCGTGGCTGCCGGTGCCGCTGTGGCCGGGGTTGACGGCGCAGGTCGTGCACGCGGAGGACGTGGCGCGGGCGATCCGGGTGATCCTCGCCCACCGGGCGACGGGTCCGTTCAACGTCGCCGCCGACCCGCCGCTGGGCGCGCGCGAGCTGGCGTCGGTGTTCGGCGGGTTCCTGGTGCCGGTGCCGTTCGCGGTGCTCCTGGCGCTGGCGTGGCCGACGTGGCGGGTGGGCGTGCAGCCGGCGCACCCCGGCTGGCTGCGGCTGGCCGCCCGCGCGCCCCTGGTGGACTGCACCCGGGTCCGGGCGTTGGGGTGGGAGCCGCGGCACCCGCCCGCGGCGGCGTTGTCGGAGTTCGTGGCGGCGGTCGCCGAGGGACGCGGGACGTGGGGGCCGCTCGCACCGCGCGGCGCCGTGCGGTGGCCCCGTCTCGGGCGGCCGGCGCACCAGAGTCAGGGAGACGTGCGGTGAGCGATGTCGTGGACGCCGTGGTCATCGGGTCCGGCCCGAACGGGCTGGTGGCGGCAAACCTGCTGGCCGACGCCGGGTGGGACGTGCTGGTGCTGGAGGCGGCCGACGAGCCCGGCGGCGCGGTGCGGACGGCGGAGCTGACCGAGCCGGGGTTCCGGCACGACCTGTTCAGCGCGTTCTACCCGCTGGGGGCGGCGTCGCCGGTGATCGCCGGGCTGGGGCTGGAGCGGCACGGGTTGCGGTGGCGGCGGGCCCCGGAGGTGCTGGCGCACGTGCTGCCGGACGACCGGGCCGTGGTGCTGTCGCAGGACGTGGACCGGACCGCCGCGTCGGTGGAGGCGTTCGGGGCGGGCGACGGCGACGCGTGGCGGGCGGAGTTCGCGCGGTGGCTGCGGGTGCGGTCGTCGTTGGTGGAGGCGTTGATGCGGCCGTTCCCGCCGGTGCGGGCCGGTGCGGGGTTGCTGGGCGCGTTGGGGCCGGGCGAGGCGTTGCGGTTCGCGCGGTCGTTCGTGCAGTCGGTGCGGGCGTTCGGGAACGAGCGGTTCGCCGGCGAGGGCGCGTCGCTGCTGATGGCGGGCAACGCGATGCACACCGACCTCGGGCCGGACCAGGCGGGCGGTGCGGCGTTCGGGTGGCTGCTGTCGATGCTGGGGCAGGACGTCGGGTACCCGGTGCCGGAGGGCGGTGCGGGCGCGTTGACGCGGGCGTTGGTGCGGCGGCTCGGCGGGGTCGTGGAGTGCGGGCGGCCGGTCGAGCGGGTGGTGGTGGCCGGTGGGCGCGCGCTCGGGGTGCGTGACGCGGAAGGCGGGTACGTGCGGGCGCGGAAGGCGGTGCTGGCGGACGTGCCGGCGCCGGCGTTGTACCTGGGGTTGGTGGGGGCGGAGCACCTGCCGGCGCGGTTGGTGTCCGACCTGGACGCGTTCGAGTGGGACGACGCGACGGTCAAGGTGGACTGGGCGTTGGACGGGCCCGTGCCGTGGACGGCGGAGGGGGCGCGGTCGGCGGGGACCGTCCACTTGGGAGGCGACTTCAACGGGTTGGCGATGACCAGCACGGAGATCGCGTGCGGTCGGGTGCCGGGGACGCCGTTCGTGATCATGGGGCAGATGACGACGGCCGACCCGACGCGGTCGCCGGCGGGGACGGAGACGGCGTGGGCGTACACGCACGTGCCGCGGGGTGAGCGGTGGCCGGAGGACCGGTTGCAACGGCGTGCGGACGAGGTGGAGGCGTTGGTGGAGCGGCACGCGCCGGGGTTCCGGTCGCTGATCCGGGGGCGGTTCGTGCAGGGGCCGGGTGAGCTGGAGGCGCGCAACCCCAGCCTGGTCGGCGGGTCGATCAACTCGGGCACGGCGGCGATCCACCAGCAGTTGGTGTTCCGGCCCGTGCCGGGTCTGGGGCGTGCGGACACGCCGGTCGACCGCCTGTACCTGACGTCCGGTTCGGCCCACCCCGGCGGCGGCGTGCACGGCGCGGCCGGCGCGAACGCCGCCCGTGCCGCCCTGTCCCGCAACGCCCTGACCGGCGACGCCTACCGCCTCCTCCTCCACACCCTGCACCGCTCCCTCTACTAACCCGCGTGTCCTACGTCCAGAACGCGCGTGTCCTACGTTCAGAACGCGCGTGTCCTACGTTCAGAACAGCCGAGTTGAGCGTTCAGGGCAGGCGGCGTGTTCTGAGCGTTCAACACACGTGTTCCCAACGTAGGACACGCGCGTTCCCAACGTAGGACACGCGCGTTCCAGAGGTAGGACACGCGGGGTCAGGGGTTGGGGTTGCGGGCGGCTTGGTCGGCCAGGCGGCGCAGGGTTTCGCGGTTGCGGGGGATCAGGTAGACGGACTGGGCCGGTTCGGGGAGCAGGGAGAGCGGGCCCTTGACGGCCTCCTCCAGCATGGTGACCTCGCAGCCCGTCGGGGTGGGGGCCAGCTCGAACCGGATGCGCGCGGCCCCGAACGGCCACAGGCGCGCTTCCAGCTCCAGCATCCGGGGCGGGTCCACGTCCAGCACCGTGGTCACGTCCTTCACCGCCAACGGCCACGCGCCCACGCTGTGGTGGATGCGGGTGCCGGTGCCCGGCCAGCCCGCGTCGACCTCGCGGATGTGCGCCGCGCCGACCACCCAGCCCGCGTACGACCAGCCGTCGGCCAGCACCGCGAACACCCGCTCCACCGACGTGGGCACCGCCCAGCGCACCTCGATCATGCGCCTCGGATTCCCCGCGCACGCCGGCGGAAACTCCCCGCCGGGGCTACTTGGCGCGCGTGCCCTTGAGCTTGACCAGGTCGGACTCGAACAGGTCCGCGACGACCGCCAACCCGCCCGCCGTCGCCGGGTCCGGCGTCGCGATGAAGGACTTGGTCGCGGACGGCCTGCCCACGAGCGAGAACCGCAGCTGCCCGGTCAGGCCCCGGGTGTCCACCTGGTTCGTGTCCTGGAACGCCCGCAGCACGCCGTCACGCGTCAGGTCACGCTCCGCGCACGCCTTCTCCAGCACCGCCGCGAACGCCACGCCGATCACGTACCCGTGGTCCACCGACCCGGTCGGCTCCACGTCCGGGAACTCGCGCGTGAACGCCTCGGCCACCGCCCGCGGCCCCGGCTGGTCCGTGGCGAACGGCGCGATCGGCGATACGACCCGCAGCCGGGCCACCGCGGCCGCCGCCGCGGGCGACTTGAGGATCAACGGGTCGTAACCCACCGCGTTGACCAGGAACGGCACGTCCCAGCCCAGCCGCTCGGCGGTGACGACGGCCGTCGCGGTCTGCTGCGGCGACGTGCTGAGGAACACCGCCTTCGCCCCCGCCGCGCGCAGCTCGCCCACCTGCGCGGCCACGTCCGCCGTCTCCGGCACGGCCTTCGCGACGAGGTCCATGCCCCACTGCCCGGCGGCGAACGCGCTGCCCTCCAGGGCGTTGCGGCCGTAGTCGCTGTCGACGTGGACGTGCCCGATCGTGTCGCCCTCGCGGATCAGCCCGGACCGCTTCAGGTGGTCCAGGCCGTTGATCACGTCGAGGTCGTACGTGGTGCCGACGATCATCATGTGCGGGTTGCCGAGCAGGCTCGCCGACCACGACGCGGGCGCGGCGACGGCGCGGGTCTGCATCAGGTCCGGCTCGATGGCCTCGGTCATCGGCGCGCCGGTGACGTCCATGAACCCGAGCACCTGCGGCTCCAGCTCGAAGTACGCGTCCAGCGCCCGGTTCACGTCGTACCCGTGGTCGGCCTGCTTCAGCTCGACCTTGCGCCCGCAGATGCCGCCGCGCTCGTTCAGCTCGCCCAGGAACAGCTCGTAGCCCTTGATCCGGACGAGCGACGTGGCCGAGAACGGTCCGGTCATGTCCGTGAGCACGCCCAGGGAGATGGTGTCGTCGGTGACGCCGGGCCCGGTCTTGACCGGCGTCTCCTCCGCGGCCCCGCACGCGGTCGCGGCCAGCAGGGCGAGCACGGCCGATCCGACGACGAAGTTGCGCACCAACGGGACTCCCACCGCGCTCAGGTTACCGACGGGTAAGGAGTATTGACAGGCATCACCCGGATCGCCTAATCATGTGACATACCGCACGGTCGGTGAGCATTTCGGTCGCACTTCCGCTCCGCGCCGCCGGCGATTGCCACCCGTTCAGATCAACATTCACGGCCGATGCGACCCGGGGTGGACCGACGGCCGGCGGGGTGCCCCCGCCGAACGATTCGGGTTCTAATACTGGGGCCGGTCGAGACCCCCGCCCGCAACCGGAACCGCCTGGAGAGCGCATGACGCCACCGCGAACCAGCTCCCCCGTCCTGGTGGGTCGGGGCGACGAGCTGGCCGCGGTGCTGGACGCGGTGGCCGCGCAGCCGTCGGTGGTGCTCGTGGCGGGCGAGGCCGGGGTGGGCAAGAGCCGGTTGGTGCGCGAGCTGCTCGGCCGGGCGGAGCTGCGGCCGCTGCGCGTGCTCACCGGGTTCTGCCAGCCGCTGCGCGAGCCGTTCCCGTACGGCGCGGTGCTCGACGCGTTGCGGAACGTGGGCGATTACCTCGGTCGGGCGTCACTGAGCCCTGTGACCGGTGTGTTGCGACCGTTGCTGCCCGAACTCGCCGGGCGCCTGCCCGAGCCGCCCGAGCGCCCGGACGACCCGCGCCACGAACGGCACCACCTGTTCCGCGCGGTGCGCGAGCTGCTGTCCGCCCTCGGCCCGGTGCTGCTGGTGGTCGAGGACCTGCACTGGGCCGACGACGGGTGCCGCCACCTGCTGCGCTTCCTGATGGCCGACCCGCCGCCGAACCTGACCACCCTGGTCACCTACCGCCGTGAGGACGCGCCCGGCGGGATGCCGCTGGGCAGCGCGTACCGGCCGCCCGCCGGGGTGGCGTCGGCGCTGGTCGAGCTGGGCCCGCTGGACGTGCACCAGGTGCACGACCTCACCGCCGCGATCCTCGGCGTGGAGGCGGTGCCCGCCGGGTTCGCCGCCCGCCTGCACGAGCGCACGGCCGGCATCCCGTTCGTGGTCGAGGAGGTGCTGCGGGCCGTGCGCGCCCCGGACTGGCGGCTGCTGGACGCGGTCGGCGTGCCCGCGCTGCTGCGCGACGCGATGGCCGAACGCCTGGCCCGGCTGCCCGCCACGGGCCGGCGCATCGCCCAGGCCGCCGCCGTGCTCGGCGTGCCCGCCACCGAACGGCTCCTCGCGGACGTGGGGGCCGTCGCCCCGGACCGGGCCCGGGCCGCGCTCACCCACGCCCTGCACAGCGGCGTGCTGCACGAGACCGCCGACGTGCGCTACGGCTTCCGGCACTCGCTCGCCCAGCAGGCCGTCTACGACACGCTCACCGGTCCCGAACGGCAACGCCTGCACCTGCGCGCCCTGCACGCCCTCGAACACGCCTCCCCGCGCCCGCACCGGCAGTTGGCCGAGCACAGCCGGCGCGCCGGGCTGGCGGCGGACTGGCTGCGGCACGGCGAGGCCGCCGCCGACCGGGCCTTGGAGGTCGGCGACCCGGCCACCGCCACCCACCTCTACCGGCGGCTGCTGGACGAGGCGTCGCTCACGCCCGCCGACGTGGACCGGCTCGCGGTGAAGCTCGGGCAGGTCGCCCGCGGCGGGCTGGACCAGCGCGACCCCCGTGCCACGCTGGAACGCCTGCTCGACGACCGGCGGCTGTCCACCGCCGCGCGCGGCGAGGTGCGGCTCAACCTCGGGTTCCTGCTGATCCGGCAGTTCGACGGCCCGCAGCACGCCCGGGAGGTCGTCGAGCGCGCCATCGGCGAGCTGGCCGACCGCCCGGACCTGGCGATGCGGGCGCGGGCCGTGCTGGCCCAGCCGTACTTCGGCGGCACGCCGCTGGCCGAGCACCTGCGGTGGCTGCGCGAGGTGGAGGCGTTCATCGGCTCGTGCGCGGACGAGGAGACGCGGTACGCGCTGCTGGCCAACCAGCTCGGCTCGCGGATGTCGATCGGCGACCACACCGTGATGGCGGAGCTGGACCGGCTGCCCGACACGGCGGCGGACGTGACCGTGCGGCGGCACCTGGCGCGGGCGCACTGCAACCTGGCCGACGCGTTCGCCCTGGTCGGGCACTTCGACCTGGCCCGCGACTTCCTCGACCGGGGCCTGCGCCTCACGGTCGGCGCGGGCGTGCCGTTCACCGAGGGCACCGGCCAGTCCACCCGCATCCACCTCGACTGGTACCGCGGGGACTGGGCGACGCTCGCCGACCGGGGCGCGCGGCTGCTGGAGGAGTACCGCGAGATGCTGCCCGTCGCCGGGGAGATCGACCTGGTGCTGGGGTGCCTGGCGGTGGCGCGGGGCGACTGGGCCGCGGCCGAGCGGCACCTGGGTGCGTGCGGGGTGCGGTCGGTGGAGAACGCGATCACGCCGGTGGCACTGGGCGGGTTCGCCGCGTCGGCGCGGCTGTGGCTGGAACGCGGCGACCCGGCGCGGGCGTGCGCCGAGGCGGACCGCGGGCTGGACCTCGCCCGGCGCAAGGGCGTGTGGGCGTGGCTGGGCGAGCTGGCCCCGGCGGCGGTGGACGCGTTCTGCGCGGCCGGGCGGGTGGCGGACGCGGTCCGGCTGGTGGCGGAGTTCGACGCCGGGCTGGCCGACCGGGACGCGCCGCTCGCGCACGTGGCGCTGAAGACGTGCCGGGCCTCGCTCGCGCTGCACGAAGGTCGGGACGACGCGGCGGCGCTGCTGGAGGACGCGCGCCGGGCGGCCGACGGGCTGGGGTTGCGGTACTACTCGGCGCGGCTGTCGGAGCGGATCGCGGTGCTGGCGCTGGAGCGCGGTGACGGGACCGCGGCAGCCGCGCTGGGCGAGGTGGCGGCGCGGTTCGACGCGCTGGGCGCGAGCCGGGACGCGGCGCGGTGCCGGCACGCGGTGCGCGGCGCGGGCGTGGCGACGCCGTCACGGCGCGGTCGGCGCGGCTACGGCAACGCGTTGTCGCCGCGCGAGCGGGACGTGGCGCGGCTGGTCGCGCAGGGCCGGACGAACCGCGAGATCGCCGAGGTGCTGTTCCTGTCGCCACGCACGGTGGAGCAGCACGTGGCGCGGGCGTTGCGCAAGCTCGGCGTGGCGTCGAGGGCCGACCTGGTGGTCTGAGCACGGGAACGCCGCGAGGGTGGCGGGGGTGTCCCGCCGTTCCTCGCGGCGTCGCGTCAGACCGGTACGTCCGCTACAGGTACGAGCGCTGGCCCCACGGCATCGCCGCGGCGAGCTGCGCCCGCCGGCCGATGTCGAGCTTGCGGTAGATGCGGGTGATGTGGAGTTCGACGGCCCGGGTCGACACCGAGAAGTGCTCGGCGATCTGGCGGTTCGTCATCCCCTCCAACATCATCAGGGCGATCCGGTGCTCGTGCGGCGTCAGCGGCTCGCGCGAGCGCGCCTCGGCGCTCTGCCCGTCGCGCGGCCGGACCATGCCCGGCACGCGCTCACCTTCCGGCACACCCAGCAGCACGTGCCACTGGCGTATGCGAACCTCGGCGATCGACTGCGATCGCACGTACGGGTCACCGCGCACCAGGTCCCGGGCCGCGGCGTCGTCGGGCACCTGCACGATCAGCAGCACGCCGGAACCGTCGGCCCACGGGCCGGTTCCGACGAGCACACCCTGCTCGGCGAGCGGACGCCAATATTCCCGGTGCGCGAGATGAATGGATCTCCGCACCTGGCGCGCATCACGAAATGTCAACTCAACGGCGAAAGCCACTGGACTGATCCCCATTTCATTCCGCGGCCGACTTTCGCCACATACTCAACTGGGGCGTTTATTAACTGTCAAGTGAGACACATCACAACAGGGATATGGGAACCCGATGGCCCTCATAGCCGCTTTTCGGAGCAGTGCTCCGCACAGCGGTCGTCGGCGGGCGCGAACACCTCACGGTAGCCGGGTCGGCCGCCCGACGCCCGCGCTTCGACCAGGTCAGTACGGGTGGCGCGGCGAATGGCCGCCGCCTCCAAATGAGACGACGGCCGCCACGACCCCCGCGAACAGGGCCGGGTCGGTCGGCACGCTCCGCCCGGGACCGCCCGGCGCGGCGGTCAAGGGGTTCGGGCTGAACGGTCCACGAACACAGTGGCAGATTTTCACCCGCGCTGGTCCATTCGGGCACGTGCTTTTCGGCATTCCGGACGCGTGTAGGGTGCACGCCCGTGGCAGCGCAACTCCTCCGCCTCGAGCGGGACGCGGCAGGGCTGGCCGTGCTCACGGTCGCCGCGCCCCCGCTGAACCTCTACACCGGCGAGTTGCAGGACCTGCTGGAGGCGGCGGTCGAGGACCTGGAGGAGCGGCCCGCGCGGGCGTTGCTGATCCGCTTCGAGGGCAAGGTCGTCAGCGGCGGCGTCGACGTGGCGCTGTTCGCCGCGCGGAAGACGCCCGCGCAGGCCAAGGCCCTGTTCGACCGGATGCTGGACCTGCCGGAGCGGGTGGCCGCGCTGCCGTTCCCGACCGTGTTCGCGGCCCACGGGCTGTGCCTGACCTGGGCGTTCGAGGTCGCGTTGGCGTGCGACGTGGTCCTGGCCGCGCAGCGGGCCAGGTTCGGGCTGGTGGAGAAGGTCATCGGGCTGACCCCGACCATGGGCGGCACGCAGCGGCTGGCCGCGCGGGCGGGCGTGGGGCGGGCCAAGGAGCTGGTGATGACCGGCGAGCGCTACGACGCGGCCACGCTGGAGCGGTGGGGCGTGGTGAACCGGGTGCTGCCCGACGAGGGGTTCGACGACGCGGCGCTGGAGTTCACGCTGGCGCTCGCGGCCGGGCCCACGGTGGCGCACGCGGCCACCAAGCGGGTGCTGGCGCACTTCGAGAGCGGCGGCGTGGCGGAGGCGAACGAGCACGTCGCGGCGATCGCGGCCGAGCTGTTCGACACCGAGGACCTGCGCGGCGCGGTGCGGTCGTTCCTGACCGACGGACCGGGCAAGGCGACGTTCAGCGGTCGCTGACCTTCGCGCGCGCCTCGGGGGCCGGTGGCGGTCGCCCTAGCGGGGGTCGTAGGCGGCGGAGCCGTACCAGGCCAGGGCGGAGCGCAGCTCGACCACGTCCCGGTCGCGGCGCTTGCGGTAGCGCTCGTGCGAGATCGGGTAGACCCGCAGGCCGCCCTGGTGCCGGGTGAAGCTGCCGCGGCCCAGGGTGTCCGGGGTCTTGGCGGCGGGCACCAGCCAGACCACGAGCCACGGGCGGGCGTGGTGGGCCTCGACCTTGACGCGGGCGATGGCGTACCACGGGAGGCGGTGCGAGCGGGCGCCGTTGGACAGCGTGATGCCGTCGGGGCCGACGTCGAGGGTGAGCGGCGAGCGGGCGACGCCGATCAGGAGCCGGACGCCGGCCAGCGCGAACGCCAGGAACGCGACGAACGCGGCCAGCCGCACCGCGCCCGGCGCGCCCGACGCCGAGTCCGCGACGGAGGCGGTGACGAGGGCGGCCACCACGTTCGCGCCGGCCCAGCTCAGGCCGACCGCGCGGGAGGTCTTGAAGCGGACGCCGGTGGGGCGGACGTCCTTGCGGTCGGGTTCGGCCGGGACCGGGTGGCGCGCGACCGCCGGGAGGTTCGTCGCCGCGGGGGCGACGAGGGTCGGCGGCTTGGGCGGCGGGTCGTCCACCAGCACGCGGGTCGGCGGCTTGGCGGGCAGCTTGCTCAGCTCGGTGTGCCGTTGCTCGACCATGGTCCGCACGCGCGGCGGCAGCCAGGACGGTTCGGCCGACGGCGGGCCGATCACCTCCAGCAGGCGCGCGGGCGTGGGGCGGTGCTCCGGTTCGCGGACCAGGCACGGCACGATCAGCGGCACCAGGCCCGGCGGCACGCGGGACAGGTCGGGCTCCTGGTGGACCACGCGGTAGACCAGCGCGGACGTGGCGCCCTCGCCGAACGGCCCGCCGCCGGTCGCGGCGTAGACCAGCACCGAGCCGAGCGCGAACACGTCGCTCTGGGCGGTGATCCGCCGGCCGACGACCTGCTCGGGCGAGAGGTAGCCGGGGGTGCCGAACACGATGCCGGCCTCGGTGAGCGCGGAGTGCTCCAGGGCGCGGGCGATGCCGAAGTCGATCACGCGCGGGCCGTCGTCGGCCAGCAGGACGTTCGACGGCTTGAGGTCGCGGTGGACCAGTCCCGCGCCGTGGATCGCGACCAGGGCCTCGGCCAGGCCGCCGGCGAGGCGGCGCACGGCGCGTTCGGGCAGCGGCCCGTGGTCCTGGACGGCCTGCTGGAGGCTCGGGCCGGGGATGTACTCGGTGGCCATCCACGGCCGGTCGGCGTCCGGGTCGGCGTCCACGACGGTGGCGGTCCAGAAGCCGCCGACCGCGCGTGCCATCTCGACCTCGCGGCGGAAGCGCTCGCGGAACTGCGGGTTGTCGGCCAGCTCGGCCCGCGCGACCTTGACCGCGATCGGCCGCCCGCCGCGTGACCGCGCCAGGTAGACCGACCCCATCGCGCCGCGGCCGAGGGCGGCGAGCAGCGTGTAGTCGCCGATCCGCGACGGGGCGTTCGGGGGCAGTGGCTGCACGACACCCACACTAGAGGGGCCGGCCGCCCCGGTCGGCCCGGACGGCGGGGTTCGCGGCGCAGGCCACAACCGCGCAACCTCGGGCGGGGTCGTGCAGTCGAGGGTGTCTCGGGACCGGGTCGGGCGTCCTGAGCGTTGAACTCAGAGGTCCCGGACGTACGACTCACGCGTCCTGAACGTACGACTCACGCGTCCTGAACGTACGACTCACGCGTCCTGAACGTACGACTCACGCGTCCTGAACGTAGGACACGCGGGTTCTGAACGTAGGACACGCGGGTTCTGAGCGTAGGACACGCGGGTTCTGGGCGTAGGACACGCGGGTTCTGGGCGTAGGACACGCGGGTTCTGGGCGTAGGACACACGCGTTCTGGAGGTTGGACACGCGGGTTTGGCGGGTGGGCTCACGTGGTGGTGAGGGTGAGGAGGGTTCGGGTGCGGGATTGCCAGGAGTGGGGTTGGACGGAGGTGCGCAGCGCCCGGGGCGGGAGCAGGGGGCCGTCGGACAGGGTCCGGCGCAGGGCGTCGACGAACTCGGCGTGCGAGCGGGCGGCGCGGACGCGGTCGGTGTAGTGGGCCAGCTCGGCGAAGTCCGTGCTGACGACCGGAAGGCCCAGCGCCAGGTACTCCTTCAGCTTGATCGGGTTGGACCGCTTGATCCAGTCGTTGTCCTGCCACGGCATGATCGCCACGTCGAACGCCGAGCCGTAGGCCGGGATCAGGTCGTACGGGCGGAAGCCCAGCCAGTGCACGTTGGGGTACTTGTCGAAGCGCTCCATGGGGTGCGTCGCGTCGCCGATCAGCACCAGGGACGCGTCCGGCAGCTCGGCGGCGACGCGTTCCAGCAGGTCGAAGTCGACCACGAAGTCGTCCAGCGCGCCGAAGAAGCCGATCCGGGGGCCGGGGACGGCGCGGACGTCGTCCGGCCACTCGTGCTGCGGCCGCGCGGTGAAGTGGTCGACGTCCACGCCGTGGTCGAGGAAGTAGGCGCGGGAACCGGTGCGCGCCCGCTCCTCCTCCATCAACGCGTGGCTGACGTACACCACGTGGTCGGCGTGGTCCAGGAGCTGGTTCTCCAGCGCCTCGATGGACGCGCGGTCGGCCTCGGGGAAGTCGGAGTGCCGGTCGGAGCGGTTGAACACCAGGCGGTGCCGGCGCATCGGCGCGACGACGTCCCACGCGGTCGGGATGGTGACCATGATCACCGGCGTGCGCAGGCCCAGCGCCAGGGCGACCGCGCGCACCTGGACCCGGACGAGCACGGCGTTGACCTTGCGCAGCAGCGGCGAGCCGTAGAACGGCAGCGGCAACGGCGACATCACGTAGAAGTCCGGCAGCGGCCGGCGCACGAACTTGGCCACGCTGCGCAGCTTGCGCAGGATCCGCCGGGACACGTGCGTGCTGTTGCCCCGGGTGGGCATCCGCATGCCGATGCTGTTGACCACCAGCACCCGGCGGTGCGCGGCCATCGACCGCATGAGCTGGAAGTCCGAGTGCGCCCGGTTGTGGTACCACCAGTCCTGCGCGGAGAAGCACACCCAGCCGGGCTCCGCGCCCGCGCCGGGGCGCTGCGGCCACCGCCGCCAGCGCAGCAGGTCGCCGACGGCACGGCGGTGCTTGGCCCCGCGCGGCAGGCGCAGCAGCTCGTTCAGCAGCACGGCCCACCACATCGCGAACGCCGCCAACCGACCGTTGCGCTCGCGCACCATCCGCACCCGGTTCGTGGTGGCCATCGACCACAGCACCGGCGACGTCGACTGCTCGCCGCCGAGGTGCACGGCCCGCGCGCGCGGCTCGTAGCGCACGGCGTGCCCGCGCCGGCCCGCACGCAGCATGTACTCGGTCTCCTCCGAGTACAGGAAGTACCGCTCCTCCAGCACGCCCGTCGCCTCGCGCGCCTCGCGGGAGATCAGCCAGGCCGCGCCGGTCGCCCAGTCCGCCGTCCCGGCCGTCTCGTACCGGATCGGGTCGACCACCAGCTCGCCGAGGGCGGCGGACCGGCCCGCGCGCGGGCCGCCGAGGATCGCCTCCCCCAACGCGCGCAACGGGTTCGGCGCGCGGCGCAAGGACAGCTGCGGCGCGCCGTCGGGACCGGTCAGCCGGGGCACGGCGATGCCGGTGCCGGGCAGGGACAGCGCGGCGCGCAGCAGCGCGACGGCGTCCGGGTCGAGCCGGACGTCGGGGTTGAGCACCAGCACGTCGCAGTCGGGCGCGGCGGCGAACCCGGCGTTGACGCCCGCCGCGAACCCGTCGTTGGCGGTCCGCGCCACGACCTGCGCGTGCGGGGCGACGCGGGCGACGATCGCCACCGTGTCGTCGGTGGAGGCGTTGTCCACGACCACGACCCGGCTGTCCGGGATGGACGCCAGGGCCGCGTCCACGGACCTGAGGCAGTCCTCGACGACCTCCGCGCTCTGGTAGGTCACGACGACGACGGCAAGCGGCACTTCTACTCCCCGATCCGGGCGCCGGCGGTGGTCTGGTCGCCGGCGGTCCCGGCGGTGGTGCGGCGGAGGCGGGTGCGCAGTGCGCCGCCCAGCAGGCGGAAGGCGAAGGGCAGGTCGTCGCGCAGGTAGCGCTTGGCCAGGCGGCGCGGTTCGAGGGCGAGGCGGTGCAGCCACTCCGCGCCCATCTTCTGCACCACGCCCGAGGCCCGCTTGAACTCGCCCGCGGCCATCGGGATGCCCGCGCCGCAGCCCAGGAACCACGCCCGCGGCAGCTCCGCGCGCAGCAGCCGGATCAGGCGTTCCTGCTTGGGGAAGCCGAGCCCGACCAGCACCAGGTCCGGCTCGGCCCGCACCACCCTGGCCACCGTCGCGGCGGTCGCCCCCGGATCGGCGTCGAAGCCGAACGGCGGCGAGTCCGTGCCCGCGACCCGCAACCCCGGGTACCGGCCGGCCAGCACCTCGGCGGCCTTCTCCGGCACGCCCGGCTCGCCGCCGAGCAGGTACACCGAGCGGCCCTCGCGGGCGGCGGCCCCGGCCAGGGTGAACACGAGCGACGACCCGGTGACCCGTTCCGGCACGGGCACGCCCGCGAGCCGGCCCGCCCACACCACCGGCATGCCGTCGGCCACGACCAGTTCCGACTCGGCGATCAGCGCGGCCAGCTCGGGGCGACGGGTGGCGGCGCGCACGATGTCCACGTTGGCCGTGACGATCGCGCCGCCCTCGGCCCGCCGCCACGCGGCGGCGACGTGATCGGCGACACCGGACTCGCGGACGGACCACACGTCGACTGCGCCCACGCGGACGCGGGGCTGCGGGAGTTCCGGCATACCCGCGTCATCGGGTTCGGCGTGGTCCCCGTTACGACGGGGCCCGCACCGGTAACGGTCACCGCACGTGACCGATAACGGGGGCATGTACGTAGCGTCCGTCCGGCCGAGCGAGCGGGTCAGGGGCAAGGTGCCGGGCACGGTGGTCGCGCTCGGCGCGGTGAGCCTGCTGACCGACGTCTCCGCCGAGATGGTCACCGCGTTCATGCCGGTCTACCTGCTGTTCACGCTCAACATGGGCTACGCCCAGTTCGGCGTCCTGGACGGCCTCTACACGGGCGCGACGGCCGTGCTGCGGCTCGTCGGCGGGCACGTCTCGGACCGCACGCACCGGCACAAGGCGATCGCCGCGGTCGGTTACGGGCTGTCGGCGGTGACGAAGCTCATCTTCCCGGTCGTGGGCGCGTCGGCGTTCGGCATCGGCGCGGCCATGGCGGCCGACCGCGCGGGCAAGGGCCTGCGCACCGCGCCGCGGGACGCGTTGATCTCGCTGGCCACGCCGCCGGACCGGCTCGGCGCGGCGTTCGGGTTGCACCGCAGCATGGACACCGTCGGCGCGCTCCTCGGGCCGCTGGTGACGTTCCTGCTGCTGTACGGCATCGGCACGGTCGCGGGTCCGGTGTTCGTGGTGAGCGCGTGCTTCGCCGCGGTGGGGCTGATCGTGCTGGTGGCGTTCGTGCGGGAGAACCCGCGCCCGGTGCTCGCCGGGCCGCGCCCGTCGGTGCGGGCGGGCCTCGCGCTGCTGCGGGAGGCGGGCTACCGGCGGCTGGCGGTCGCGGCGGCCGTGCTCGGCCTCGCAACGCTCTCGGACGCGTTCGTGTTCATCCTGGTGCAGGACGCGACCGACGCGCCGCTGCACCTGCTGCCGCTGCTGCCGCTGGGCACGGCAATGGTGTTCCTCGTGGCCGCCGCGCCGGTCGGGCGGTTGGCGGACCGGGTCGGCCGGTGGCCGGTGTTCCTCGGCGGGCACGTGCTGTTGTTGGCGGTGTACGTGCTGCTGCTCGCACCCGGCACCGGCTACCTCGGCGTCGGCGCGGCACTGCTGCTGCACGGCCTGTTCTACGCCGCCACGGACGGCGTGCTGTCCGCGCGGGTGAGCGGTCTCGTGCCCGAGTCGCTGCGCGCGTCGGGGCTCGCGGTGGTGCAGACCGGGCAGGCGTTGGCGCGGCTGGTGTCGTCCGTGGCGTTCGGCTTCCTGCTCCAGTTCGCCGCGTTCGGCGCCGCGGTGTGGGCGGCGATCGGGTCGCTGGCGGTGGCGGTCGTGGTGGCCTGGCGGCTCAACGCTCAGCGGCCGTAGTACCGCTTCCTGGCCTTCAGCGCGAACCGGGCGACCAACACCGTCGCGGCGACCACGAACGCGACGTAGATCACCAGGCGGGAGCCGAGCTTCTCCGGCCGCACGTCCAGCAGGGCCCACCACATCAGGACGCCCAGGCTCGCGCCGGTCAACAGCGTGACCAGCACCGGGTGGCGGCCCGACCAGCGGTCGAGGCCGATGGCCCGACGCCGCGACCGCTCCGTCGGGAAGCTGCCGGGATCGGCGTCCTCGGCGAAGTCGATGTCCTTGTCGGAGTCGAAGCGCATGGCACTCCCCCGGGAGGTCGGTTCCGGTCCTCCCGGGAGGTGCCCCTCAGCCCCGCTCGCTACACGCGGTCAGAGCAGGCCGATCGCCCCGTGCGCCGCGGCACGGCCGTGGGTCGTGTCGCCCGCGTAGCTCGCCGTGTAGCCCCGGAGCAGGGTGGAGAGCCCCACCAGCAGCGGCACGTTCGCGTCGCACTGCGCCTTGCCCTGGGCGTTCGTGGTCGCGGTGCACAGCGGGTGGCCCTTGATCGTGCGGAACGCGATCGCCTTGCCCGCCACCGGCCGGCCCGTGTGCGACTCGGTGAGCGTGGCGTCCAGACCCCGCGCGGTGAAGCCGAGCAGGCGCAGCTGGAGCTGCCCGTACCCGGCCACGAGCCTGGTCGGCGCGGGCGGGACGGCGTGGATCGCGAGGCCCACCGGGTTCGCCCCCACCGGCACCGAGCCCACGACCGCCAGGCTCGCGGTGTCCACGATGGACACCGTGCCGCTGTTGTAGTTCGTCACGTACGCCTTCGCGCCGTCCGGGGTGAGCGCGACGCCGATCGGCCTGCTGCCGACCGGGATCTGCGCCACCGGCGTCAACGCGACGAGGTCCACCACGGACAGGCTGTGGGCCTCGCTGTTGGTCACGTACGCCCGCGCGCCGTCGGGCGAGATCGCCACGCCGTGCGGGATGAAGCTCACCGGCACCGTGCCGAGCACGGCGTTGGACCCGGTGTCCACCACGGCCACGTTGTTGGAGAACTTGTTGACCACCACGAGCTTCGCGCCGTCCGGCGTCACCGCCACCGCGGTCGGGGTGCTGCCGGTCGGGATGTCGGCGATCTCGGTGTTCGTCGCGGTGTCCACCACGGACACCGTGCCCGGACCCACGACGTCGTGCGCCACGTACAGCCGCGTGCCGTCCGGGGTGATCGCGATGCCGTCCGCGTTCGCGCCGACCGGGATCGTCTCGGTGGTCGTCAGCGTGGCCGCGTCCACCACGGAGACGGTGCCCGCCGCGTAGTTGGACACGTACACGTGCCCGCCGGAGGGCGACACCACGACACCGGCCGGCCCGTCGCCGACCGGCACCGCCGCGTCCACGGTGTTGGTCGGCGTGTCGATGACGGTCAGCGTGTCGTCGCGCACGTTCGTGACGTACCCGCGCGTGCCGTCGAACGCGACGCCGACGCCGTACGGCGAGTCGCCGGCCGAGTCGACGAGCGTCGTGGTGACCGCGTTCGTGGCGGTGTCCAGCACCGACACCCCGCCGCCGTTGTTGGCGACGTACCCGAGCACGCGGACCGGGTCCTGCGCCGCCGCCGTGCCGGGCGGCACGAGCAGCAGCGCCGCTCCCAACGCGACCACGCCGCACGTGGCCGGCGCCTTGCGAAATCGTCCGAGCAGCACTATCGACCTCCAGGGGTTGGGGTCCCGCAGTGCTCCAATCGGCGGGGACCACTGCGCCGTTAGCGGGTCAGAATCGGTACACGTGCACCCCGTACGGCCCGAAGTCGTCCACGATCCGCCCGTCCACGATCGGCACGGTCCGGTCCTCGCCCACCACCGTGGCGGTGCCCGACGACGCCGGCACGGTCAGGGTGACGCGGGCGGCGCGGCTGCGCGGGTCGTCCTTGGTGCCGTCGGTCTGGGCCAGCACCCACCGCTCGTCGCCGACCCGCTTGTGCAGCACGGCCACCGGGATGCCGTTGTCGCTCCCGGCCGTCACGCCGGGCAGGTTGGGCGCGTTGAGCACCGGGGCGAGCGACTTCAGCCGCGCGTTGACGGCGGCGACCCGGGCAGTGATCTCCGGCCGCGTCAGCACGCTGGAGTACTCGCCGGTGCCGTCGGTGTAGAAGCTGTGCGCGAAGTAGTTGATGCCGGTCGCGCCGTGCAGGACGGTGTTCCACACGGCCGATTCGAGCTGGTCGGGTTGGATGATCTCGCCGCGGTCGTGCGGGTGCCCGGTCTCCACGAACCCGTACAGCGGCTTGTCCGGGCCGCACCACTTGCGCATGGTGTCGATGACCTGCCCGTAGCTGTACGCGCCGACGGTGTGGTTGCGGTCGGGGTGCGTCCAGCCGTAGTAGTCGGCCGACGCGATGTCCGCGGCCGAGCAGTACGTGCGCATGTCCTCTTCGTAGGACTTCTCGATGTAGCCGTAGCCGACCTCGCCGGTCGGGGTGCCCATCCACGGGCTGAAGTTGAGGTAGGTCGGCCGGGTCGGGTCCTGGGCGCGCACCGCGTCGGCGGCCTTCACGATCGCCGACGGCTGCATGTCGGGGTGGAACACGTCGCCGTAGACCTTGGTCATGTCCGGTTCGTCCGCGATCAGGTAGCCGACGTAGTTGCGGGCGTGCGCGGTGTCGGCCAGGACGTCGTCCACGCGGGTGCCGTCCACGTACACCCGCCAGTCGGTCTCGTGCAGGCCCTCCTGCCGGAGGTGCCACCACTCGTCCTCCCACAGCCCGATCCCGAAGTCGATGCCGATCTTCGGGAAGGCGCGGCCGAGCTTCTCGCCGTTCTCGACGCCGGACGGGTCCTGCATCCACACGTTGATCGGGAACACGGCCGGGTCGCCGGCGGGGTTCGGCCCGTTGGCCCACTTGCGGTAGTAGTCGACGGACGGCCCCGGGGGCACGGCGGCCGGCGGTTCGGGCTGCCGCACCGGCTCGGCGGCGCACCCGGCCAGCGCCAGGGCCAGGGCGAAGCCGGAGGTCAGCGCCGCCGCGGTGCCCCGCCTCACCTCGGGGTCCGGACGCGGCCGCGCGCGGCCAGCACCTGCTTCGCCTTCTCGAAGCCACCCGGTCCGAGCAGCCGCAGCGCCGCGTTCTTGGCCAGGTACCTCGCCCCGTCGCGGGCCGAGCGCAGCGGTCGCCCGACGAACCGGTCGCGGGCCAGCACGCCGCCCGCCGGTTCGGGCACGTCGTCCAGCGCCGCGCCGAACAGCGGCCGGTAGGGCGCGGGCGAGACCAGCCGGCCGCGTGTGCGGTTGCTCACGTTCCCGCCGTGCACGACCTGGAGCCAGCCGGGCGGCCCGCCCAGCGACACCACCTCGGCGTGCCGGTGCAGGCGGTTGTGCCAGTCGGCCCAGCACGTCACCGGGTCGTCCCAGGTCTCCCGCATGGACGCGAACGCGTTGTCGCGGTCGTGGTGGAAGAACAGCCCGGCCGGGCTCTTGACCAGACCGTTCGCCAGGTACAGGGCGGTGCGGCGGCCCGTCGGGCGCTCGGCCTGGAGCCGGGCCACGAAGTCCGCCGCCAGGCCGTCGTCGTTGTCGAGGTTGGTGGTGATCAGCGCCTCGCCCTTGACCGGGAAGAGGGCGAAGATGTCCTCGATCAGCTCTTCCCGGCCGACCTGCGTGCGGAACACCGGCGTGTACGCGTCGCCGTGCGCCTCGATGCGGTCCTTGAGCCACTGCGGGCTCTCCGGGTCGAAGTAGATGAGCCACCGGAAGTTCGCCGAGGTCTGCGCCGCCACCGACGGCAGGCAGTACCGCTCGAACAACGCGACGCGTTCGGTCAACCAGCCGTCCCGTGCCCGCACGACGCTTTCCGCGCCGACGGACGGCAGGTTGAAACGCGTCAGCACGACGTGGTCCATGGAGCCCCTTCCCGTATGTCCCGTACATCGGGATCGGGGCCGCGCCGTTAACGATCCGCGATCGGACACGATGTGTAGGGCGTGACTGAGCCCCCGGCACGACCAACGGTCGACGTCGTCATCCCCTGCTACAACTACGCGAGGTTCCTCCGCGCCTGCGTGCGGAGCGTGCTCGACCAAACCGGCGTGGACGTGCGGGTGCTGATCATCGACGACACGTCGAGCGACGACACGCCCGAGGTCATGGCCGAGCTGGTGCGCGACCCGCGGGTCGAGGGCCGGCGGCACGAGGTCAACCAGGGCCACATCGCCACCTACAACGAGGGCCTGCTGGAGTGGGCCAAGGCCGACTACACCGTGCTGCTGTCCGCGGACGACCTGCTGGCGCCGGGCGCGCTGGCCCGTGCCGCCGAGGTCTTCGAGGCGCACCCCAACGTCGGCATGGTATATGGGCGGGTCGTCTACTACACCGCCGACGGAGTCGGTGATCGGACGACAGGTCACGACGACCCGAGACTTCCGCGCGTCGTCACTCCCCCGCCCGGTCGCACGGTGTGGTCCGGTGTGGACTGGATCGAGGCCCGCTGCCGCACCGGGCAGAACGTGCTGTCCTCGCCCGAGGCCGTGGTGCGCACGTCGGTGCAGCAACGGGTCGGCGGCTACCGGCCGGACCTGCCGCACGCCGGCGACCTGGAGATGTGGATGCGCATCGCCGCGGTGTCCGACATCGGGTACGTGCGCGGCAAGCCCGCGGCGTACTACCGGGTGCACCAGCAGAGCATGATGCGCACGCAGTTCTCGTCCCTGTTCGCCGACCTGGAGCAGCGGCAGGCGGTGTTCGAGCGGTTCTTCGCCGAGCACCCCGACCTGCCGCCGCGGCTGCGGGCGCTGGCCAACCGGTCGATCGCCAAGGACGCCCTGTGGCGGGCGGTGCGCGCCTACGACCGCGACCGGTTGGCCGAGATCCCGGTGGACGAGCTGGTCGCGTTCGCCCGGCGGGTGTACCCCGACGCCACGCGGTTGCCCGAGTACGGCGCGTTGCGACGCCGCCGGGCGCTGGGGCCGAAGCTGTGCAGCCGCACGCAGGTGTTCGTCGGCAGCCACCTGGTCAAGCGGGGCCGGGGCCTGGTGTCCAAGCAGGTCTGGAAGTGGCGCGGGCAGTGACCGCCGGCCTGGAGCGGAAGGTCACGTCGGCGATCCGCTGGAGCGCGGTCAACAGCCTGGTGCAGCGGTTGGGCCAGGTGGGCGTCGGCATCCTCGTCGCCCGGCTGGTCGCCCCCGAGCAGTTCGGCGTGTTCGCCGTGGCGCTCGTGGTGATGAACATCGTGCTCAGCATCAGCGAGATGGGCGTCAGCGTCGCGCTCGTGCGCACCGACCGGCCGGTCGAGGAGCTGGCGCCCACGGTGACCACGTTGTCGATCGCCTCGGGCACGCTGCTGTGCCTGGTCTGCGTGCTCGGCGCGCCGTGGTTCGCGGAGGCCATGGGCACGCCGCAGGCCACCGGGGTGATCCGGCTCATGTCGGTGTCGCTGGTGGTGGCGGGCGTGTCGGCGGTGCCGGGCGCGCTGCTCCAGCGCGAGTTCCGGCAGAACCACAAGTTCGTCGCCGACACGTCGGCGTTCGTCGTGGGCACCGCCGTGACGGTGGTGCTCGCCCTGCTCGGGTTCGGCGCGTGGAGCCTCGCCTGGTCGCGGATCGCCACCAACCTGGTGTCCGCCGGCGTCATGTTCGCCTACACCGAGCGCTGGTACCGGCCCGGCTTCGACCCGCGGCAGGCGCGCGAGCTGCTCGCGTTCGGCCTGCCGCTGGCCGGGGCGAGCCTGCTCGTGTTCGGCGTGCTCAACGTCGACCAGATCATCGTCGGCAGCGTGCTCGGCACCGTGCAGCTCGGCTACTACCTGCTCGCGTTCAACCTGGCGAACTGGCCGGTCGCCGCGTTCTCGCAGCCGGTGCGCAGCGTGTCGCTGGCGGCGTTCTCGCAGGTCAGGGACGATCCGGAGATGTTCGCGCGGACGTTCGCCCGCGCCCTGCGGCTGCTCGCGCTGGCCACCGTGCCCGCCTGCGTGCTGCTGGCCGTGCTCGCGGACCCGCTGGTCCGGGTCGTCTACGGCGAGCGGTGGGCCCCCGCCGCGCAGGCGTTGGCGCTGCTGGTGGCGCTCGGCGCGCTGCGCGTGGCGCTGGAGCTGGGCTACGACTACCTGGCCAGCGCGGGCCGGTCGCGGGCCATCTTCGTCATCCACCTCGTCTGGCTCGCGGCGCTGGTGCCGCTGCTGGCGCTGGGCGCGCACGTCGACGGCATCCGCGGCGTGGCGGCGGCGCAGAGCGTGGTCGTGCTCGTGTTCATCGTGCCCGCGTACCTGGTGGCGTTCCGGCCCTACGGGCTGCGGGCGGGTGTCCTGGGTGCGGCGGTGGCACGTCCCCTGCTCGGCGGTCTCGTGATGGTCGCGGTCGCGCTCGGGGTGGAGGAGCTGGTCGAGGCACCGCTGTTGCGGCTCCTGGTGAGCGGCGCGCTCGCGTCGCTGGCCTACGCCGCCGTCGTCTACCCCCTGCGCCACGAGGTGCTGGGCCTGTTGCGGAGGAGTGGCACGTGAAGGTCGTCCGGCAGTTGCGGCGGCGGGCGCACCAGGTCACGCGCATCGTGCGCGAACAGGGTGTGCGCCAGGTGGGCGCCCGCGCGCTCGGTCGGGCGGCGCGGCGGTTCGGCGCGGACGCCGAAGTGTTCCCGGTGCGCCTGGAGGACGTGCGGGCGGCGGACCTCGGCGCGCCGCGGCCGGTGGTGGTGCCGCCGGTGCCCGCCGACGGGCGGCTCACCGTGAACTGGATCAGCACGCCGCCGTCGCCCGGCTCGGGCGGGCACACCACGATGTTCCGGCTCATCGAGCACCTGGAGTCGGTGGGCCACACGTGCCGGCTGTACCTGTACGACGTGTACGGCAGCCGTGCGGTCGACCACGAGCCGGTGATCCGGTCGGCCTACCCGGGGTTCCGCGGCACGGTGCACGACGTGACCGAGGGGATGGCCGACGCCCACGCCGTGTTCGCGACCGCGTGGATGACGGCCTACCCGGCGTTCAACGACCCGTGCGCGGGCCGGCGGTTCTACCTGGTGCAGGACTACGAGCCGTGGTTCTTCCCGGTCGGGGGGCTGTCGGCGCTGGCCGAGAACACCTACCGGATGGGGTTCCACGCGTTCACCGCGGGCCGCTACCTGGCGGACAAGCTGCGCGCCGAGGTGGGCATGCCCGCCGACTTCTTCGACTTCGGCTGCGACGTCGGGCGGTACCGCCTGCGGGAGGGCGCGCGGCGGGACGGCGTGGTGTTCTACGCGCGTCGGCTCGCGCCCCGGCGGGCGATCGAGATCGGGTTGCTGGCGCTGGAGGTCTTCGCGGAGCGGCACCCGGACGTCGCGATCCACACGTACGGCGAGAAGATCGGCTCGCTCGGGCCGCGGCACGTGGACCACGGCCTGGTCACGCCGGACGCGTTGAACGACATCTACAACCGGTGCTACGCCGGTCTCACGCTGTCGATGACGAACGTGTCGCTGGTGCCGCACGAGATGCTGGCCGCGGGCTGCGTGCCGGTGGTCAACGACGCCGCGCACAACCGGGTCGTGCTGGACAACGAGCACGTCCGGTACGCGCCCCCGACCCCGCACGACCTGGCCCGCGCGTTGTCCGACGTGGTCACCACGCCCGATTTCGACGCGGTCGCGCGGGCCGCGTCCGCCAGCGTGTCCGGCCGGTCCTGGGACGCGGCCGGGCACGAGCTGGAGAAGGTGCTCAGGCGGGAGCTGTCGGCCTGAGCAGGCGGCGCTGCGCCGGCCGTTCGACGAGCCGGTGCAGCAGCCAGGCCGCCGCCAGCGAGGCGACGAGGAGCGCGCCGGCGATGCCCACCGCCCCGACCAGGCCGAGGTCGTGCGGCCTGGCGGCCTCGGCGACCCGCATCACCACCTGGTGCACGAGGTAGAACGCGAACGACACCTCGCCCAGGAGCACCGCGGTCCGGTTGCGGAAGGGCGACCGGGCGCCGGTGACGTCGGCGACCGCGACGGCCGGGATGAGCAGGGCGAGCGGGACCACCGTGCCCGCGACGTAGCCGAACGTGCCCGGCAGGTGACCGGAGGCGACGTAGCCGACCACGGCCAGCGCGCCGGCCGGGGCGAGGCCGAGCCCCACCCACCGGCCCGCGCGCACGACCCGGGCCAGCACCATGCCGAGCACGAACTCCAGCGCCCTGGTGACCGGGAAGACGTAGACGAACCAGTACTCCAGGCCGGCCGGCATCGGCAACGCCACCGCGGGCACCGCGACCACGGCCGCCATGAGCCCGCCGGCGGCCCACCGGAGCCGCCGGGGCGGGATCCTGTCGACCAGCCCGAGCAGCCACCCGAAGGCGGTGTAGAAGGCGGCTTCGCAGGACAGCGACCAGGCCGGGGTGTTGACGCCGAAGTAGACCGACTGCACCGGGACCCACGCCTGGAGCAGGACCAGGCCCAGCAGGCCCGTGAGCACGGACGCGCCGCCCGCCCAGGCCAGGCCCGCGAACACGACGAGCCAGACCACGACGTGGTTCGGCAGGACCCGGGCGGCCCGGCGCCGCAGGGCGACGCGGGCCGGCACCCCGGGCCGGGCGGACCAGGTGAGCACGAACCCGGAGAGCAGGAAGAAGAACCCGACCCCGGTCGCCCCCTGCCCGAACACGGCCGCCAGCACCCCTTCCGCGCCCGTGCCGTCGAACAGGCCGCCGGCGTGCAGGTGGAAGCCGAAGACGACGAAGGCGGCGAGGAAGCGCAGGCCGGTGAGGGACGGCAACCGGACCGCGGGGAGCGGCGGGGGCGCGGGCGGTTCCGCGGAGGCGGGCGGCACGCGCGAGTCGGGTGGCGGCGCGGGCGCCGGGATCAGCGGGGCTTGCGGTGCGAGCGGCGAGGTCTGGGACGGCCGGGTCCGGGACGGCGGGGGTGGCGCGGTGGTCATCGGGTCGGCGCCGGGTCGGCGGGGCGGAGCGCGCTCGGCGTGCGGCGGCGGCCACGTGCGGCCGGGTGGACCACGCGGGCGGCGCAGGTGGTTGACCGCCGGTGGCCGACGTGCGCGGACCCCTTGCCCGGTAACAGCATTCTTGCGGGTTCGGCGGGATTCACCGTCCGGGATAACAACTCCAGCCTCCCAAGGGCCGCGTTCTCCTTCTGACACAGGGAGATCGCGGCGCTCGGCCAGGCGTTAGCCGACCGGCGACGGGGAGGTCGCGTCGGGGATCAGCAGCACGGCGGCGGACGACCCGTCGGCCGGCACGACGTGGATCGAAGCGAGCTTGGCGTCCTTCGGCACGGCGGCGAACGCGAGCCGGTCGTCGTCCAGCCACGTGGCCTGGTCGTCCACGCCCGCCGTCCCGGGCAGCCGGCGCTCCTCCCCGGTCTCCAGGTCGAGCACGGCCAGCTCCCACGGGCCCAACCGCCCGATGCGCTTCTTGTAGGCCACCTTCGTGCCGTCCGGCGACAGCGACGGGCACTCCGCGTCACGCCGCAACGACTCCAGGCGACGTGCCGCCAGGTCGCCCTTCACCAGCCAGGTGTACCCGCCGGACGCCAACGTCGCGTAGAACGTGCGGTCGTCGTCGGCCACCGTCAGCCCCCAGTAGTTCACGTCCTGCGCGGTGTGCTGCTGCCCCTCGACGACGGCCGTGAAGCCCTCCAGGGACTCCACCGCCTCACCGGTGCGCAGGTCCAGGAACCCGGTCCTGGTCGAGAACCCGCCGGGCACGGAGTACGAGTCGCCCGTCACGAACGACGTCCACGAGACCACGTGCCCCGACGCCGACACCTTCGCCCGGCTCGGCACGCCCGGCAGCGGCACGGTCCGCACCACGCCACCGTCCCGCGACACCTCGGCCGCGTACGTCGGACCCGGTCCCGCCAGCTTCAGGCACACCGTCGTGCCACCGGCCCGGTACACCCGCTGGCACGTCATCCCCGTCGCGCCGCGTGCGCCCGGATCGGCCAGGTCGACCTGCTCCACCCGGCTGCGCCCGTCCGCCAGGGCCACGAACATGAGGTCCCCGCCGGTCGAGGCGACCGGCACGGGCGCGGCCTCGCGCACGACCGAAACCACGTACCCCACGGCCACGCCGACGACCAGTACGATGGCCGCGACGGCGAAGACGACCCGCCGGTAGCCCAAGTCCATCACCACCTGTAACGACTAGGCGCGAGTCGGCCGATTTCAGAGTAACAACACCTTGCGGGCACCTACGCAGGGTAAACGTGGATCGGGGAGCGGATGGACTTCTGGGGCGCCGTGCGAACTCTGCGCAGGCGGTGGTACATCGCCCTCCCGGCGGCGGTGACGGCGGTCGCCGTCGCCGCGGGCGTGTTCCTGTCCATCCCGACGCGCTACCAGTCCTCGGGTGTCATGGTGCTCACATCGCCGTCGGCCGGTGGCACGTTCTCGGAGAAGCTGTCGCCGGAGGACGCGGTGCGGGTCAACCCGCTGCTCGCGTTCGACGGCAGCCTCACCACGACCGCGCAGATCCTGGCGCAGATCCTGGCCGACCCGAAGACGCGCAAGGAGTCGCTCGGCCTGGACAAGGACTCGACGGAGAACTTCACCGCGGCGGGCGGCGGCATGAGCGGGCCGTTCCTGTTCGTGACCGCGGACGGCAGCACGCCCGAGGCGGCCGAGAAGTTGGTCACCACGGTGATGGAGTTCGCGGCCAAGGAGCTGGACAAGCAGCAGACCGCGCTGAAGGCGCCGGAGTCGACGTTCATCACCTCGCAGGTGATCGTGAACCCGACCGCGGCGGAGGCCCAGATCGGCGGCAAGGTCCGGTACGCGGGCGCGGCGTTCGTGCTGCTGATGCTGTTGACGACGGCGGCCACGTTCGGCGGCGACAGCATCCTCAACCACCTGCGCCGCCGCCGTGAGGCGCGCGAGGGCAAGGCGGTCGAGCCGGAGGAGGACGCGCCCGCCCCCGAGCCGGTCGCGCGGCCGGCCAAGACGCCCCCGCAGGCGCCGCCGCCGTCGCCCAACGGCGCGCCCCGCCGCCCGCCCGGCCCGCCGCCCCGCCGCCCGCAGCCGACGGCCAGCGAGAAGACGGTGAAGATCGCCGCGCCCGGTTCGACCGGACCGCACGGCCCGTCGGTCCCGCCGGGTCCGCGCAACGCCGGCGGTCAGCCGGGCAGGCCCGCGTGGCCGACCGGCGACGACAAGCCCTGACCGTGTCCGAGCGGTCCGTGCGGGAGACCCTCGCGCGCCAGGGCGTGGACGGCGCGACGCTGGTGCGCCTGTTCCTGCTGGCCCTGCTGATCATCCCGGCCCGGTTGGTGCTGTCGTTCGTCCCGATGACCCTGCCGCCCGCGCTCGTGGTGGCGTTGCTGCTGGGCGTGCTGTGGGTGTCCGGGCAGATGGTGGACAACGTCGGCATGGGCAAGGGGCGCAACGTCGTGCGCACCGCCGTGGCGCTGTACCTGGCGTCGCACCTGGCGACCTACGGCGTGGCCACCCGGCGGTGGCTGCCGACCGACGAGCTGACCGTGGCCGACAGCAGCATCATCCGGATCACGTCGATGATCGCGGTCGCGGTGTTCGTGTGCGACGCGGTGCGCACCAAGGACCGCCTGGACAAGGTGCTCAAGCTGCTGCTGGCGTGCGGGGCGGTGATCGCGTTCGTCGGGCTGGTGCAGTTCGGGCTGGGCGTGGACCTGGCGTCGTACGTGTCGCTGCCGGGGCTGCGGGTGCAGGACAACGGGTACTCGGCGATGGAGGCGCGGTCGATCTTCCGGCGGCCGACCGGCACGACCAACCACCCCATCGAGTTCGGCCTGGTGTGCGCGATGTCCGTGCCGCTGGGCGTGCACTACGTGTTCAAGGCGAGGGACGACGGCACGCCGCACGTGCGCTGGCTGGTGTGCCTGGCGCTGGTCGGGCTGGGCGCGTTGACGTCGCTGTCGCGGACCGCGCTGCTCGGCGTGGCGGTCGGCGCGGTGATCATGATCGCGACGCTGCCGAAGCGGCGGAAGATCACCACGTTGCTGGTGGGCGGCGGGTTCTTCCTGGGCGCGAGCGTGACCGTGCCGGGGTTGTTCGGGACGTTGCGCGGGATGTTCTCCAACATCGAGGACGACCCCAGCGTGAAGGCGCGCACGGCGGACTACGAGGCGGCGTGGGAGCAGATCGACCTGAACCCGTTGCTGGGGCGCGGGTTCGGGACGTACCTGCCGACGAAGTACACGATCCTGGACAACCAGTTCCTGCTGACGTTGATCGAGAACGGCTACCTGGGGCTGTTCGCGTTGATCGGCATGTTCCTGGCGGCGGCGTTCGCGGCGATCCGGGTGCGGATGATCAGCCGGGACGAGCAGTTGCGAAGCCTGGCGAGCGCGTTGCTGGCCGGGGTGGTGGCGGGCGGGATCGCGTCGGTGACGTTCGACCTGCTCGGGTTCGGCGTGGCGACCGGGCTGGTGTTCACCATGATCGGCGCTTCGGGGGCGTTGCTGCGGGTGGCCCAGGAGGAGCGCAAGCGTGCGGCGGCGGAGGCCGGCCGTGCCGAGCGTGGTGCCGCCTGACGGCGTTCGACGGGGTTGCCGGCGGGCTTGTCGAGGGGGCAGGCCCTACGGTCGGTTCCGGGTGTTGGGCCCATTGCCGCACGTGGGGCCGTCGCAGAGGCTTGACCGATGACAACCAAGCCTGCTCGACGCGTGGTGGCGGCGCTCGCCGCGGGCGCGTCCGTGGTGGCGCTCGGCGTGCCGGCCACCGCCGCAGACCGTCCGATCACCGACGTCGCGGCCATCGCGGCCAACCTCGACCTGATCACCGGGAACGACCGGGTGCCCGGGGCGTTGGCCGAGGTCCGGGACCGGCGTGGCCGGTCGGTCACGATCACGTCCGGCACGGCCGAGTCGGGCACCGGCCGGGCGATGGTCGACGGCGACGGCCGCTTCCGGATCGCCAGCGTCACCAAGCCGTTCACCGCCGTGGCCGTGCTGCGACTGGTCGCCCGGCACCGGATCCGGCTCGACGAGCCGGTCGAGACCTACCTGCCCGGGGTGGTGCGGGGCACCGGTGAGGGCAGCGCGATCGACGGCCGCGACATCACGGTGCGCCAACTGCTCCAGCACACCAGCGGGCTGCCGGACTACGTCCGGCTCCCGGGCTCCGTCGACCGGGACCGGCCGGTCGAGGCGGCGGAGCTGGTGCGGATCGCCCTGGACCGCCGGCCGGAGTTCGCCCCCGGCCGGGGTTGGGCGTACTCCAACACCGGCTACGTCCTCGCCGGCATGGTCGTGGAGAGGGTGACGCGCCAGGACATCGCCACGGCCGTGACCGACCTGGTGATCCGTCCCGCGCGGTTGCGCGACACGTACTGGCCGCCGGCCGGTGAGCGGGGCATCCGCGGTCCGCACGCGCGCAACTACACCCTGGACGAGACCGATCCGGCCGGACCGCTGGTCGACGTCACGGAGTTCGAGCCGTCGTGGGCGGGCGCGTCCGGCGCGATGGTGTCGACGCCGTCGGACCTCAACCGGTTCTGGCGGGAGCTGTCCGGGGGCGGGCTGCTGCCGGGGTGGGCGCTGGCCCAGATGCGCACCACCGTGCCCGCACCGGGGCTGGGGCCCGGCGTGGCGTACGGCCTGGGCCTGATCCGGTTGCCCCGGTCGTGCGGCGGTCACCTGTGGGTCCACGGGGGTGACCTGGCGGGCGGCGGCGTGGCGAACGTCAGCGGGCACGACGACTCCGGCCGTGCGGCGACCGTCTACATCACCGCGCTCACCGGCGGGGCGGCCGTGGCACGCATGCGCGCCACCCTGGACCTCGCCCTCTGCTCGTAGCCCCCGGCGAGGCCGGATCGGCGACGTCCGCGGGGGTTGGCAGCGGAAGCGGATGCGGCACTGAGCGAGCGCAACCGCTTCCCTGCCGACCTGAGCGTTGAATTCAGGGGTCCTGAACGTACGACACACGCGTTCTCAACGTAGGACACGCGCGTTCTGAACGTAGGACACGCGCGTTTTGGATGGAGGGCACGCGCGAGGCGGGCGTGGGGGGCGCTGGTCAGGGGAGGGGGGTCAGGCCCTTGTCGGTTTCGGTGTAGGCGGCGTGGCAGTCGGGGCAGATCAGGCCCGCGTCGAGGCGTTGGCCGCAGGCGCAGACCCAGCCCTTGTGGGTGGCCGGGTTGCCCGCGATGAACGCGTGGGCCGGGACGTCCTTGGTGACGACCGAGCCCGCGGCCGCGAAGGCGTGCTCGCCGATCTCCACGCCGCACACCACGACGGTGCCCGCGCCCAGGGTCGCGCCGCGGCGGACCACGGTGGACAGCAGCGCGTCACCCGTGCGCTTGATCGCCGCGCGCGGCCGCAGGTCGTTGGTGAACAGCACGTTCGGGCCGAGGAACACCTCGTCCTCGCACACCACGCCGTCGAACACCAGCGTGCCGTTCTTCACCGTCACCCGGTCGCCCAGCACGGCCTTGCTCTCCACGAACGCCCCGTCGCAGATGTTGCAGTCCCGGCCGACCCGCGCGCCCGGCAGCACGTGCGCGAACGCCCACACGCGCGTCCCCTCGCCCACGTCGTCGCTCTCGCACAGCCCGTTCGGGTGGACGTAGACGCTCATCGCACCGCCTCCGCCAGCGCCGCCACGACGCGTTCCTGCTGCGCCACCGTGATCTCCGGGAACAGCGGCAGGGACAGGATCTCCCCCGCCACCGCCTCGCTCACCGGGAAGTCCCCCGGCGCGTGGCCCAGGTGCACGTACGCGCCGGTCAGGTGCACGGGCGTCGGGTAGTGGATGCCCGCGCCGATCCCGGCCTCGTGCAACGACGCCAGCACGCGGTCGCGCGACGGCACGCGCACGACGTACAGGTGCCACACGGGCACGTTGCCCTCCAGCACCACCGGCAGCGTCACGCCCGGCACGTCGGCCAGCATCGCGCCGTACCGCTCGGCCGCCGCGCGGCGCTGCTCGTTCCAGCCCTCCAGCCGGCGCAGCTTCGCGGACAGCACCACCGCCTGCAACGTGTCCAGGCGGCTGTTGAAGCCCACCACCGAGTGCTCGTACTTGCGCGGCGACCCGTGCTCGCGCAGCAGCCGCACCGCCTCGGCCAGCTCCGCCGACGCGGTCAGCACCGCACCGCCGTCGCCGTACGCGCCGAGGTTCTTGCCCGGGTAGAAGCTCGTCGCGGCGATGTCGCCCAACCCGCCGACGGCCACGCCGTGCCGCCGCGCCCCCTGGGCCTGCGCCGCGTCCTCCACGATCGGCACGCCGAACGACCGCAGCTCCTCCACCGGCGCGGCCTGCCCGTACAGGTGCACCGGCAGCAACGCCTTGGTGCGCGGCGTGACGGCCTCCGCGACCTGCGCCACGTCGATCAGCCCGGTGTCGGCCACGCAGTCCACCAGCACCGGCGTGGCGCCGGTCCGCGCCACCGCGCCGGCGGTCGCGATGAAGGTGTTGGCGGGCAGCACGCACTCGTCGCCCGGCCCGATGTCGAGCGCGCGCAACGCCAGCTCGATGGCGTCGGTGCCGTTGCCGACCGCGACGCAGTGCGGCACCTCCTGGTAGGCGGCGAACTCCGCCTCGAACGCGGCAACCTGCCGCCCGCCGACGAACGCGGTGTTCTCGAGCACCTCCGCCCAGCCCTCGGCTACCTCGTCGGCGACCTGCTCGTGCTGCGCACGCAGGTCCACCAGCGGGATGTCGATCACGAACCGTTCCCCTCTCGCAGTCTCCGGGCGGGGTTGCCCGCCCAGACCTCACCCGCGGGGACGTCGGAGAGCACCACCGAACCCATGCCCACCACCGCGCCCGCCCCGATCGACACGCCTTCCCGGACCGCGCTGCCCTGCCCGAGGTACGCGCCCTCCCCCACCCGCACCGACCCGCCCAGCGACGCGCGGCCGGCGAACGTGACGCCGTCGCCCACCTCGTCGTCGTGCGTGACCAGCACGTGCGGCATGGCCACGACGTGCGCGCCCAGGCGCAGCGGCGTCGTCACCACCGCGCCGGCCAGCAGGACCGTGCCCGGCCCCACCTCCGCGCCGACGGCCACCGAGGCCGCCGGGTGCACCACCGTCGCCCACCGGTCCTCCGGCAGGCCGAGCCGGGCGACCAGGTCGAGCCTGCCGCGCGGCCGGTGCGCGTTGGCCACGCACACCACCACGGCGGCGTCCGTCGAGTGCACGAGGTCCGTGCCGCCGAGGACGGGCAGGCCGTCGAGGTCCGCGCCGTGGCGCGCCGGGTCGTCGTCCAGCGCGCCCACGGGGCGCCACACCTCGGGGAGGAGGCGGACGGCCGCGAGGACTTCGCGGGCCAGCCCGCCCGCACCCACGAGCAGCAGCGGTCTCGGCCTGGTCATCGGGTCGGCGCTCATCCTCTCGTGAACACGACGTCGACCCAGTAGTTGCTGCCGGCGTAGGACTCCTCGGGGAACCCGGGGCCGGCGCGGTAGACGCCGTTGCGGCCGTCCTCGCCGGTGGCCGGCGCGCTGAGCGGCGGGCTGGTCACGGCCCTGCCCATGAAGTACCCGGTGTTCACCGAGTACCGGCCGTTCGGCGCGGTGTAGGACGCCACGTACGTGGTCCCGGCGGTGACGGTCACCGGCGAGGAGAACATCAGCGTCTGCCAGCCGCTCGCGGTCTCGTTCACGAACGTGCCGGTCGCCAGCCGGTTGCCCGCCGCGTCCCACAGCGACCCGGTGTGCGTGCCGGTGTTGCCCGCGCCCTTGTAGAACCGCACCCCGGTGACGGAGCCGTTCACCGACGGCACGAACCGGACGCCCAGCTCGTACGAGCCGGTGTCGTCGGCCTCCGCCACGGTCGGCACGGTGGCCGCGCTGAACAGCGAGCACGGGCAGTCGCCGGCCGTGGTCGTGGTGAACGACCAGCTCGTGGGCGCGGTCATCAGGTTGCCGTAGACGTCGGCGATGCGCACGCTCGCGGTGTAGGTCATGCCGCCGCCGAGCGCCGCCGCGGGCGTCCACGTCACCTGCTGCTGGTTCGCCGACAGCGCCAGCGTGCCCGCGATCCTCGCGCCGCCGGCGTCGACGAGCGTGAACTGGGCCGTGCTGAGGTCGACCGGCTCGTCGAACGTCGCGGTCAGCGGCGAGGTGCGGGACACGCCGCCCGCGCCGTCGAGCGGGGTGCGCCCGTTGACGACCGGCGGTGTGTTGTCCTCGTTGGGCAGGTAGACCACGTCCACCCAGTAGTTGCCGCCCGAGTAGGAGTTGGTCGGGTAGCCCGACCCGGTGCGGTAGACGCCGTTGCCGCCGTCGGCCGCCGCGGGCGCGGTCAGCGGACCGCTGACCGGCGAGTACCCGCTGAAGTACCCGCTGTCGACCGCGTAGCGGCCGGTCGTCGTGGTGTACGACGCGGTGTAGGTCCGGCCCGCCGACACGAACACCGGTTGGGCGAACGTCAACGTCTGCCAGCCGGTCGCCGTCTCGTTGCCGAACGTGCCGGTCGCGAGCAGCTGGCCGGTCGGCGACCACAGCGACCCGGTGTGCGTGCCGGTGTTGCCCGCGCCCTTGTAGAACTTCACCCCGGTGATCCGGCCGCCCGCGGTGGGCGTGAACCGCACGCCCAGCTCGAACGCGCCGGTGTCCTCGCTGGAGGTGATCGTGGGCAGGGTCGCCGTGCTGAACAGCGTGCACGGGCAGATGACGTCCGGGCTGCTGGTGAACGACCACGTGACCGGGTCCGGCATCGGGTTGCCGTTCGCGTCGGCGATCAGCACGCTCGCGGTGTAGCGGGTGTTCGGCATGAGCTTGCCCGACGGCGTCCAGGTCACCGTCCGCTGGTCGCCCGACAGCGACACCGAGCCGGTGAGCTGCGCGCCGCGCGGGTCGGTCAGCCAGATCTGCGCGCTGGCCGGGTCGACCGCCTCGCTGAACGACGCGGTCAGCGGCGCGGTGGCGGCGACGTTCGTCGCGTTCACCGCCGGGGTCCGGTTGGTCATCGCGGGCGGCGTGGTGTCGCCGTTGAGGCCGTTGCGGAAGACCACGTCGACCCAGTAGTTCGTCGCGTTGTACGAGGCGGTCGGGAACCCGCCGCCGGCACCGTAGCGGTACACGCCGTTGGGGCCGTCGACGCCGTCGGCCAGCGCGCGCAGGCCCGCGTAGTTCGCGCCGTGCCCGCTGAAGTAACCGCCGGTGACCGAGTAGCGCCCGTTCGGCGCGTAGTACGACACGATGTAGGTGGTGTTGGCCTGCACGACCACCGGTGAGGCGAAGGTCAGCTTCTGCCAGCCGCTCGCGGTCTCGTTGGTGAACGTGCCGGTGGCCAGCAGCAGGCCGGTGGACGACCACAGCGACCCGGTGTGCGTGCCGGTGTTGCCCGCGCTCTTGAAGAACCGGACGCCCAGCACCTCGCCCTTGCCGTTGAAGCGGACCTTCGTGCCGACCTCGATGGGCGTCGTGTCGGCCGCCTCGTACACGGCGGGCCGGGCGAAGTCGTCCCAGACCGTGCACGGGCACGTCGTGGGCCGGTTCGCGCCGGTGGTGAACGACCACGTCGCCTGCGTGGTCTGGTTGCCCGCCGCGTCCGCGACGCGCAGCGCCACCGTGTAGCCGGTGTTCTGGGTGAGCGCCTGGCCCGGCGTGAAGGTGACCGTCTTGTTCTCGTTGGACAGCGTCAGCGAGCCGGACACCACGCCGGACGGCCCGGTCACGGTGAACTGGGCGGAGCCGGGCGCGACGGCCTCGTCGTAGGTCGCGGAGACGACCGGGGTGAGCGCGACCGTGCCCTCGCCGTTGACCGGCGTGGTCGACACCAGCAGCGGGGCGCGCTGGTCGGGGCCGGGGTCGGGGGCCCACACCACGTCGACCCAGTAGTTGCTGCCCCAGTGGGACTGGGTCGGGAAGCCGGGCCCGCCGAACCGGAACAGGCCGTTCGGGCCGTCGTCGCCGTTCTTCGGGCCGGTGATCGGTTCGAGGTAGCGGGGGCGTTGGAAGAAGTACTCCAGGTCGTACGAGTAGTGCCCGTTGGGCGCGTAGTACGACACCACGTAGGTGGTCGCGGCCGACACCTTCACCGGCATCGGGAAGATCAGCGTCTGCCAGCCGCTCGCGGTCTCGTTGGTGAACGTGCCGGTGGCCAGCGCGTTGCCGTTGCGGTCCCACAGCGTGCCGGTGTGCGTGCCGGTGTTGCCCGGGCCCTTGTAGAACCGGACGCCGCGCACGTAGCCGTCGGTGTTCGCCCGCCACTTCACGCCCAGCTCCAGCGGCGAGGCGTCGCCGCTGTCGGGCACGTCGGGGGTGTCGGCGTTGGTCCACAGGCCGCACGGGCAGGTCCGCGGGTTCACGCCGGGCGTGGCCACCACGGCGGCGGACAGGTTCGCCGAGTCGTCCACGGCGCGCACCCGGAGGCTCGCCGGGCCGGACTTGATCGGGGTGTAGGTGTAGCTCCACGCCGTCTGCCCGGCCTGCCACACCGCCGGGTGCCAGCGGGTGCCGCCGTCGGTGGACACCTCGACGCCGCCGACCTGGCCGCCGCCGACGTCGACCACCGTGCCGGAGAACGTGTACGCCGTGCCCACGGTCGAGATCGGCGGCACGCTGGTGAACGCGACGGCCGGGGCCTGCGTGTCGGTGCTCTTGGTCGCCCACTTCAGGCCCGGCTGGAGATAGGGCGGCTGCACGCCCATGTCGGCCAGGAAGTTGACCGTGGCCTGCTTCATCCGGATGTCGGAGGTGGGGGTGTTGGTGAGGAACGCGTGATCGTCGTCCACGCCCCAGGCCCACTGCACCGTGCCGGCGCCGAACACCAGCGACCCGCTCGGGTGCTTGTAGTAGGTGATGGCGTGGGTCTTGGTGTCGGGGGTGTAGAGGTCGCCGTGGTTCTGCAGCACGTACGGCCCGTCGGGCATGTCCACCGTGGTGCGGGACAGCTGCGCCACGCCCGGCGGCTGGAAGCCGTTGTCCTCCACCGAGTTCCACTCGTAGCCGAGCGTGCCCGGCTGGAACGTGTACGTGGTGTTGGCGGCCATGGTCTGCAGGTCCGTGTGCCGCCACAACCGCATCTTGCCGTAGGCGGCCGGGACCTGGAGCGAGTCGTCGCGCCGGCCGTTGACCGTGAAGATGTTGCCGAGCAGCGCGTTCTCCGGCCGCCCGCCGTCCTGGTCGGGGTAGCGCGGGTCGCGCCAGGTGCCGGTCCAGTCGCTCAGGCCGTCGCTCTGGGTGCCCTTGGTCTCCTTGTAGCAGGCGATGGTGCGCCAGTCGGTGCGGGAGGAGTCGATGCTCTTCTCCCACCGGTGCTTCCAGAAGATCTCGTTGCCGGTCAGGAACGCCAGGTGCACGCCCGCGTCCCGGGCCGCCTCGACGTTGGCGCGCTGCTCGTTGGACCAGTACTCGTCGTGGCCGACGGCCATGAACACCTGGTGGTTCTTGATCAGGTGGCCGCGCCGGGCCGAGTCGACGTCGGTCGTGTAGCTGACGTCGTACCCGTTGGACTCCAGGAAGCGCAGCATCGGGTACTCGGCGTTGAAGATGAAGTTGTCGTCGCCGTCGCCGCCGGTGTACGGGCGGTTGTAGCTGACCTTGTACGCCTGCCCGCCCTGGCCGGGGCCGTCGCCGAAGTAGAGGCTGTTGCCGCCGTAGCGGTTGTAGGCGACCCAGGTCGCGTCGGAGGTCTGGAACAGGATCTTCGAGGTGCTGGTGTCGTCGCGGACGACGAACACGATCTCGTTCTCCGCGCCGGTGTCGTTGCGGTGCGTGCGGGCGTAGTACAGGCCCGACACCGCGGTGGTCGGCACGTTCCAGCTCAGCGACACCTCCCAGTTGCCGCAGTCGATCAACGCGCTGCCGTCCGTGCCGCGCAGGCACGCCGGCTGGTTCTGCTCCTCGTCGCGGCTGATCCGCTCCTGGAACCGCGCGCCGACGCCGTCGTACCAGCCGAGCCGGTAGATGTCGATGTAGTACGACTTCGCGCTGGTCAGCATCTTGAAGTCGACCCGGCCGCCGGGGGTGGCGCTGATGTCGGTGGTGAAGCCGAGGATGCTGTCGTCCCGGTAGGTGACCTGCCAGTCCGGCGTGCCTGCCTTGGTGTTCTCGCACGCCACCTTGTTCACCACGGGCGGGTCGCACGGCGCGGCGGCGGCCTCGGGCGCGCGCAGCACACCGACGACCACGACGATGGACGCCACGAGGGCGAGCACGACCGTCAGGCGGAGCAGCAACACCGCGAGAGCGGGTCTGGCCCGCGTCTGGTCGGCGGTCATGGGGATGTCACCTCTCGGGCAAAGCCGGTCGCAACAGCGGGTGATCACGCGCGCACTGCGTCGACCAGCGGAGTTCTGTCGTTCCGCTCGTCGTGTGAAGCCGGCTTCGCGTTACAGCACAACGTGAACAGCGCTCGGGCGAGCACCGTGGGTGACGCCCGGCGCGGTCGGACGGGTTTCAGCGGGTGGCGACGGGCGCGTGGAGCGCCGCCTCCAGCTCCTCGACCACGGTGTCCTGCTCCGCGGTCGTCAGGTCGTGGTAGAGCGGGAGGATCAGCGACCTCCTGGTGAACGCCTCCGTCACCGGCAGGTCGCCGTGCGGGTGGCCGGCGTACGCGGGCTCCAGGTGCGCGGCCATGATCCCGCGCCGCGCCGACACGCTGCGCGCGGCGAGCCGGGCCAGCACCTCGTTGCGGTCCACCTCGGCGTCCTCGGGCAGCATCACCCAGAACGACTGGTAGTTCGTCGTGCCGTGCGCCGGGTCGCGCACCGGCCGCAGGTCGCCCAGGCGCTCGGCCAGCAGCTCGTGGTAGCGCGCCGCCAGCTCGCGCCGCCGCCGCACGATGGCGTCCAGCTTGGACAGCTGCACCAGCCCGACGGCGGCCTGGATGTCGGTCATCCGGTAGTTGAACGCCGTCTCCAGGTAGCTCTCCACCACCGCGCCGCCGCCGCTGTGCCGCTCGGCCGCGCTGACGCTCATGCCGTGCTCGCGCAGGCGCTTGGCCCGCGTCGCCCACTCGGGGCGGTTGGTGGTGAGCATCCCGCCCTCGCCCGTGGTGATCAGCTTGCGCGGGTGGAACGACCAGGCCGCCATCTCGGCGTCCGCGCCGACCGGCACGCCGCGGTAGGTCGACCCGGCGGCGCACGCCGCGTCCTCGACCACCGTGACGCCGCGCGGACCGCACAGCGCGCGCAACGCGTCCACATCGGCCGGCACACCGGCCTGGTGCACCAGGATCACCGCGCGGGTGCGCTCGGTGAGCACCGGTTCGACGGTGGCCGCGGACAGGTTGCCGGTCTCCGGCTCCACGTCGGCGAACACCGGCGTGGCGCCGCAGTAGCGGACCGCGTTGGCGGTGGCGATGAACGACAGCGACGGCACCACGACCTCGTCGCCCGGCCGCACGTCGAGCAGGTGCAGCGCGACGTGCAGCGCGGTCGTGCACGACGAGACGGCCACGGCGTGCAGCGCGGCGACGCGGCGGGCGAAGGCGTCCTCGAACGCGGCGACCTTCGGCCCCTGCGCCACCCAGCCGGACAGCACGGCCGCCGACGCGGCCTCGGCCTCCTCCGCGCCGAGCCACGGCTTCATCACCGGGATCACGACGCCACCTCCGCGGCAGGCGCGTCGGCCTTGGCGGACTTCCACCACGACACCAGGCCGCGCAGCCCGTCCACCAGCTCGATGTCGGGCTTCCAGCCCAGGTCGCGGGCGGCGGCGGAGATGTCGGCGAGCCGGCGGGTGACGCCGTTCACCGCGCGCTCCGGGCCGTGCTCCAGCGGCAGGTCCGAGTCCATCGCGGCGAGCAGCGCGTGGGCCAGCTCCTTGAGGCTGGTCTCCCGCGCGCTGGCGATGTTGTAGACCGCGTCGGTGACGGGGGCCTTGGCGGCCAGGACGTTCGCCCTGGCGATGTCGTGCACGTGCACGAAGTCCATGGTCTGCGCGCCGTCGCCGAAGATCAGCGGCGGCTCGCCGGCGGCGATGCGCTCCATCCAGCGGATCAGCACCTCGGTGTACTTGCCGTGCGCGTCCATGCGCGGGCCGTAGACGTTGAAGTAGCGCAGCGCCACGTAGTCCAGCCCGTACATGGCGTGGAAGCTGCGCAGCATGCCCTCGTTGAACGCCTTGGCCGCGCCGTAGAACGTGTCGTTGTTGTACGGGTGGTGCCGCTCCGTGGTCGGGAACTCCTCCGCCAGCCCGTAGACCGACGCCGACGACGAGGCGACGACCTTCTTCACCCCCGCCGCCGCGGCCGCCTCGACGACCGTGAACGTGCCGTCGACCAGGCACTCCAACGCCAGGCGCGGTTCCTCGGCGCACTGCGTGATCCGGATCGCGGCGAGGTGGAACACCAGGTCGGCACCCTGGGCGAGGTCCGCCAGCAGCGCGCGGTCGTTGATGTCGCCCTCGACCACGGTGAGCCGGTCGCCCGCCACCGCGGCGGCCTCGGCCAGGTTCTCCCGGCGGCCCCGGACGAAGTTGTCCAGCACGACCACCTCGGCGGCGCCGGCGGCGAGCAACTGGTCCACCACCGCGGAGCCGATGGTGCCCGCCCCTCCGGTGACGAGGGCCCGCTGGCCGGTGATCGGCTGAGCCGCATCCGACATGGTGCTTGTTCCTTCCCTGCTCTGGCTGTGGGTCACGCGGAGGCGAGCCGGACGAGTTCCGGCTGGTCCACCCGCGGCACGGTGACGAACTCGCCGCCCGCGGCGAGGCTGGCCGAGGCGGCTTCGAGGGTGGCCAGCACCCGCAGGCCGGACCACCCGTCGGTGAGCGGCGCGCGCTTCTCGGTGATCGAGGCCGCGAACTCGGCCATCACGCCGCGCAGCGCCTCCTTCTCCGGCAGCGCGGGGGCCACGGTGTCGCCGCGCCGGTAGGAGATGATCGCCTGGCGGCGGTCCTCGTCGTCCTCGATGCGGTCCGCGCCCCGGTCGTGGACGGACAGGCGCTGCACGGCGTTCAGGTCGTCCCACACGACCGTGCGGCGCGAGCCGCCGACGATCATGGTGCGGATCTTGGTCGGCGACAGCCAGTTCACGTGCACGTGGGCCAGCACGCCGTCGGACAGCTCCAGCGTCAGGTGGCCGACGCACGCGCGGCCCGCGCCGATCGGGTCCGAGCCGTGCGCGGCGACGCGGGCCACCCGCACGCCGTCGGGCAGGATCGCGTCGAAGATCGACAGGTCGTGCGGCGCGAGGTCCCAGAACACGTCCACGTCCGGCTGCACCAGGCCGAGGTTGACCCGCACCGAGTCGAGGTACTGCACGGTCCCGATCTCGCCGGCGCGGACCAGGTGCCGCAGGTGCTGCACGGTCGGCGTGTACACGAAGGTGTGGTCGAGCATCAGCGTCAGGCCCCGGCTCTCGGCCTCGCGGACGAGTTCCAGGCCGTCGGCGTAGTTCGCCGCCAGGGGCTTCTCCACCAGCACGTGCTTGCCCGCCCGCAGCGCGGCCAGCGCGACCGGCAGGTGCGTGGCGGCCGGGGTCGCGATCGCGACCGCGTCGACCGCCGGGTCGGCGAGCACGTCGTCCAGCGAACCGGAGACCCGCACGGTGGAGTAGTCGCCCAGCACCCGCCGGGCCCGCTCCACGTCCAGGTCGCACAGGTACCGCAGCTTCAGCCCCGGCGTGGCCTGCGCGTTGCGCACCAGGTTCGGACCCCAGTAGCCCGCGCCGATGACGGCGATGCCGATCGGCTGGTCCATCTCGTTCCCCCTCTTGTCGCCGCCGGCCGACGTGCCCCGGCGGGTCATCAGTAGGCCCCCTGGCCGCCGAACACGGCGCGGAAGGTCTTCCACAAGATCAACGCGTCGAGGGCGAGCGACCACTCCTCGACGTACCGCAGGTCGAGCCGCACAGACTCCTCCCACGACAGGTCGCTGCGCCCGGACACCTGCCACAACCCGGTCAGGCCCGGCTTGACCAGCAGCCGGCGGCGCATGTCGGGGCCGTACCTCGCGCTCTCCTCCGGCAACGGCGGTCGCGGTCCGACCAGCGACATCGAGCCGCCGAGGACGTTGAACAGCTGCGGCAGCTCGTCCAGCGAGTACCGCCGGAGGAACCGGCCGACCGCGGTCACCCGGGGGTCGCGCCGCATCTTGAACAGCACGCCCGCGCCCTCGTTCACCGCCTGGAGCCGCGCCCGCAGCGCGTCGGCGTTGGTGACCATGGTGCGGAACTTCAGGATGGTGAACGGCACGCCGTCCTTGCCGACCCGGCGCTGCCGGTAGAGCACCGGGCCGCGGGTGTCGACCATGATCGCCACCGCGACGGCCAGCAGCACCGGGCTCAGCAGGCCGACGAGCAGCAACGAGCCGATCTTGTCCACCGCGGTCTTGACCACGCGGCGGAAGCCGGTGAACGACGGTTCGCTCACCCGCAGCAACGGCATCCCCAGCACACCGGTCACGTGCAGCCGCGGCCCGGCGAAGTCCATGAGGGCGGGCGCGACGACCATCTCGGTGCCGGTGCCCTCCAGGTCCCAGGCGAGCTGCTGGAGCCGGCGCGGCGTCCAGTAGGCGTCGGCCGTGACCGCGACGATCCGGTACCCGCCGCGCCGGACCTGCTCCCCCAGCTCCCCGAACCGGCCGACCACCGGCACGCCCTCCAGCTCCACGCCGATCTCGGCGCGGCCGTCCACCGTGCACACCGCGTCCACGCGCCAGCCGAGGTGCGGCGCGCGACGGGTGCGCTTGATCAGGTCGGTGACGGTGTCGAGGTTCCCCGCCGCGAGCACCGGCAGCAGGCAACGCCCCTCGCCCCGGGCCCGGTGCAGCGGGCGGCGCAGCAGGTAGCGGACCGGGAACGCGACCAGCGCGATGGCCGGCCCCACCACGAACACCCAGAGCCGGGCGCCGGGCAACCCGGCCGCGAGCGCCCCCAACCCGAGCGCCACCACGGACCCGAACACACCGCGCCCGAGCCGCCGGAACTCCTCCGCGCCCTGCCCCAGCACCGCCGGGTTCCACACCCGGTTGAGGAACAACGACCCGACGACCACCACGACGGTGATCGCCTCCAGCACGAAGTACGGCAGCGGCGCGAACGACACGTGCCCCGGCAGGAAGAACCCGGCGAGCACCACGACCGCGACCGTGCACAGCACGTCGGCGGCGATCACGCCGTAGCGGTAGGCGGGTTCCCAGCTCCCGACGGTGGGGCTGGTCGTGCGATGGGTGGTGCCGACCGCCGCGACCGGTCTGCGTCGCGTTGGCTGGACCTGCTCGCTCATCGTGGAACTCCCCCGGGTTGGGCCGGTTCGGACGTGCACGTTCGCAGGGCATCCCCGACGGACCCGCGTGGTGTACGACAGATTTGCGGCCGGTGATTTCTCACCCGGCCAAACCGTCATTCGTCCCGCCCGCTTCGCGCGTTACACGGACAGTGAAGTTCGTCCGCCGGCCATTCCTCGCCCCACCACCCGGCGGACACTCAACAGGGCAACCAGGTGACTTCGGGTTACCGCGACCAGCCCGGAAAGCCCTTCCCCCGACGGCCGTCCACTGTGGTCCACGCACTCGTGGCCAGGTCCATCGAATCTGGGACAACTTCCGTTACAGCCGGTTTTCGACGCGGGTCGAAACACGTGCGGAATACCGCCGGAAAAGCCCCCGCCCCGACCGCACCGTGGCGGCCAGCGATCACCCATTCACAGAGTGCCAGCATCTATTCGGCGCAACGCCAGGACCACCCGGACCGCCGGGACTCCGACATTTACCGCCCGGCGTGATCCCCACCACTTTCGCCCCCCACAATGCCCCCGAACCACCCGTGTCGGACATCACCCACCACCGCACGCACCCGTGCGGCCACCCGCTGCCTCCAACCCGACCCGCACGGGCAAACCTGCCCTCCCCCACGCCCGCCCCTACCGACACCCGCCGGCCGCCCCACGTCCGGGCACGCCTGCCCGAACAGGGTTCCGTGTCATCCCGCCGACCTGGCGCAGCCCTACCGCGCGTGTCAAGGGGGCACTTCCAGCCCTACCCGCACCTTGCGCTGGAACGGCCCCCTTGACGCGTGCGGTAGCCCTCGTGGAGGTCGGCGGGATGACACGAAACCCGACCAACGACGCAACCGGGGCTTCACCACCCACCCCGTCATCCTGCTGATCTGCCCGTCCGGCGAGGACGCTCTTGATCTTTTGCCCCCACACCCATCCCCACCCACACCCACACCCCCACCCCCACCCCCACACCGGCCGACGCTAACGACCGGTAACCACACGCGCCTTCTCGTCACCAACCGCGACCACGTCCCCGTCGTGCAACTGCGCGCCCCGCCGGCTCTCCAGCCGGCCGTTCACCGTCACCTCATCGGACTCGACCAGCTCACGGGCGTGCGCGCCGTTGTCCGCCAAGCCCGCCAGCTTGAGGAACTGGCCCAACCTGATCATGTCGTCGGAGATGCCGACCTCGCGGATGCGCATCGTCCCATCATCCTCCTCGTCACCCGGACGGACCTACTCGCGTGGCGGTTAACGAGGATTGCACGAGGTCGAAACACGCCCGACATCACCCGGACCCGGTTCCGTCTACGGTTCCCGGAATGTGAGCACAGGCAGCTCAGACCCGGAGCCGACCGGCGGCGAGCGCAGACGCCGCCGGTCCCTGCGCGGGGAGGTCGGCACGACGGGTGCCCGCTTCGGATCCCCCGCGCTGCGCCGCAGCCTCGAGGACGAGCCTACGGCGGTGCCGAAGACGCCCCGACGGCGGAGGTCGTCCCGCAACGAGTCGCGCGGCGAGGTCGGCGCGACGGGTGCCCGGTTCGGCTCGGCGGCCCTGCGCCGCAGCCTGGAGGAGCAGCCGGACGACCTGCTGGAGGAGACCGCGCCGTTCGACCGCGACCTCCACTTCGAGCCGCCGCCGATGCCGGTCGTCCCCGTCCGCGACCGCGAACCCGACCCGGAGCCGGCCGTGGAGTTCTCCGGCCCGCTGGTCCGCCCCTACGCGTGGACGGGCGGCCGCACGGCGTCCGACTACGACCTGCGGCTCGAGACGTTGATCTCCCTGGAGGAGAGCGGCATCGCGGTCGCCATGCGCGACACCACCGCCGAGCAGCGCTCGATCGTCGAGCTGTGCGCCACCTACCCCCGGTCGGTCGCCGAGGTGTCGGCCCTGCTGGCCGTGCCGCTGGGCGTGGCCCGGGTCGTGCTGGGCGACCTCATCTCCATGGGCGTCATCGCGGTGCACGACAACGCCACCGCCCCCACCGGCCCGGACCTGTCCCTGCTGGAACGGGTCCTAGTCGGCCTGCGCAACCTCTGAACCCGACGCACCGCCCGAACCCGACGTGCCGTCCGAACCCGACGCACCCGCCGAACCCGACGCGCCCCCCACACCCGACGTGACCTCCGAACCCGACGTGACCTCCGAACCCGACGTCACCTCCGCCCGCAACCGCCCGAACACCTCCGCCAACTCCGCCAACCGGTAGTGCGCGTTGAGCCCGCTCGGATTCGGCAACACCCACAGCCGCGACGGCCCGATGGCCTCCTCCTGCGGACCGATCACCGCCGCCTTGCGCCCGAACGCCGCCCGGTACGCCGTCACCCCCACGACCGCCACCACCTCCGGCCGGTACCGCCGCGCCACCCGGGTCAACCTCGCCCCGCCCTCGCGCAGCTCCTCGGGCGTCAGCTCGTCCGCCCGCGCCGTCGGCCGCGCGACCAGGTTCGTGATCCCCAGCCCGTACCGGAGCAGCTCCTCCTGCTCGGCCGGCGCCAGCAACCGGGGCGTGAACCCGGACAGGTGCAGCGCCGGCCAGAACCGGTTGCCCGGCCGGGCGAAGTGCTGCCCCTTCGCCGCCGACATCAGGCCGGGGTTGATCCCGCAGAACAGCACCCGCAGCCCCGGCCCGACCACGTCCGGCAGGACCCCGCTCATCCGACCACCACCGGGACGCCGTCCACGACCAACCGCCAGTCGACCCGGTGGAACGAGGCCGGGTCCAGCTCGCCGCGCTCCCGCACCCAGTCGATGATGAGCTGCCGGATCTCCGCCTGCCGGTCGTGCAGCACCGGCGCGGTCGAGACGTGCGGGAAGTTGCCGCCGCCCGACTGCCGGTAGTTGTTCACCGCCACGGCGAACGCCTGCTCCGCCGCCACCGGCACGCCGTCGTAGGCGAGCCCGGTGATCCGCTGCCCGACCGGACGGGCGAGGTCGATGTCGTAGGTCAGCGGCGCGTCGAGGCCGGCCGCGACGTCGTAGAGGTAGTCGGGGACGTCGTCGGCGTTGGTCACCGCGTCCGGCGGGTGGGGTCCAGGGGTCGTCACCGCCTTGAAGTACCCCGCCGACCGCTCCAGGTAGTCCTTGAGCTGCGCCCCGGTCAGCCGCACGCCGACCAGCGTGTTGTCGTAGACGTACAACCCCGCCACATCCCGCACCGACACGTCGCCCGCCGGGATCGCCGCCGCCTTGGTGAACGGCGACGCCAGCGACAACACCGGCAGTTCTCCGCCCTCCCCCGCCAACCCGGCCCGCAACGCCTCGCCCTGCACCCGGTTGACGAAGTCGAGCACCGCGGTGTCCTCGTACCGGGCCGTCGCCGCCGACATCGCGGCCTTCGACGTGCCGATCCGGGAGTTGACGTAGGCCACGACCTCCTCGTGGTCGGCGCGCAGCCGCCGCACGACCACCGGGTCCTCGGGCACGGTGTTGGTGTTGAGCACCTGCGCGCGGGACGCCTCGGCCCGCCACCCGCGCCCCGCCGTCCACACCAGGTCGAACTCCATCAGGCTCAGCCGCTTGCCCCAGAACAGCGGCTCGGTGAGCAGCACCCGCGCGCCGGTGGCCTCGTTGGTCACGTGCCGCTGCGCGATCTCGGCGTGCGCGTGGCCGACCAGGATCGCGTCGATGCCGGGCACCTGCTCGGCGACCAGCGCCGAGCAGTTCTCCGGGAACGGCAGCAGGTCGCCCAACGACGACGACAGGTCCGCGCCGGAGTGCGCCGCGACCACCACCAGGTCCGCGCCCGCCGCCCGCACCCGCGGCACCCACTTCCGGGCCTGCTCCAGCACACCGGGGAACGTCATCCGGCCGTCCACGTGCGCCTTGTCCCAGATGGCGATGCCGGGGTTGGTCAGGCCGAGGATGCCCACGCGCAGCGGGGCCGTGCCGGTGCGCCACACGGTCTTGACCACGTACGGGCGGAACGCGGGCTCGCCGGAGGCCGCGTCGATCGCGTTCGCGGCGAGCAGCGGGAAGTCGAGCTGCTTCTCGAACGCCCGCAGCAGGGGGATGCCGTAGTTGAACTCGTGGTTGCCGAGCGCGGCGGCGTCGTAGCCCAGCTCGTTCATCGCCACGGCCATCGGGTGCACGCGGCGGCGGCCGATCGGTTCCACCTTGGCGTAGTAGTAGGCCAGCGGGGTGCCCTGGATCGTGTCGCCGGCGTCGATGAGCAGGGTCCGGTGCGCGCCGCGCTCCTGCCGGACCGCCTTCACCAGCGTGGACAGCTTCGCCAGCCCGATGTCGTCGTGCGCCGGGTCGTCGTACTCCCGGTCGGCGTAGTAGTCCCAGTTGAAGACGTTGCCGTGCAGGTCCGTGGTGCCGAGGACGGTGAGGGTGAACCGCCGCCCGCCGGCCCGGTCGTCCGGGGTTGCCCGGACCCGGTCGTCCGCGGCGCGGGCCGGGTCGTCCGGGGTCGCACGGGCCGTCGGGCGGAACCCGGCGGCGGCGAGCACGGCCGCGCCGCCGCCCGCGAGCAGGGTCCGGCGAGGAGATCGGGTCATGGGCCGACGGTAACGAGTGATCGTCGGCTACGCGGTCGGCTTTTCCCCGTCCTCCCGCTTCGCCCGCCGGCTCAGCGCCACGCCGACCGCGATGCCGGCCACCGCCAGGACCGCCACCACCAGGACCCAGACCCACAGGGGCACGCCGCCGTCGTCGTCCGGACCGGAGGTCGCGGCCGGTGCGGACGTGCCGGTGGCCACGGCGGTGATCGTGGCCGCGGTGGCGGTGACCGAGGTGGTCGCCGGCGCCGGCGGGTTCGCCGAGGTCGCCGCCGGCGGGGCGGAGGTGGCGGCGGGCGGGGGCGCGGTCACGGTGAACGCGAACGTGCCCTTGACGAAGTCGCCGTCCAGCGACTCGACCGACCACGACACCGTGTGCGGCCCGGCCGGCGTCGTGCTCTCGAGCAGCGGCACGGTGAGCGTCGCGCCCTGGGCCGTGACCTCGCCCGTCGGCCAGGCGCTGCCGTCGGCGGCCGTGACCGCGACCGTGGCGCTCTCGGCGGGCACCGGTTCGGTGAACGTCAGCGTGAGCCGAACCGGCCGCTGCGGCAGCGACGCGCCGCTCGCCGGGTCGCTCGACAGCAGTTCGGTGTGCGCGGACGCCGGGGGCGCCACGCCGAGCAGGACCAGGGTCGCGAGCAGTGCCGAGAGCGCCAGTCGGGTCATACCGGATAGTTCTACCGGGTCGGCGGGGTGTCCTGCTGCCCGTCACCCGGCTCGTCCGGCGACCGCTGCCCGTCACCCGGCTCGTCCGGCGACCGCTGCCCGCCGCCGGGCGGCTGCCCGTCGAGCCGCTTCTGCTGCGGCCCGCCCCGCATGACGTCGCCCTTCATGATGCTGTCCGCGGTCGACCCGCCGTCGGCCTCCTCGGACGCGACCACGGTCACCACGTCGCCCCGCTCGATGTCGTCCACGTCGCCTTGGCCGCCGTTGACCTGCGTGTCCCCGTCGATCCGGTACGTGGCGCTGAACCCGTCGGTGCTCTTGACCGTGATGGACGAGCCGTCGACCTCGGTCACCTCGCCGTTCTGGAACTCGCCGTGCTGCGTGTCGCCGAACGGCCCGCCCACGATCATCAACCCGGGGCCGCCGCGCATGCCGTACCCGCCCGGCCCGCGCATGCCCTGGGCCGCGTCCGAGTTGCTCGCGGCGTAGATGACACCCCCGCCGACGGCGGCGATGCCGACCGCGATCGCGACCGCGACGAGCGTCTTGCGGCCGTTCCAGCCCGGTCCCGCGGCGGCGGCCTGCGGCGGCGGGTCTTCACCCCACGTCGGGTGCTGCTCGGTTTCGGTAGTCATGGCGACCACGGTCGCGGCCCAGCCTGTGAGCCGGCTGTGCGGCCCTTGGGCACGGCCTGTGCGTGCGTCACGCGCCGGACGACCTCACAGCCGGTACACAGGATCGGCACAGGTCCGGCTCATGTGCCTGACCCAGGATGGCAGCATGCGACCGGTGCCCGCTTCGAGGACCTCCCCTGAACTCCGCCGCCCGGACGGCAGCCCGGTGCGCGTGCTGGTGGTGGACGACGAGTCCACCCTGGCCGAGCTGATGTCCATGGCGCTGCGGATGGAGCGCTGGGACGTCCGCACCGCGCTGGACGGCGCGTCCGCCGTCCGGACCGCCCGCGAGTTCCGCCCGGACGTGGTGGTGCTGGACGTGATGCTGCCCGACTTCGACGGGCTGGAGGTGCTGCGCCGGATGCGGGCGGACGTGCCCGCGCTGCCGGTGCTGTTCCTCACCGCCAAGGACGCGGTCGAGGACCGGATCGCCGGGCTCACCGCCGGTGGCGACGACTACGTGACCAAGCCGTTCAGCCTGGAGGAGGTCGTGCTGCGGCTGCGCGGCCTGTTGCGCCGCACCGGCGTGACCGAGGCGGGCGCGGGCACCGAGCTGGTGGTCGGCGACCTGGTGCTGGACGAGGAGACGCGCGAGGTCCGGCGCGGCGGCACGTCGATCGACCTCACCGCGACGGAGTTCGAGCTGCTGCGGTTCCTCATGCGCAACCCCAAGCGGGTGCTGTCGAAGGCGCAGATCCTGGACCGGGTGTGGAGCTACGACTTCGGCGGGCAGGCCAACATCGTCGAGCTGTACATCTCGTACCTGCGCAAGAAGATCGACGTCGGTCGAGCACCCATGATCCACACGATGCGGGGCGCGGGCTATGTCCTCAAACCCGCGTCCTGAGCCCCCGAACCCCCGTCCCGAGCCCCCGAACACCCATCCCGAGCCCCCGAACCCGCGCCCCGAGCCCCCGAACCCACGTTCCGAGCCCTCGAACCCGCGTCCCCAGACCTCAATCCCGCGTCCCGGGCACTCGAACCCGCGCCCCGAGCGCCCGTCGGGGGCCCGGAACTGGCCGCTGCGGACCAAGCTCGTCGCCGCCCAGGTGGTCCTGCTGGCCGTGGTGTGCGCGATCATCGGCGTGGCGACCGGCTTCGCGCTGCGCGACACCCTGGTCGCGAGGCTGGACGACGACCTGGTCGACGCCGCCGCGAAGGTGGGGCGCGACGTGCCGCCGCCGATGCCGGGCGGGTTCGCCAACCCGCTGGACGGACCGGGGTTCGGGCCCGGCACGCTGGTGCTGATCAAGCACGACGACGGCGGCACCAACGCCGAGCGGATCATCCCGGGCACCGGCGACCGGATGAGGCTGTCGACCGACGTGACCCGGCTGGCCGAGGCCGTGCCCGCGGACGGCCGGCCGCGCACGGTGTGGCTGGGCGACGAGCTGGACGACTACCGGATGCTCGCGACCACCACGCCGTTCGGCGCGAAGGTGATCACCGGCCTGCCGATGGCCGACGTCGAGGCCACGGTGGCGCGGATGGGGTGGATCGTCGGCGGCGTGGCGCTGGCCGGGCTGGTCGCGGTGAGCCTGGCCGGCGCGCTGATCGTGCGCCGGACGCTGCGCCCGCTGGAGCGGGTGGCCGCGACCGCGAGCCGGGTCGCCGAGCTGCCGCTGCACGAGGGCGAGGTGGCGCTGGCCGAACGGGTGCCCGACGAGTACGCCGACCCCGACACCGAGGTGGGCCGGGTCGGCCTCGCGCTGAACCGGATGATCGGGCACGTCGGCAACGCGCTGGCGGCCCGGCACGCCAACGAGACGCGGGTCCGGCAGTTCGTCGCCGACGCGAGCCACGAGCTGCGCACCCCCCTGGCCGCGATCCGGGGCTACGCCGAGCTGACCCGCCGCACGTCCGACGACGTGCCGCCGCGGATCGGGCACGCCATGCGGCGGGTCGAGTCCGAGGCGGTGCGGATGACGTCGTTGGTGGAGGACCTTTTGCTGCTGGCCCGGCTGGACGCCGGCCGTCCCCTGGCGCGCGAGCCGGTCGACCTGTCGCGGTTGGTGGTGGACACGGTGAGCGACGCCCGGATCGCCGGGCCGGACCACGAGTGGCGGCTGGAGCTGCCGCCGGAGGCGGTGCAGGTGACCGGTGACGCGGACAAGCTGCACCAGGTGCTGGCGAACCTGCTGTCCAACGCCCGCACGCACACCCCGCCCGGCACCACGGTCACCACCACGCTGTCCACCGTGGAGGACGGGGTGCGCGTGTCCGTGAGCGACGACGGCCCCGGCATCCCGGCCGGGTTGCAGGCCGAGGTGTTCGAGCGGTTCAGCCGGGGCGACACGTCGCGGTCGCGGGCGGCGGGGAGCACCGGCCTGGGCCTGTCCATCGTGGCCGCCGTGGTGGCCTCGCACGACGGGTCCGTGCGGCTGGCGAGCCGTCCGGGCCGCACCACGTTCACCGTCCGCCTGCCGCGCCGCCTCACCGCCGCCTGACCCCTGCATCCCTCACCGCCGGCCGACCACCACCCAACCGCCCACACCCCTCACCACCGCCCGACCACGAACACCCCCTCACCACCGCCCGACCGACCACACCCTCCTCACCGACCCGGGCGTGATCACGCACAGCCGGCTCACAGCCGCGCCACAAGGACCGCCCAGCATCCGCCGACACGCTCGACCCCATGCGAGCGCGACTACCCCTGTTGCTGTTGTCGGCCGGGACGGCGGTGCTGTACCTGTGGCGGTTGGGCGACTCCGGTTGGGCCAACGCCTACTACTCCGCCGCCGCCCAGGCCGGCGCGGAGAGCTGGCACGCCTGGTTCTTCGGGGCCACCGACCCGGCCGGCTCCATCACCATCGACAAGACACCCGCGGCGACCTGGGTCATGGGGCTGTCCGCCCGGCTGTTCGGCGTCAACGCCTGGAGCATCCTGGTGCCGCAGGCGCTCATGGGCGTGGCGAGCGTCGCCCTGCTGCACGCCACCGTCAAGCGCACGGCCGGCGAGGCCGCCGGCCTGATCGCGGGCGCGGTGCTGGCGCTGACGCCGGTGGCGGTGCTGATGTTCCGGTTCAACAACCCCGACGCGCTGATGGTGCTGCTGCTCGTGGCCGGCGCGTACGGCACGGTCCGGGCCACCGAGGCGGCGTCGGTGCGGTGGCTGGTGCTCGCCGGCGCGGCGGTCGGGTTCGCGTTCCTGGCCAAGATGCTCCAGGCGTTCCTGGTGCTGCCCGCGTTCGGGCTGGTGTACCTGGCATTCGCGCCCGCCGCGTGGTCGCGGAAGGTGTGGCACCTGGGCGCGGCGCTGGGGGCGGTGGTCGTCGCGGGCGGCTGGTGGGTGCTCGCGGTGGAGCTGGCGCCCGCCGGGTCGCGCCCCCACATCGGCGGGTCGCAGTCGGACAGCGTGCTGGAGCTGGCGCTGGGCTACAACGGGCTCGGCCGATTGACCGGCGAGGAGATCGGCAGCGTCGGCGGTGGCGGCTGGGGGTCGGCCGGGTGGAGCCGGCTGCTGGGCGCGGAGATGGGCAGCCAGATCGCCTGGCTGCTGCCGACCGCGCTGGTGCTGACGGCCGCCGGCTGGTGGGCGGCACGCCGCGCCGAACGGGTCGGCCTCGCGCTGTGGGGCGGCTGGCTCGTGGTCACCGCCGCGGTGTTCAGCTACATGAACGGCATCATCCACGCCTACTACACGGTGGCGCTCGCACCGGCCATCGGCGCGCTGATCGGCATCGGCGCGGTCGCGTTGTGGCGCAGGCGGCACGAGCCCGTCGCGGCGGCGGCCCTGTCCGGCGCGTTGGCCGTGACCGCGCTCCAGTGCTACCTGCTCCTGCTCGACTGGTCCACCGCGCTGGCCGTGGCCGTGCTGCTCCTGGGCCTGGTCGGCGCGGTGGGGCTGTTCCTGGCCGCCACCGTGCCCGCCGCCGCCGTGGTGCCGGTCGCGGTCGTCGCGGCGCTGCTCGGGCCGGGCGCGTACTCCGTGGCCACCGCCGCGACACCGCACTCCGGCGCGATCCCCAGCGCCGGACCGGCGTGGGGCGGCCGTCCCGGCGGGCTGGTGCTCACGGGTCCGGGCGGCGCCGCGAACAACGTCGTCCGCGCCGGCGGGATGGGCGGCCTGCTCAACGCGCCCACACCCGGCGAGGAGCTGGTGGCGCTGCTGCGCGACAGCGAGGGCTTCACCTGGGCGGCGGCGGCCGTCGGCTCGAACAACGCGGCGGGCTACCAGCTCGGCAGCGGCGCGCCGGTCATGGCCGTCGGCGGGTTCAACGGCACCGATCCCGCGCCGACGCCGGCCGAGTTCCAGGAGCTGGTCCGGAGTGGACGGATCCACTACTTCCTCGGCGGCGCGCTGATGCCCGCCGAGACGGGCAGCGACGCGGCGCAGCGGATCGCCGAGTGGGTCTCGGACACGTTCCCGGAGCGAACCGTGGACGGCGTGGACGTCTACGACCTCACAGCGGGCGCACAGCGATGACACACGAGCCGCCCAGCCACGCCCCCGAGGGTGAGGCCATGACCACGCTCACGACGACCACGGTGCTCGACGTGGTGGTACCCGTGCACAACGAGGAGCGCGACCTCGCGCCCTGCGTGCGCGCGCTGCACGCCGACCTGACCCGCACCTTCCCCTACCCGTTCCGGATCACCATCGCGAACAACGCCAGCACGGACGGCACGCGCGCGGTCGCCGACGCGCTGACCCGCGAGCTGCCCGGCGTCACCGCGGTGCACCTGGCCGAGAAGGGGCGCGGCCGGGCGCTGAAAGCGGTGTGGGGCGCGTCGGACGCCGCCGTGCTGGCGTACATGGACGTCGACCTGTCCACCGACCTGGCCGCGCTCGCGCCGCTGGTGGCGTCGTTGACCTCCGGCCACTCCGACCTCGCGATCGGCAGCCGGCTGGCCCGCGGCGCGCGGGTCGTGCGCGGGCCGAAGCGCGAGTTCATCTCCCGCTGCTACAACCTGATCCTGCACGGCGCGCTCGCGACCCGGTTCACCGACGCGCAGTGCGGGTTCAAGGCGATCCGGGCCGACGTCGCCCGGCGGCTGCTGCCGCACGTCGAGGACACCGGCTGGTTCTTCGACACCGAGCTGCTGGTGCTCGCCGAGCGGGCCGGCGCGCGGATCCACGAGGTGCCGGTGGACTGGGTGGACGACCCGGACAGCCGGGTGGACATCGTCTCGACCGCCGTGGCGGACCTCAAGGGCGTCGCCCGGGTCGCGCGCGGGCTGGTGACGGGGCGCATCCCGGTCGGCGAGCTGCGGGCCCAGCTCGGGCGGGAACCGCTGGAGCCGCGCACGCCGGGCGTGCCCGCCGGGCTGTTCCGGCAGCTCGTCCGGTTCGCCGCCGTCGGCGTGATCAGCACGCTCGCCTACCTGCTGCTGTTCGTGTCGTTGCGCGGCGGGCTGGGCGCGCAGGGCGCGAACCTGGTGGCGCTGCTGGCCACCGCGATCGCCAACACCGCGGCCAACCGGCGGTTCACGTTCGGCGTGCGGGGCCGGCGCGGCGCGGGCCGCCACCAGTTCGAGGGCCTGCTGGTCTTCGGCCTGGGTCTCGCGCTGACCAGCGGCTCGCTCGCGCTGCTGCACCTGGTCGCCGCGCCCGGCGGCCCGGCCGAGCTGGTCGCGGTCGTCGGGGCCAACCTGCTCGCCACCGTGCTGCGCTTCCTGTTGCTGCGCAACTGGGTCTTCCGGCCGCGCCGCGCCGCGGAGGCCACCTCATGACCACCTCGCCGACCCTGGGGACCCCTTCCATGACGACCGCAACGCCGACGGCGTCCGCGCCCACCGCGGCCGCACCACCGTCGGGCCGGAACCGGACCACGCCCGCGCTGGTCGTGCTGCTCGTCGGCACGGCCGTGCTGTACCTGTGGAACCTCACCGCGTCCGGTTGGGGCAACGGCTACTACGCCGCCGCCACCCAGGCCGGCGCGCAGAGCTGGACCGCGTGGCTGTTCGGCGGGCTCGACGCCGGCGGGGTGATCACGGTCGACAAGCCGCCCGCCGCGCTGTGGGTGAGCGGGCTGTTCGCGCGGGTCTTCGGGTTCTCGAGCTGGACCGTGCTCGCGCCGCAGGCCGTCGAGGGCGTGCTGGCCGTCTGGCTGCTGTACGCCACGGTGAAGCGCACGTCCGGCGCGGTGGCCGGGCTGCTGGCGGGCGCGGCGCTCGCGGTGACGCCGGTCGCCGTGCTGATGTTCCGGTTCAACCTGCCGGACGCGTTGCTGGTGCTGTTGATGGTCGCCGGCGCGTACTGCACCGTGCGGGCGCTGGAGCGGGCGTCCGCGCGGTGGCTCGCGCTGGCGGGCGTGGCGATCGGGTTCGCGTTCCTCGCCAAGATGGGGCAGGCGCTGCTGGTGCTGCCCGCGTTCGCCGCCGCCTACCTCCTGGCCGCGCCGACGTCGCTGCCCAGGCGGCTGCTGCACCTGCTCGGCGCGGGCCTCGCGGTGGTGGTGTCCGCCGGGTGGTTCATCGCGCTGGTCGAGCTGTGGCCGAAGGAGTCCCGCCCGTACATCGGCGGGTCGGCGAACGACTCGTTGTGGGAGCTGGCCATGGGCTACAACGGCCTCGGCCGGATCTTCGGCGGCGGGCGCGGCGCCGTCGCGGGCGGCGGCAACGCGAACATCGGCTTCGGCGGCGAGACCGGCCCGGGCCGGTTGTTCGGCGCGAGCATGGGCGGCGAGATCTCGTGGCTGCTGGCCGCCGCGCTCGTCGGGGCGGTGGCGGGGCTGTGGTTCACTCGCAAGCTGCCGCGCACCGACCGCACCCGCGCCGCGCTGGTCCTGTGGCTGCTGTGGGTGCTCGGCAACGGCGTCGTGTTCAGCTTCATGACCGGGATCACGCACCCCTACTACACCGTCGCCGTCGCGCCGGGCGTCGCCGCGCTCGTCGGCATCGCCGGCCGGGAGCTGTGGCGGGGCCGCCGGCACCTGCCGGCGCGCGTGGCGCTGGCGGCGATGGTGGCCGCCGCCGGGTTCTGGGGTTTCGCGCTGCTCCAGCGGTTCGGCGACTGGCTGCCCGCGCTGCGCTGGGTGGTGGCGGCGCTGACCGTGCTGGTGGCCACGGCGATCGTGATGGGCGTGCGCCGGGTGGCCGCGCTCGCGCTGGTCACGTCCGTGCTGCCCACCGCGGCCTTCGGCGTGGCGACCGCCGCCACGCCGCACGCCGGTTCCATCCCGATGTCCGGCCCCGCCTCGTACGCGGGTGACGGCGGGATGGGCGGCGGGCCGATGGGCGCGGTGACGTCCGACGAGCTGGTCGGGCTGCTCAGGGCCACCACCGGCACGTGGGCGGCGGCGACGGTGAGCGCGCAGGGCGCGGCCGAGCTGTCGCTGGCCTCGGGCAGGGCGGTGATCGGGATCGGCGGCTGGAGCGGCGGCGACCCCGCGCCCACGCTGGAGGAGTTCCGGCAGTACGTGGGGGACGGCCGGGTCGGCTACTTCGTCACCGGCGGCATGGGCGGGGGCATGCGCGGCGAGGACGCGATCGGCGAGTGGGTCGCGGCCAACTACCAGGCCCGGACGATCGACGGGTGGACCGTCTACCGGCTCGGCTGACGGTCACGGGGCGGTGGTCGGCACGGCCACCGCCTCCGTCCCGGCGGGGTCCACGACGCACGACGGGGGCGGCTCCGGGTGGCCCGCCCACGAGCGGTACATCACGGCGGCCGCGTAGGGGACCAGGTCGCGGCCCCGCCGCCACAGCCACGGGATCCCCTTCACCACCAACCAGCCGACGTGGTGCAGCGGCGTCACCTTCAGGCCGCCCGTGCAGACCGGCGACACCCGCCCCGGCACCTCGCAGCCGCCCTGCGCCAACCGCGCCGCGAACGCCGCCGCCAGCCGCCGGTGCCCGGACTCCGAGGGGTGCAGCCGGTCCACCGCCCACGTCTCCGGGGCGTAGGCGCCGTCCAACAGGTCCAGGTCGACGCACTGCACGCCGTGCCGCCGCACGACCGCGTCGATGACGCCGTTCAGCTCGGCGATCCGCGCCCGCAGCGCCCGCCGCAACGCGCCCGGCAGCCGGAACACCCGGCTGTGGTCGTGGAACCGCACCGTGACGACGACGGCCCCGGCCGACACCAGCGCCCCCACGACCGCGTCCAGGTCGGCGTGCAGCCGCCGGGCGTCGAAGTCCGAGCGCAGCGTGTCGTTCATGCCCACCAGCAGCACGGCCGCGTCGGGCCGGGCGGCCAGGGCCCGGGGCAGCTGCCCGTGCCGCACCGACGTCACCCGCGCGCCGGTGACGGAGACGTTCAGGTACCGCGCGTGCGGCATCGCCGCCGCGAGCAGCGGGCCGACGCCCCGCCACCCACCGGGCACGGGATCGCCCACGCCCACCGTCGTCGAGTCCCCCAGGACCACCAGGCTGTGCACCGTCTTGGCCACACCGAAGACCATCGCGCAGCCACGTGACGCCCCGGGGACGAACAGCGGAACGCTACCGGAATGCCGGGTACAGCGGCAGTTCCGCGGCCCGCGCGCCGTACCGGGCCACCAGCGCGGAGATCACGTCCTCGGCGTGCGCGGCGACGTGCTTCGCGCCCAGCGCCACGGCGTCCGCCCGCAGCCGCACCCACCGCGCGGTCAGCACGACCACGCGCGGCGGCGAGTCCAGCGGCCGGTGGCCGGACGGCAGCGCCGAGTCCAACCCCGGCAGCCCCCGCCACGTGCCCAGCCACACCCACAGCAGCTGCGCCTCCAGCAGCCGGGGCAGGAACACCGCGTCGTCGTCCAGGTCCGGCCACACCGAGGACACCTCGGCCCGCCACGCCGCGATCATCGCCTCCGACATGCCCGCCGGCAGCCCGTAGGCGCACCAGCACGACGGGAACGGCACCCGCAGGCACGCCGCGTCGAACACGATGTCGCGCACGCACCCGCCCTCGAAGTCGAGGAACCGGACGCCCTTGCTGGTCACGAGGTGGTTGTCCGGGCACGACGTGGACGGGCTGAACGCCCGCCGGCGGGACGTGACGAACCCGCGGACGGCCTGGTCGGCGAACGCGCGCACGGACTCGGGCGTGTCCACTTCCAACGTTTCAACCAGCAGGTCCGGCAGACCGGCCAGCGCGGTGTGCACGTCGACCACGATCGGGTCGGCGCAGCACTGGCTGCCCTGGCGGCGCATCAGCGCGTCGAAGTCCGCGTCGCGCCCGGCCGTGGTCGCGTGCAACCGGCCCATGGCGTGCGCCCACGACAGCAGACCCCGTTCGGCGGCCCGCGCGTCGGAGCCCAGCAGCTTCTCCGCGAGCCGCGGGGCCTTGCCCAGGTCCTCCAGCACGACCAGCCGCTTGGCGTTGTCCTGCGCGACCAGCTCGGGGGTGAGGCGCTCCTCGGACGGCAGCGCGGTGAGCAGCTTGTGGCTCACCGCCTCGTGCGCGAACGGGTCGCGGTCGGCCACCGGCGACGGGTAGCGCTTGACCACCAGCGTGCGCGGCAGCGAGAACGGCGTGTGGGCCACCCGGACGCGCGCGACCACCGACCGGCCCGCGCCCCCGAGGTCCTCGGGGTCGGCCAGTCGCACCGGCGCGCCGAACCTGCTGCTCAACACCGACTGGGCCGCCGCCACCGCCTCGTCCAGCTCGGAGGGGGCGGCGTCGTCGATGTCCTGCGGGCCGGCGGTGATCTCCACGCTCATCCCCTCCGACCCTACTCCCGGTGCGCACCGTCCTGACAGAAGCCGTCCGGGCACCGTGACGGTAGTGCTCACGGACCCACCGGGTAACACCTTTTGTCGAAATCGACGCGCGGTCAACCGCCGGCCAGCGGTCGACCGAGGTCACGGGGCTGCCCGCGGCGGTTGCGCAACGCCAGGACCAGCGACGCGGCCGCCACGACGCCGACCAGGTTCACCGCCAGTTGTGCAATCGACTGGAGGCATATGTCCCACTGGCCGAGAACGGCGGCGACCGCGGCGTAGCCGGCGGCGGGCACCGTGGTGACCGAAATGAACACCCCGACGAGCGCCGCGGACTTGGCCGACGTCATCGACAGCATCCCGGCCGCGCCCGCGAGCAGCGCCACGATCAACGAGAACGGCCCGACCTCGAAGACGAAGTCCAGCTCGTGCCCGGCCAGCGCGAGGTCGGGGTCGAACAGGCCGGTGCGCGACCCGAGCCAGGCGCCCAGCGCGGTGACCACCATCGCGGCGGGGAACCCGGCGGCCAGCGCGAGGACCGCCCGCCGCACCAGGTCCCAGCGCCGCAGCACCAGGCCCACCGAGATGGCCGCGAGCGGGCCGAACTCCGGGCCGACGACCATCGCGCCGACCAGCGTGACCGGCGAGTCGGTGACCACGGCCACCGCCGTGAGCAGGCACGCGATGGTCAGGAACGCCAGGAACGTGACGTTGAGCCGGGACTCCTCGCCGGTGCGGGCCAGCAGCTCCTCCCACACCACCGCGTCCGCGCCGTCGCCGGGCGCGGCCTCCTCGGCGCGGTCGGCGGCGTCGGACAGGGCGGTGTCGACCTGCACCAGCGTGACGCCGCCGTCCCGGTCCACGCCGAGGTCGCACAGGGAGGCCACCACGGCGTCGGTGGCCTCCCGGGCGACGTCGGCCTCGACCACGTCACCCGGCGGGTCGACGGCCGCGCCGCGCAACAGCACGACGTGCGTCACGCCGGGGTGCCGCGCCAGCGCGGCCAGCACCGCCTCGGTGCGCTCCGCCGGGCAGAGCGCCCGCAAGTGCAGCACGGTGGCGGCGACGCGTCAGCGGGCCGTCTTGTCGGGCGCGGGCTTGAAGTCCACGCCCGCCTCCTTGCGCTGCTGGGCGGTGATCGGCGCGGGCGCGGCGGTCAGCGGGTCGTAGCCGCCGCCGCTCTTCGGGAACGCGATCACCTCGCGGATCGAGTCGTACCCGCCGAGCAGCATGGCGATCCGGTCCCAGCCGAACGCGATGCCGCCGTGCGGCGGCGCGCCGTACTTGAAGGCGTCGAGCAGGAAGCCGAACTTTTCCTGCGCCTCCTCGGGCGTGATGCCCATGACCTGGAACGCGCGCTGCTGCACGTCGGCGCGGTGGATACGGATCGAGCCGCCGCCGATCTCGTTGCCGTTGCAGACGATGTCGTAGGCGTAGGCCAGGGCGTTGCCCGGGTCCTCCTCGAACCGGTCGATCCAGTCCGGCGTCGGCGAGGTGAACGCGTGGTGCAGCGCGGTCCACTTGCCGCTGCCGACCGCGACGTCGTCGCCGATCTTGTCGACCGCCTCGAACATCGGGAAGTCCACGACCCACACGAACGACCAGGCGTTGGGGTCGATGAGGCCGACCCGGTGCGCGATCTCCACCCGGGCCGCGCCGAGCAGCGCCCGCGCGCCGTCCGGGTCGCCCGCGCCGAAGAACACGCAGTCGCCGGGGTTCGCGCCGACGGCCTTGGCGAGGCCGTCGCGCTCGGCGTCGGAGAGGTTCTTGGCGACCGGGCCGCCGAGCGTGCCGTCGTCCTGGACCAGCACGTACGCCAGGCCCTTCGCGCCGCGCTGCTTGGCCCACTCCTGCCACGCGTCGAGCGTGCGGCGGGGCTGCGACGCGCCGCCCGGCATGACGACCGCGCCCACGTAGGGGGCCTGGAACACCCGGAAGGGGGTGTCCTTGAAGTACTCGGTCAGCTCGGTCAGCTCCAGGTCGAAGCGCAGGTCCGGCTTGTCCGTGCCGTACTTGGCCATCGCCTCGGCGTAGGAGATGCGGCGGAACGGCCGCGGGATGTCGTGGTCGGCCAGCTCCCGCCACAGCGCGGAGATGATCTTCTCGCCGAGGGCGATCACGTCGTCCTGCTCGACGAAGCTCATCTCGATGTCGAGCTGGGTGAACTCGGGCTGCCGGTCGGCGCGGAAGTCCTCGTCGCGGTAGCAGCGGGCGATCTGGTAGTACCGCTCCAGGCCGCCGACCATCAGCAACTGCTTGAACAGCTGCGGCGACTGGGGCAGCGCGTACCAGGAGCCGGGGCGCAGGCGGGCGGGCACCAGGAAGTCGCGCGCGCCCTCCGGCGTGGAGCGGGTCAGGGTCGGGGTCTCGACCTCGACGAAGTCCTCGGCGTGCAGCACCTCGCGGGCGATCCGGTTGGCCTCGCTGCGCAGCCGCATGGCCTTGGCCGGGCCGGTGCGGCGCAGGTCGAGGTAGCGGTGCTTGAGGCGGGCCTCCTCGCCGACCTCCAGGTGCTCGTCGAGCTGGAACGGCAGCGGCGCGGACTCGTTGAGCACCTCGAACTCGCTCGCGTAGACCTCGATCTCGCCCGTGGGCAGGTCGGGGTTCTCGCTGCCCTCGGGGCGGCGGGTCACCTCGCCGACGACCTTGAGCACGAACTCCGAGCGCAGCCGGTGCGCGCGTTCGGCCATCTCGCCCTCGCGGAAGACGACCTGCGCCACGCCGGAGGCGTCCCGGAAGTCGATGAAGATCACGCCACCGTGATCGCGCCTGCGGGCCACCCACCCGGTCAGGGTGACGGACTGCCCGGCGTGCTCGGCGCGGAGCTTCCCGGCCTCGTGCGTGCGCATCACGGGAACTGCTCTCCTCGGTGTTTCGACTCTTCTGGGGTCGGCTCGACTGACGACTGGTCGTCAAGGCTAGCCAACCGCGTGGTGGGCGACGCCACCAGGTTTCCCGACGGCGGCGCGCCGCCCCTGGTGAACGGCCGGAGCCGCCCCCCTGACGGGGGACGGCTCCGGTTCGCGCGTGGTGCGGTCAGGCGCTGGGCGCCAGGTACAGCAGGCGGTTCGGGGAGCCGGAGCCGGGGCTGCCGACCACGCCCGAGGTGGCCTGGCCGACCAGGTAGCTGGCCACCTGGGCCGGGGTGGCCGAGCGGCTGCCCTGGAGGTAGCGGGCCGCCGCGCCGGCCACGTGCGGGGTGGCCATCGAGGTGCCGCTGATGGTGTTGGTGGCGGTGTCGCTGGTGTGCCACGCCGAGGTGATCGACGAGCCCGGCGCGAAGATGTCCAGCACCGAACCGTAGTTCGAGTAGCTGGCGCGGGCGTCGGTGTTCGTGGTCGCGCCGACCGTGATGGCCGCGGCGACGCGGGCCGGGGAGTAGTTGGACGCGTTGGCGTTGCTGTTGCCCGCCGCGATGGCGTAGGTGACGCCCGCCGAGATCGACCGGCTCACGGCCGCGTCGATCGTGGAGGACGCGCCGCCGCCGAGGCTCATGTTGGCCACGGCCGGCTTGACGTGGTTGTTGGTCACCCAGTCGATGCCCTCGACCACGTCGGCGGTGGTGCCGCTGCCGGCGTTGTTCAGCACGCGCACGCCGTAGATCGTCGCGCCCTTGGCGACGCCGTACTGGCTGCCCGCGATGGTGCCGGCGACGTGCGTGCCGTGGCCGTTGCCGTCCTGCGCGACGCTGTCGTTGTCGACCGCGTCGTAGCCGTTGCGGGCCCGGCCGCCGAACGTGGAGTGCGAGATCCGCACGCCGGTGTCGATGACGTAGACGTTCACGCCCGAGCCGGTGGAGGTGTAGCTGTAGGCGGAGTCCAGCGGCAGGTTGCGCTGGTCGATGCGGTTGATGCCCCACGACGGCGGGTTGGTCTGGGTGGCCTGGATGGTGAAGACCTGGTCCTGCTCGACGTACTCCACCGCCGGGTTGGCCGCGAGCCGCTTGGCCGCCGCCTCGGGCAGCGTCACGGCGAAGCCGTTCAGCGCGCTGCGGAACACGGTGTCGACCTTGCCGCCGTACTGGCCCGCCAGGCTCTCGGCGGACGCGGACGCGCCGTCCTTGAGCTTGACGATGAAGTGGTTCTGGACCTTGTGGGGGGCGTCGGCGGCGCGGATCTCGCCCACCGCCGCCTGCGCCGGGGCGGCCAACAGGGAGGTCGCGGTGACGGCGAGCGCCGTCGCCCCGACCCCGGCCAGGAACCGGACCTGTCGTGACTGTCGCATGCGGATTCCGTTCTTCGAACGGTGGCGCCAACCGCACCCCGAGGAGCTTCGCAGGGCTCGAAGGCGTGACGTTGGGCCACCTCTCCCTCGCTGACGGTCACCAACGTAAGCATCGAGCCTGTTCACTCGGAAGTGTGAACAATTGCCAGATAACCGACATCCGTCAACAATCCGCCTGACCTGCGGGTTCCCAAAATCCGGGAGCGGTGGGACGCCTCCGGCGCTACCGTCCCGCCATGCGCTTGGAACCGGTCACCGAGGACAACTACCGGGCCGTCATCGGCCTGGAGGTCCACGAGGAGCAGCGGACGTTCGTCGCGACGAACCTCAAGTCGATCGCGGACGCGTGGGTCTACCGCCCGAAGTTGCAGCCGCTTGCGCTGTTCGGCGGCGACGAGCTGGTGGGGTTCACCCTCCTGGAGCGCGACCGGCCGGAGGTGCTGCGCATCGTCCGGTTCATGATCGACCGACGCGCGCAGGGCCGCGGGCTCGGCCGCAAGGGGCTGGCCGCGATCGCCGACGTGGCCCGGTCCGAGGGCCGCACCGAGCTGGTGCTGAGCGTGGTGCCCGGCAACGCCGTCGCCCGCGGCCTGTACGCGGCGTTCGGCTTCACCGACACGGGCGAGGTGGACGGGGGCGAGCTCGTGATGCGCCACGTGCTCGCCCCGTCGGCCCACCTCGCCGACCAGTAGGTCGCCGGCCGGGCGACCACCGGTCGGGTCAACGACCGGGCGGGACTTGGTCAGGTCACCCGCCCGGGTCGGACCGGACAGGTCACCCGGCGACCGGTCGCCGGCGGGCGGGACCGGACAGGTCCCGGGCCCGGGTCGGACCCGACCGGTCACCCGGCGACCGGTCGCCGGCGGGCCGGACCGGACAGGTCCCCGGCCCGGGTCGGACCCGACCGGTCACCCGGCGACCGGTCGCCGGCGGGCGGGACCGGACAGGTCCCCGGCCCGGGTCGGACCCGACCGGTCACCGGCCCGGGTCAGGCCCGACCGGTCACCGGGCGATAGGTCTCGCCGGCCGGGCGGGACCGGGCAGGTCACCGGGCGGGCGACCAGTGGAGCAGCCGGCCCCACGACAGCGGCGTCGCCTCCGACACGACCGCCGCGTGCACCTGCGCGGGCGTGGCGGCGGGGTTGAGCTGGAGGAACCGCAGCGTCACGCCGGTCACGTACGCGGTGGCCAGCGAGGTGCCGCTGATGGTGTTGGTGGCGGTGTCGCCGGTGTGCCACGCCACCGTGATGTTCGTGCCGTGTGCGTAGACGTCGACCACCGCGCCGTAGTTGGAGAACGAGGCGCGGGTGTCGTTGGTGGTGGCCGCGCCGGACGTGAGCGCCTCCGTGACGCGGGCCGGCGAGTAGTTGGCCGCGTTGGAGTTGCTGCCGCCCGCCGTGACGGACGCCGTGACGCCCGCGGCGATCAGCCGGCGCACCGCGTCGTCGATCGCGGTGGACGGGCCGCCGCCCAGGCTGAGGTTGGCCGAGGCGGGCTTGACGTGGTTGCGCGCGACCCAGTCGATGCCCGCGATCACGCCGGCGGTGGTGCCGCTGCCCGAGCCGTTGAGCACCCGGACGCCGCACACCAGGCCCTGCTTGGCGACGCCGTTGACGCGGCCCGCGATCAGCGACGCGACCGCCGTGCCGTGGCCGTTGTCGTCCTGCGGCACGGTGTCGTTGTCGATCGCGTCGTAGCCGGGGCAGGTGCGGCCGGCGAACTCGGTGTGCGTGGTGCGGATGCCCGTGTCGATCACGTACGCGCGGGTGTTGAGCCCGGTCGAGGTGTAGCTGTAGGCGCCGTCCACGGGCAGCGCGCGTTGGTCGATCCGGTCGAGCCCGTACGGGGCGGGCGACTGGGTGGCGTGCGCCCGCACGACCTGGTCCTGCTCGACGTACGCCACCGCGGGGTCGGCGGCGAGCCGGCGGGCCTGCTTCGCGGTCATCGTGGCGGCGAAGCCGTGCAGGGCCGGGAACGCGCGGGTGACCCGGCCGTCGAGCCGGGCGGCGACCGCGTCGGCGGCGGCGACGTCCTCCAGCTTGACGATGTAGCTGCCGGGCACGGCGTCGGCCGAGCCGGCGTGGAGCACCGCGCCCTCGGCGTGCGCCGGTGCGGTGAGGGTGACGGCGGCCAGGGCGGCGACGCCCAGGCCGGACAGCAGTGCGCGCATGGCGGGTTCCTTTGCAGGGTGGAGGAGCGGTTATCGGGTGGGCGACCAGTGCAGGAGCCGGCCGCCCCACGGCACGGGCCCCGGCTTCGTCAGCTCGGTGTGCACCAGGGCCGGGGTCGCGGAGGGGGTGGACTGGAGGAACCGGGTGGCGACCCCGGTGGCGAGCGCGGTCGCCATGGAGGTGCCGCTGAGGGTGTTGGTGGCGGTGTCGCCGGTGTGCCACGCCGACGTGATGCCGACGCCGGGCGCGTACAGGTCCACGCCGGCCCCGTAGTTCGAGAACGGGGCCCTGGCGTCGGTCTGGGTGTGCGCGCCGATCGTGACGGCCTCGGCCACGCGGGCGGGCGAGGTGTTGCCGACGTTGGTCCCGGAGCCGCCCGCGCTGACGACCGCGGTGACGCCCGAGGCGATCAGCCGCCGGACCGTGTCGTCCAGCGCGACCGAGGCGCCGCCGCCGAGGCTCAGGTTGGCCACGGCGGGGCGGGTCGCGTTCAGCCGCACCCACTCCACGCCCGCCATGACGCCGGCGATCGTGCCGCTGCCCACGCCGTCGAGCACGCGCACGCCCACGACGCGCACGCCCTTGGCGACGCCGTTGAGCGTGCCCGCGATGAGGCCGGCCACGTGCGTGCCGTGCCCGTTGTCGTCCTGGGCGACGAAGTCGTTGTCCACGGCGTCGAAGCCGTGCGCGGCGCGGCCGCTGAACTGGGCGTGCGTGATCCGGACGCCGGTGTCGACCACGTACGCGGTGACGCCCGCGCCGGTGGAGGCGTAGGTGTAGGTGGTGTCGAGCGGCAGGGCGGTCTGGTCGATCCGGTCCAGGCCCCAGGGCGCGTCGGGCTGGGTGGAGTCGGCGTGCACGACCTGGTCCTGCTCGACGTACTCGACGGCCGGGTGGGCGGCGAGCCGCCGGGCCTGCGTCGGGGTGAGGTGCGCGGCGAAGCCGCCGAACGCGGCGTACCGGCGGGTCACCCGCCCGTCCAGCCCGGCCGTCACGGCGTCGGCGGCGGCGACGTCGGCGAGCTTGACGATGTAGCTGCCCGGCACGGCGGCGGGCGAGCCCGCGTTCAGGACGGCGGCCTCGGCGGGCGCGGCCGGGGTGAACAGGGTGGCGGTCAGGGTGGCGAGGGCGGTCACGACGAGGCCCGGTAAGGGCTTGGGCATGCGGCTCTCCTCCGCGGGGTGGGGGGACCCGGCGCGGATCACGCGCGGGTCTGCCAGTCTGCCGAACCGCGCTCGGCCGGCGGAACCGGCGAAGGGAGTGGTTCGGGGAACCGCGACCGAGACCGCACCACGGCGGACAGCGCCGCGCGAGCGCGTCGACAAGGTGATTGAGAACCCATTCAACGCTGTGGAGAAAATACGGCCGCGGGCCGATGGCGAAACGACGAACGGCGGTGTCCCGGAGGAACGCGGGAAGTTCTTCGGGGTGACTATGTATCTCTCGGACATCGCGCTCGGGCCACCGCGCGGCCGGCCGGGTTCGGCGCGCGTCCGCTACCTGCGGCAACACCACCGCACGACATCGGCCGCGAGGGTCAACGTGACGTTGGGCATAGAGTTCGCGTTCTTCGCCCGCGACCGGTTTGCCGCACCGGGTCCACGACGGCCGTCGAAGCCCGCGACCGGTCCGGTGTGGCCCGCATCACCCCACGTACCCGGGGCCCTGGGCCGTGCGCGGGCGGCGGGGCGGCCGGACGACCGAGCCCGGTGCGGCGTTCGCGCCCCACCGGGGCTTCACACCCCTGCTGTTAATGAGAATTCAAACATTCCACAGCGGGCCGGATTTTGCCGTCCGATTCGGTTAAATTCACGACGGGAAACCCGATCGGCTGTACCGCGGCGGCGATTTCGCACGATAACGTCGCTCGCCTTGTCCTTGGGAGAACGGAGCGAAGATGCCTACGCCAGTCGTCGGACCGGAATCGCGGACGCGCGATCCCCGACGGATCGACGGGGGGTCCGACCCCTTCGCGGACGCATTGCGGGCGGCGATCCGCGCCAAAGGGCTCAGCCTGGAACGGATCCAGCACAAGCTGCGGGCCCGGGGCGTCGCGGTCAGCATCGCCGCGCTGAGCTACTGGCAGTCCGGTCGCAGACGGCCGGAACGACCCGGCTCGCTCATCGCCGTCGCCCACCTGGAGGAGATCCTGGAGGTCGGCGCCGGCGGCCTCAGCTCGCTGCTCGGACCGCCGCGACCGCGCGGCAAGGCGCGACCCCGCACGCGCGTGTCCGGGCCCGAGGGCTGGGTCGGCGAGAACGACTACGCGACCATCGCCGAGCTGCTGGCCGACATCGACACCAGCACCGACCAGGACCTGACGCGGTTGAGCCTGCGCGACCAGGTGGAGCTGGCGATGGACGGCAGCACCCGCCGGGTGCGCTCGCGCCAGGTGCTGCGGGCCGAGCGCTCGGGCGTGGACCGCGTGCTGCTCGGCTACGACACCCGGCTGCCCGGCGACCCGCTGCCGGTCATCGGCACGCTGCGGTCGTGCCGGCTCGGGCGGGTGTCCGCCGACCCGCGCAACGGCCTGATGGTCGCCGAACTGCTGCTCGACCGCCCGCTGCGCCGGGGCGAGCGGACGGCCGTCGAGTACGAGCTGATCCACGTGGCGCCGCACCACCCGACGTTTGACAACACGCACTCCCGCCGCTTCCGCCACCCCGTGCGCGAGTACGTCCTGGAGGTTCGGTACGACTCGCGGTGCCGCCCCGTGCGGTGTGAGCAGTTCACCACCGGCCTGACCGGCGGCGAACCCACCGACGTGCGCGAGACCCCGGTGGACACCTGGGGCTACGCGTACGCGGTCGCGCTCGACTTCGGCCCCGGAGTGGTCGGCCTGCGCTGGGAATGGGCCTGACTCAGTAGGAGCGCGGCAACTTCAGCGTGTGCTGCGCCACGAAGTTCAGGATCATCTCCCGGCTGACCGGGGCGATGCGGGACAACCGGGACGCGGCCAGCATGGCGCCGAGTCCGTACTCGGACGACAGCCCGTTGCCGCCGTGGACCTGGATGGCCTGGTCCACCGCCCCCGCCACCGCCTCCCCCGCCGCGTACTTGGCCATGTTGGCCGCCTCGCCGGCAGCCCGGTCCTCCCCAGCGTCGTAGAGAGCCGCGGCCTTCTGGGTCATCAGCCTCGCCAGCTCGACCTGGATCGCGCACTGCGCCAGCGGGTGCGCGATGCCCTGGTGCGCGCCGATGGGCGTGTCCCAGACGGTCCGGGTGCGGGCGTACTCGCTCGCCTGGTCGAGTGCGCGGCGGGCCATGCCGGTGGCGAAGGACGCCGCCATGATCCGCTCCGGGTTCAGGCCGGCGAAGAGCTGCGCCAGGCCGCCGTCCTCGGTGCCGACCAGCGCGTCCGGCGGCAGGCGGACGTCGTCGAAGAAGCAGGTGAACTGCTTCTCCGGCGACAGCACCTCCATCGGGATGTGCCGGTAGGTGAAACCGGGCGCGTCGGTCGGCACGATCAGCAGCGAGGGCAGCAGCCGTTGGCCCGCGGCGTCCACGTGCCGGGCGACCACCATCACGGCTTCGACCTCGTCCACGCCGGAGATGAACGACTTGCCGCCGTTGAGGACCCACCGGTCGCCGTCGCGGCGCAGGGCGGTGCTGAGCTTGTGCGAGTTTGAGCCGGCGTCGGACTCGGTGATGGCGAAGGCCATCTTCGTGGTGCCGTCCGCGAACCCGGGCAGCCACCGCCGCTTCTGCTCCGGCGTGCCGAAGCGGGCGATGACCGTGGCGCAGATGGCCGGCGAGACGACGGTGAGCAGCAGCGGGCAGCCGGCGCGGGCGAGTTCCTCGCACACGGCCGCGAGGTCGCCGATCCCCCCGCCACCGCCGCCGTACTCCTCGGGCACGGCCACGCCGAGGTACCCGAGCCGGCCCGCCTCGGCCCACAGCTCGTCGGTCTTCTCGCCCGCCCTGGCCTTGGCGGTGAAGTAGTCCTGGCCGTACTTGCCGGCGAGGTCGGCGACGGCCTGCCGCAACGCCCGCCGCTCCTCGCTCTCGGTGAAGTTGATCGTCATGCGCCCGCTGCCCCTTCGCTCGACCCCGCCTGCCGCGCCCCGCCTTGCCCGCCCGAACCGGCCGGCTCCCCGGCCGGCCGCGTCCCGCCGTCCCCACCCGGCCCGGCCGGCGGATCCCCGGCCACCACCGCGAGCACGTCGCCCGCGTCGACCTGCTGCCCCGTCCGCACCAGCACTTCCGCGACCGCGCCGCCGGTGGTGGCGAGCACGCGGTGCTCCATCTTCATCGCTTCCAGCACCAGCAGCTCCGCGCCGGCCCCGACCCGTTGACCCGGCTCGACCGCGACCCGCACCACCGTGCCGGGCATCGGCGCGACCGTCGCGCCCTCCGCGACCTTCGCCCGCGGCTCGGGGAACGTCGGCCGCAGCGTCAGCGACACCGGTCCCACCTCCACCCGGTCGCCGTACACCGCGACCGGATGTGTGGTGCGCACCCCGTCCCGCTCGAACGTCACCGCGTCCGGCGAGGCCGCCACCACCGCCAGGTCCAGGCCCGTCTCCACGCCGGCGCGGGTGTGGCGGTACTCGACCTCGACCGTGTCGTCGCCGTGCCCGAACGCGACCCGTCGCGGCTGGGACGGCACGTTGCGCCAGCCCAACGGCAGGGCGGTGCGCCGCCGTTCGGCCAGCGCGAGGGCGGCGGCGAGGGCGGCGGGCCGCACGTCGACCGGGTCCGGGGTGGTGAGGCCGTGCTCGTCGAGGAACCCGGTGTGGGTCCGGCCCGCGAGGAACTCCGGGTGGCGCAGGGTGCGCACCAGCAGGTCCCGGTTGGTCACGAGGCCGTGCAGCTCGGCGCGCTCCAGGGCGGCGGCCAGCTTGCGGACCGCCGCGTGCCGGGTGGGCGCCCACGCGATCACCTTGGCCAGCATGGGGTCGTAGTGCACGCCCACCTCGCTGCCGTCCTCCACACCGCTGTCCACGCGCACGCCGCCCGGCACGGCGAACCGGTGCAGGGTGCCGCTCGCGGGTCGCCAGTCGTGCGCGGGGTCCTCGGCGTACAGGCGCGCCTCGACGGCGTGGCCGTTCGGCGTCGGCGGCTCGGCGGGCAGCCGCGCGCCCTCGGCGATGGCGAGCTGCCAGGCGACCAGGTCGAGGCCGAACACCTCCTCGGTGACCGGGTGCTCGACCTGGAGCCGGGTGTTGACCTCCAGGAAGTGGAACGACCCGTCGTCGGAGAGCAGGAACTCCACCGTGCCCGCGCCGACGTACCCGATGGCCTCGGCGGCCCGGGTGGCGGCGTCGACCAGGCGCTGCCTGGTCTCGGGTCCGACGGCCGGGCTCGGCGTCTCCTCGACGATCTTCTGGTGCCGGCGCTGGATCGAGCACTCCCGCTCGCCCAGCGCCCACACCGTGCCGTGCGCGTCGGCCAGGACCTGCACCTCGACGTGCCGGGCGCGCTCCAACAGCGGCTCGCAGAACACCGTGCCGTCGCCGAACGCCGACTCGGCCTCGCGGCGGGCGGCGGCGACCTGATCGGTCAGCTCGGCCGCGGACCGCACCACCCGCATCCCGCGTCCGCCGCCGCCGGCGGACGCCTTGACCAGCAGCGGGAAGTCGGCGGCCGACTCGGGGTCCAGCTCGGGCAGCACCGGCACGCCCGCCGCGGCCATCCTCTTCTTCGCGGCCACCTTCGAGCCCATGGCGTCGATGACGTCGGGGTCCGGCCCGACCCACGTCAGCCCGGCGGCCACGACCGCGCGGGCGAAGTCGGCGTTCTCGGACAGGAAGCCGTAGCCGGGGTGGACCGCGTCGGCGCCGGCGGCGAGCGCGGCGGCCACCACCGCGTCACCGCGCAGGTAGGTCTCGGCGGGCGTCGCGCCGGGCAGCCGGACCGCCGCGTCCGCCTCCCGCACGTGCGGCGCGCCCGCGTCGGGGTCGGAGAACACGGCCACCGGCGACACGCCGACCTCGCGGCACGTCCGGATCACCCGCCGCGCGATCTCACCGCGGTTGGCGACCAGCAGCTTGCGAATCATCACGCCTCACATCCGGAAGACGCCGTAGCCCTCGGCGCCCTCGATCGGTCCGCTGTGGATCGCCGACAGGCACAGGCCGAGCACGGTGCGCGTGTCGCGGGGGTCGATCACGCCGTCGTCGTAGAGCCGGCCGGACAGGAAGGCGGCCACCGACTGCTGCTCGATCTGGTCCTCCACCACCCGCCGCATGGCCGCGTCGTGCTCGTCGTCGTACGGCTGCCCCTTCGCGGCGGCGGCCTGCCGGGCCACGATCGACAGCACGCCGGCGAGCTGCTTCGGCCCCATCACGGCCGACTTGGCGTTCGGCCAGGTGAACAGGAACCTGGGGTCGTACGCCCGGCCGCACATGCCGTAGTTGCCCGCGCCGTAGGACGCGCCCATGACCACGGTGAGGTGCGGCACGCGGCTGTTCGACACCGCGTTGATCATCATCGCGCCGTGCTTGATGATGCCGCCCTGCTCGTACTGCGCGCCGACCATGTACCCGGTCGTGTTCTGCAGGAACAGCAGCGGCGTGTCGCTCGCGTTGGCCAGCTGGATGAACTGCGCCGCCTTCTGCGCCTCCTGGCTGAACAGCACGCCGCGCGCGTTGGCCAGCACCCCGACCGGGTAGCCGTGCAGGTCGGCCCACCCGGTCACGAGGGCGGCGCCGTAGTCGGGCTTGAACTCGTCGAACCGCGAGCCGTCCACGATCCGGGCGATCACCTCGCGCGGGTCGAACGGCACCCGCAGGTCGGTCGGCACGAGCCCGAGCAGGTCCTCCTCGTCGTGCCGCGGCGGCTCGACGGCCTTCGGCGCGGGCCCGAGCTTGCGCCGGTTCAGCCGGGCCACCACGCGCCGGGTGAGCCGGATCGCGTCCACCTCGTCCTGGGCCACGAAGTCGGCCAGCCCGGAGGTGGCGCCGTGCATCCGCGCGCCGCCCAGCGACTCGTCGTCGGACTCCTCGCCGGTGGCCATCCGCACCAACGGCGGGCCGCCGAGGAACACCTTGGACCGCTCCTCGATCATCACCACGTAGTCCGACATGCCGGGCACGTACGCGCCGCCCGCGGTGGCGTTGCCGAACACCGTGCTGATCGTCGGGATGCCCGCCGCCGACAGCCGGGTCAGGTCGCGGAACGCCCGCCCGCCGGGGATGAAGATCTCGCTCTGGCTCGGCAGGTCCGCCCCGCCGGACTCGACCAGCCCGATCAGCGGCAGCCGGTTCTGCAACGCGATGTCGTTGGCCCGGAAGGTCTTGCGCAGCGTCCACGGGTTGCTCGCGCCGCCCCGCACGGTCGGGTCGTTGGCGACGATCACGCACTCGACGCCCTCGACCACGCCGATGCCGGTGACCACGCTCGCGCCCACCGGGTAGTCGGTGCCCCACGCGGCCAGCGGCGACAGCTCCAGGAACGGGCTGTCCGGGTCGACCAGCAGCTCGATCCGCTCGCGGGCCAGCAGCTTGCCGCGCCGGTGGTGCCGCTCGGTGTACTTCGGCCCGCCGCCCGCGAGGGCCTTGGCGTGCTCGGCCTCCAGCTCGGCGAGCCGGGCCAGCATCGCCGCCCGGTTCGCGGCGTACCCGGGCGACCGGCGGTCCACCGCCGTGCGCAGCACACTCATGCCGTGAACCCCAATCTCCGCGCCGCCAACTCCGTCATCACCTCGGTCGCGCCGCCCCCGATGCCGAGGATCCGCGCGTCCCGGTAGTGCCGCTCGACCTCCGCGTCGCGGAGGTAGCCGAAGCCGCCGTGCAGCTGCACCGCCGCGTCCACGACGAACGAGCACGCCTCCACGGCCGCGTTCTTCGCGAAGCACACCTGCGCCACCACCTCCTCGCCGGCCGCCACCCGCACCGCCACCTCGCGCGTGTAGGTGCGCGCGAGGTCGATGCGCTGCGCCATCTCCACCAGCCGGTGCCGGACCACCTGCCGGGCGATGAGCGGCCGGCCGAACGTCTCCCGCTGCCGCACGTACGCCGCGGTGAGGTCGAGGCAGCGCTGGGCCGTCGCGTACGCCTGCGCCGCCAGCGAGACGCGCTCCACCTGGAACTGCCGCATGACCAGGGCGAACCCGCCGTTCTCCGGCCCGACCAGGTGGGTGGCGGGCACCCGGGCGTCCACGAAGGACAGCTCGGCGGTGTCCGAGCAGTGCCAGCCCATCTTCTCCAGCCGGCGGTCCACCGCGAACCCCGGCGTGCCCTTCTCCACCACGAGCAGGCTGATGCCCTGGTGGCCCGGACCGCCGGTGCGCACGGCCGTGGTGACGAAGTCCGCGCGGGCGCCCGACGTGATGAACGTCTTCGTCCCGTTCACCACGTAGGAGTCACCGTCGCGACGCGCCGTGGTGCGCAGCGCGGCGACGTCCGAACCGCCGCCCGGTTCGGTGATCGCGAGCGCGCCGACCAGCTCACCGGCCAGCGTCGGCCGCACGAACCGGTCGATCAGGTGTGGGTCGCCCGCGTCCACGATGTGCGGCAGCGCGATGCCGTGCGTGAGCAGCCCCGCGACCAGCCCGGACGACCCGCCCGCCTGGATCAGCTCCTCGGTGGCCACCACGGTGTCGAGCAGGTCGCCCGCGCCGCCGACGGCCTCCGGGAACCCCAGCCCCAGCAGCCCGATGCCCGCCGCCGCGCGGTGCAGCGACCGGGGCAGCTCGCCCGCCCGCTCCCAGTCCGCGAGGTGCGGCACGACCTCCCGCTCGGTGAACCGCCGCACCACCGCGCGCAGGTCGCGGCGCTCGGGCGTGTCGAACAGCGCCGACGTGGTCGTCACAGCAGCTCCTCCGGGACGTCGACGTGGCGGGAGCGCAGCCACTCGCCCAGCGCCTTGGCCTGCGGGTCGAAGCGGGTGGAGGAGGCGACGCCCTCGCCGAGCAGGCCGTGCAGCACGAAGTTCAGCGCGCGCAGGTTCGGCAGCTCGTGCCGGGAGACCTCGCCCGCCTCGGGCAGCAGCTCCTTCAGCCGCGCGACGGTCAGCTCCGCGCGCAGCCACTCGTACTGCGCGTCGGTGCGCACCCACACGCCGAGGTTGGCGTCGCCGCCCTTGTCGCCGGAACGCGCGCCCGCGATCGTGCCCAACGGGACCCGGCGCAGGAGACTTCCGCGCGGGGGGACCTTCATACCTCCACCACCTCCCCGTCGGGCAGCACGGCCCGGTGCGGCACCGACGAGCGCGGCACGTACGCGGCCCGGTAGACGCCGAACGGCGTGCCGTCGCCGGGCGGCGCGGTGACGTGGAAGCCGGGGTAGGACCCCAGCGCCAGCTCGATCCCGGCCCGCGAGAACGCCTTGGCCCGCTTCGGGTCCGGGGTCTTGACCGTCACGTGCAGCAGCGCGCTCGCCGTCTCCTCGGTGTCCGCGTCCGGCCGGTCGGTGCGCGCGAGCGTCCACGTCAGGCCGTCCCCGCCGATCGCCGCCTCCACCTGGCGGCGGACGAGGTCGGCCTTGGCCTCGACGTCCAGCCCGGTGAGCACGAACGTGGTCGAGTTGCGGAACCCGCCCAGGGTGTTGAGGCACACCTTGAGCGTGTCCGGCGGCGGCGAGCCCTTCACGCCGGAGATCCGCACGCCGCGCTCGTGCGGGTCGAGGCGGATGGTGTCGAAGTGGCTGACCACGTCCGGGCCGACGTAGGCGGGCGGGCCGATCTCGTAGAGCAGTTGCGCGGTGACGGTGTCGACGGTGACCGCGCCGCCCGTGCCCTCGTGCTTGGTGATGACGGCCGAGCCGTCGGCCTCCACCTCGGCGATCGGGAAACCGGGCCGGGTGGCGTCGATCGAGAGGAACGACGAGTAGTTGCCGCCGGTGGCCTGCGTGCCGCACTCCAGCACGTGGCCCGCGACCGTCGCGCCCGCGAGCGCGTCGAAGTCCTCCCGGCCCCAGCCGAAGTGCGCGGCGGCCGGTCCGACGACCAGCGACGCGTCGGTGACCCGGCCGGTGACCACGACGTCCGCGCCGGCCCGCAGGCACTCGGCGATGCCCCACGCGCCGAGGTAGGCGTTGGCGGTCAACGCCTCCGGGAACCGCTCGCGCACGTCGTCGCCGGTCACGAAGGCGACCTTCGCGCCGAGCCCGAGCCCGTCGATCGCCTCGGCCAGGCCCTCGGGGTTCAGCCCGCCCGCGTTGGAGACGATCCGGACGCCGCGGTCCAGCGCGTCGCCGAGGTTCTCCTCGAGCTGGCGCAGGAACGTGCGGGCGTAGCCGAGGCGCGGGTCCTTCGCCCGGTCCCGCCCGAGGATGAGCATGGTCAGCTCGGCCAGGTAGTCGCCGGTGAGCACGTCGAGGTGGCCGCCGGTGAGCATCTCGCGGACGGCGGAGAACCGGTCGCCGTAGAAGCCGGACGCGTTGCCGATGCGGATCACGGCCGCCCCCGCTCCCGGCCCGCGCCGGGCGGGCCGGCGAACGCCTGCGCGACGGGCACCCACGCGGTCGCCGCCTCGCCGACGGCCGTGACGGCCAGGTCGTCGGGGTGCCGCCGCTGGGTCGCGAGCAGGCAGAAGTCCAGCGCCGGTCCGGTGATCCGGTCGGCGGCGTCCTCCGGTCCCCACGTCCACCGGCCGCCGTCGGGCGCGTCCAGCTCGACGCGGACCGGGACCTGCGGCACGGGCAGGCCGTGCACCGCGAACGACCAGCCGAACGTGCGGACCGCGAGGTGCGCGACGTGCCGGAGCCGGTGGGTCGGCTCCCGGGTGACGCCGAGCGCGTCGGCGACGTCCTGGCCGTGCGCCCAGGTCTCCATCAGCCGGGCGGTGGCCATGGAGGCCGGGCTCATCGGCGGCCCGAACCAGGGCAGCTTCACGCCCGGCGGCACGGCCGCGAGGGCTTCGGCCAGCTCGGCGCGGCCCGCCCGCCACTGCTCCAGCGTGATCGGCTCGCGCGCGCCCTCCTCCACCACCTCGGCGGTGGCCCGGCGCAACGCCCCGGTGAACGCGTCCGGGTCGCGGGCGGCGAGCGTGGCCTGGCGGTCGGTCCAGCGCAGGTGGCTGATCTGGTGGGCGATCGTCCAGCCCGGCGCGGGCGTCGGGACCGCCCAGTCGGCCAGGGGCGCGACGAGGTCGTCCAGCACCCGGCTCTCGGCGTCCAGGTCGGCCAGCAGGTCGGTGATCACAGCGACTCCTCCAGCACCCGGGCCCAGTGCCGGACGATCCGGGCGCGCCGCCTGCGGTCGTCGGTGAGCTGGTCGGCCAGCGCGAGGCCGCGCACCAGGTCCAGGGTGAGCTGCACCGACTCGCGCACGCCCGGCTTGGTCTCGTCCGCGCCCAGCAGCTCGACCGCGAGCCGGTGCGTCTCGCGGCCCAGGCGGGCCTCCAGCGGCACCACGACGGTGCGGAGTTCGGGATCGGTGCGCGCGGCGACCCAGAGTTCCAGGGCGGCGGTGAACAGGTCGCTGGCGTAGAAGTCGGCGATCAGCTCGACCACCGCGATGGTGCTGCCGTTGACCTGCCGGGCGCGTTCCTTCAGGTCGAGCACGCTCTCCGCACCCAGGTGCTCGACCGCGGCGGCGACCAGCTCGCCGCGGGTGCGGAAGTGGTGGAGCTGGGCGCCGCGGGACACGCCCGCGCGCTCGGCCACCACGGTCGTCGTCGTGCCCGCCCAGCCGTGCTCGACCAGGCACTCGACGGTGGCTTGCATGAGCTTGCGCCGGGTCTCGCGGCTGCGGTCGGCCTGGCGCCGGACCTCCCGCTGCCCGGTGTCGGTGGACATGCCGCCGAGTGTTCCGGGCCACTAACAAACAGTCAAGACTGATTGTTAGTGACCCGGTCGACCCACCGCGGCTACCAGCCCCCTTGCACCATGGTCTGGAACAGCCACTGCCCGTCGGTCTTCACCAGCAGGTCGCCGTACCGCACGACCTGCGAGTGGTCACCCACCGTGATGGTCGCGTCGGTGATCACGAACACCAGGTTGGCGTTGACGAAGACGGGCGTGCGCACGGACTCCATCCCCACGTCGCCCTCGCCGAGGGACGCCGCCATGTCGTCGAGGAACCGCGCCCGGTCCCACGACTGCGCCGACCCGTCCGTCACCGCGTTGACCGGGAACAACGCCATGTCCGCCATGGCCTCCACGTCCTTGGCCACGGCCAGCGCGTCCCACTTCCCGAACCACGCGAGCACGCCCGCCACGTCCTCGTCGGTCGGCACGAACCCCGCTCCACTACCCGGCACAGCACTCATGTCGTACATTGTACCGTACGCCGTACGAAGTTACGAGCGGAGCGGCCGAACAGCGGTTCCCCGGCGGTCCGTCGGCCGGTTCGATGGGCCGACGACGGACGAGGGGGTCGGCGTGGCGGTGTCGCGGCGGGACGTGTTGCGGTGGGCGGGCGCGGCGGTGGCCGCGGGCGGGGCGGCGGTCGCCGCCGAGGGGGTCGCCGAGGCGCGACCCGTGCGGTGGGACCGGCTGCGCGCCCGGCTGGCCGGCGAGCTGCTGCTCCCCGGCGACGACGGCTACGACACCGCGCGGCTGCCGTTCAACTCCCTGTTCGACCACCACCGGCCCGCCGCGATCGCGCGCTGCGCGCGGCCCGAGGACGTGCAGCGGTGCCTGGAGGAGGCCCGCCGGTCCGACCTCCGCGTGGCGGCCCGCGGCGGTGGGCACAGCTACGCCGCCTACTCCACCCCGGACCGCGGGCTGGTCGTCGACCTGGGGCCGATGAACCGGATCGAGGTGCGGCCCGACGGCACCGCCGTGGTCGGCGCGGGAGCCCGCCTCGGCGACGTCTACGCCGCGCTCGCCGCCGCCGGCCGGTGCCTGCCGCTGGGCAACTGCCCGTCCGTCGGCGTCGCCGGGCTCACCCTCGGCGGCGGCCTGGGCTGGCTGCAACGCTCCTACGGCCTGACCTGCGACTGGCTGCGCGCCGCGCGCGTGGTCACGGTGGACGGCCGCCTGGTGACCGCCTCGGCGGACCGCGAGCCCGACCTCTTCTGGGCGTTGCGCGGCGGTGGCGGCGGCAACTTCGGCGTGGTGACGTCGTTCGAGTTCGCCACCGCGCCCGTGCCCGAGGTGCTGACCGTGTTCCGCATCCGGTTCCCGGCCGGCTCGGCGGCGGACGTGCTCGGCGCCTGGCAGCCGTGGAGCACCGCGGCCCCCGAACACCTGTCGACCACCTGCGTGGCCCTGCCGGACGGCTCGGTGGACCTGTTCGGCTGCTCGACCGGCCGGGAGACGGGGGTGCTCGCGGAACTGGCCCGGCTGGGCCCGGACGGGCCGCTGGAGCACGCCGAGGTGGACTACCCGACCGCGACGTCGATCATGACCGCCGGGCACCCGCCCCGCAACGCCTTCCGCGCGTCGTCCCGCATCGGCCAGGGCCTCTGGGACGACGCGGCGGCGGTGGCGGACACCGTGCGGGGCAAGGACAGCGCGCTGCTCATCGTGGGCGCGCTCGGCGGTGCGATGGACCGGCCGTCGCCGACCGACACCGCCTACCCGCACCGCGGCGCGACGACGTCCATCGAGGTCTTCGGCACCGTCGGCGACCTGCCGCCCGAGCACGTCACGCGCGAGGTGGACGACGTGCAGTCGGCGCTGGCGCGGCTGGTCGGCGCCGGCACCTACATCAACTACCTCGACCCGGCGCAGGAGGACTGGGCGCGGACGGCGTACCGGCACAACCTGCGCCGGCTGCGGGCCGTCGCCCGCCACTACGACCCCGACCGCGTGCTGCGCTTCCCGCAGTCCGTCACCGCGGGGTGAGCCGCGGCGTCACAGCAGGGTCAACTGCTCCTGCGCCACCGGCGCGTTCGGCGCCGAGGACGGCAGGCTGCCCTCCGGCCACAGCCCCTCCTCGTCGCCGGGCACGCCGACCGCGTCCCGCTTGCCGCGCGCGTCGAGGCCGTGCCGCCGCAGCAGCGGCCGGATGCGCCCGGTCAGCCACCGCCGGTACCGGGAGTCCACGTAGGACCCCCGCGCGTACAGCCGGCGGTAGGTGTCGGTGAGGTCCGGCCGCTCCCGCACCAGCCACCGGGCGAACCACTCCCGGGCACCCGGCCGCAGGTGCAGCGGCAGGACCGTCACGCCCGTCGCGCCGGCCTCCGCGACGGCGGCCAGCAACGCGTCCAACTGCTCCTCCGAGTCCGTGAGCGCCGGCAGCACCGGCGCGACGAACACCCCGCACGGCAGCCCCGCGTCCCGGATCCGGCGCACCAGGTCGAGCCTCGCCCGCGGGCTGGGCGTGCCCGGTTCCAGCCCGGACTGCAGCTCCCGGTCCAGCAGCGCGAGCGACACCCCGATGCCCACCGGCACCGCCGACGCGGCCCGCGCCAGCAGCGGGACGTCCCGCGCCATCACGGTGCCCTTGGTCAGGATGGAGAACGGCGTGCCCGAGTCGGCCAGCGCGCGGATGATGCCCGGCATCAACGCGTACCGGCCCTCGGCCCGCTGGTACGGGTCGGTGTTCGTGCCCATCGCCACGTGCTCGCGCCGCCACCGCTTGGACCGCAGCTGCGCCGTGAGCACCTCCACCGCGTTGACCTTGACCACGACCTGCGTGTCGAAGTCGTGGCCCGCGTCCAGGTCGAGGTAGGTGTGCGTCTTGCGGGCGAAGCAGTTGTGGCTCACCAGGCCGTTGGCCACGAAGTCGCCGGTGCCGGTGGTGATGTCGTACAGCGTGCGGGTCACGCCCAGCGACTCCACCGACACGACGCTCAGCCGCGACGTGACCGGCACCGCCATGCCCTCGACCGCGCTGCCGCGCCCGACGGCCGGGTTGACCAGGTGCAGGAACCGCAGCCGCTCCGCCAGGTCGCCGGTGATCCGCACGCCGCGCACCTCGACCGCGTGCGGCACGCGCAGCCGCGTCAACGCCAGCACGGCCGCGTCGAACACCGCGCTGTCCGAACTGGACATCACCAGCTCGCCACCCGCGGCGCTGCCCCGCGCGTCGAACACGCCGGCCAGGAAGCCCTTCGACCACTCCTCCCCCGGCCCGGTCGGCCACTCGGCCAGCTCCCCCTCCCGCGGCACCCGGCCGCCCGCGAACGCGCGCACCCGGGCCAGCACGTCCGGGTGGGCCGGCACGCCGCCGCGCACGACGCCCCACAGGTAGCCCGCGCGGTACTCCGCGCCCTGCGCGGGCGGGGTGGCGAACCGGCCCGTGCCGACCAGCCGCGCGCCCTTCACCAGGAACGGCCGCTCCTCGAAGTCGGCGCAGCGGCCGGGCGTGACGTGCTTCCAACCCTCGTCGGTGAGGAACCGGTGGTCGCCGCCCGCGACCACCCGGGTGCCGTCGCTCAAGGTCACCCGGTAGGCGGGCTTGGCGGTCTTCCAGTGCGCCCGCACGCGGGTGACCACGAACCGGCCGTGCGCCGTGCCGAACACCTCCTCGCCGACCGACAGCTCGGCGATCGGCTTGGTGCGGCCGTCGGCCAGCAGCACGGGCGTGTCACCCGTCAGGCAGTACGTGCACCCGTGCGTGCACCCGCGGTAGGGGTTGACGGTCCAGCCGAACGGCATCCCGTCGCCGGGCACCTTGTTGAGCACCGATTTGGCGTTCACCTCGTGGAACACGACATCGGCGAAGTCGGGAGTTCGTACGCTGCGCACCAGCCCCGGCAACCCCGGCAGGGCCTGCTGCCGGTCCGCCCCGTCCTTCTGCCCGTCCCATCGCATGTCCACATTCGAACAGATGTTCGATAACCGGTCAAACGGAGTGCCCGTGTCAGTGCTCGACGTCATCCTCTGGCCCTTCAACACCCCCGCCGTCACGGTCGCCGGGGTGGCCACCAGCTGGGGCGAGGTGGCGGGTTTCGTCACCGGCGCGCTCTGCGTGTGGCTGGTGGCCCGGCAGAACCCCTGGAACTGGCCGATCGGCATCCTCAACAACCTCGCCTTCCTGGTGCTGTTCGCGACCAGCGGCCTGTACGCCGACTCGGGCCTGCAGGTCGTCTACGTCGCGCTCGCGCTGTACGGCTGGTGGGCGTGGCTGCGGGGCGGCGCGCAGCACACACCGCTGCCCGTCGGCCGCACGACCCGCGCGCAGTGGTGGTGGCTGCTCGCGGCCGGCGTGGCGGGCACCCTGGTGCTGGTGTGGGTGCTCACCGCGTTCAGCAACTCGACCGTGCCGTGGGCGGACTCCGCGACCACCGTCCTCTCGCTGCTGGCCACGTGGGGCCAGACCCGCAAGAAGGTCGAGTGCTGGTGGCTGTGGATCGCCGCGGACGTGATCTACGTTCCGTTGTACGCCTACAAGGACCTCTGGCTGACCGCGATCCTCTACGTCGGTTTCCTGGCGTTGTGCGTGCTCGGCCTGCGCAACTGGACCAAGGCCCTGCGCGAGGACGAGGCGGTGACGGCGTGAGCGACTTCGACCACGCGTTGGTGCTGGGCAAGTTCTACCCCCCGCACGCCGGTCACCACCACCTCATCCGCACGGCCGCCGCCCGCAGCGGGCGGACCACCGTGACCGTGCTGGCGTCGAGCGTGGAGTCGATCCCGTTGGCCGACCGGGTCTCGTGGCTGCGCGCCGAGCACGCCGGCACGCCCGGCCTGGTCGTGCTGGGCGACGTGGACGACCACGAGATGGACTTCCACAGCGACCGGGTGTGGGAGCTGCACATGGGCGTGGCGCGGGCGGTGCTCGCGCGACGGGCCATCCTGGACGGCGACCCCGCGTCGGCCCGGGTCGACGCCGTGTTCTCCAGCGAGCACTACGGCGACGAGATGGCCAAGCGGCTCGGCGCGCGGCACGTCCCGGTGGACGTCGACCGCGCCGCCTTCCCGGTGTCCGGCACCGCGGTCCGGGCCGACCCGCGCGGCCGGTGGGCGCACCTCGCCCCGGCCACCAGGGTGGGTCTCTGCGCGCGGATCGTCGTGCTCGGGGCGGAGAGCACCGGCACCACCACCCTGTCCCGCGACCTCGCGCGGGCGCTGGGCGCGCCGTGGGTGCCCGAGTACGGCCGGGAGCACACCGAGCTGAAGCTGGCCGCCGCCCGCGCGTTCGACCCGGACGCCACCCCGGACCGTCTGGTGTGGACCGTGGGCGACTTCCAGGACGTCGCGCGGCGGCAGCAGCAGCTCGCCGACGCCGCCGTGGACGGTCCGGTGCTGGTGTGCGACAACGACCCGTGGGCGGCGACGGTGTGGGGCCACCGCTACCTCGGCGCGCCGCACCCGGACATCGCGCCGGACGCCCACCGCCCCGCCCTGTACCTGCTGACCGACCACGTCGGCGTGCCGTTCGAGCAGGACGGGTGGCGGGACGGCGAGCACCTGCGCGCGTGGATGACCGGGGAGTTCCGGGCGCGCCTGGCCGAGCGGGGCGTGCCGTGGCGGCTCGTCACGGGGTCGCCGGACGAGCGGCTGCGGCAGGCGCTGGCCGCCTGCGAGGAGGCGGTGGCCGCGCACTTCCGGTTCGCCGACCCGTTGGCCCCTAGACGGTGACGACCACCTGGTCCAGGGACTTGCGGACCAGGTTGGGCACCACGCAGTCGTCGGCCGGGTAGCCGATCGGGATCACCGCGAACGCCTTCTCGTTGCGCGGGCGTTCCAGCACCTCGCCGAGGAACCTCATCGGCGACGGCGTGTGGGTCAGCGCGGCGAGCCCGGACAGGTGCAGCGCCGTGAGCAGCATGCCGACCGCGATGCCCACCGACTCGTCCACGTAGTAGTGCTTGCGCCGGGTGCCGTCCGGCTCCTGGTAGTACCGCTGCTGGAACACGACCACCAGCACGGGGGCGTCGGTCAGGTGCGGCTTCACGTCGTCGGTGCCCAGGGGGCGCAACGCGTCCAGCCACTCGTCGCCCAGCCTGCCCGCGTACGAGACGCGTTCCTCGTGCTCGGCGGCCTCCCGGATGCGCCGGCGCACCTCGGGGTCCTTCACCAGCACGAACGTCCACGGCTGCTGGTGGGCCCCGCTCGGCGCGGTCGAGGCGACCTCCAGGGCGTCCAGCACCACCTGTTCGGGCACCGGGTCGGGGGAGAACATGCGCACCGTGCGGCGCTCCCGCATCCGGTCGCGCAGGTCGGCGGCCGTGCGCAGGGACTGCCCGACCGGCATCCGGGCCGGTCGGTACGGGACCGGGTCGTAGGCCCGGCCGTGAATGGGTGTCCAGTTCGTGGTCACGCGGCGAGCGTGGCACCGGGGGCGGCGGACCCGGAGGACCCACGCCGGAGTTCGCACCCAACTGTCCGACATGCGAACACCAAGGCCGAGCGGGCAGTATGTGCGCCGTGCGCGCCAAGGACCTGATCGCCGCCCACGGCCACGGACACGGGCACGGCCCCGCCGAACCCGCCTCCGAGCCGGTCCGGAAGCTGCTGCTGGTCCTGCTGCTGCCGTTCGTGCTCGCCACCGTGGTGGGCACGCTGCTGCTGTACCCGTTCGGGCACGAGCAGCGCACCGGCGCGGAGGCAGGGCTCGCGCAGGTGCCGGTGCGCGGCGACGTGACCGCCGTGGCCCGGGGCGGGTGCGGCCCGGACGCGGGCGTGCCGGGCGGCACGGGCTGCGTGCTGGTGACCGTGCGGATGAGCGACGGCGCGGCGGCCGGCCGCGAGATCCGCATCCCCGTGCCGGACCAGCCGGGCACGCCCAGGTTCGCCGTGGGCGACGCCGTGGTGCTCTCGTACGGCGGCGGCGACCCCAACGACAGCACGTCCTACCAGCTCGCCGACTTCCAGCGCGGCGTCCCGTTGCTGCTGCTGGCGGTGCTGTTCGTGGCCGCCGTGCTCCTGCTGGGCCGTTGGCAGGGCCTGGCGGCGCTGGGCGCGCTGGCGTTGAGCTTCGTGGTGCTCGTGCTGTTCGTGCTGCCCGCGATCCTGGCCGGCGAGAACCCGCTCACGGTCGCCGTGGTCGGCGCGGGGCTGATCATGTTCGTGGTGCTGTACCTGACCCACGGGGTGTCCGCGCGGACGTCCACCGCCGTGCTCGGGACGCTGGTGAGCCTCGCGCTGATCGGCGTGCTCGGCGCCCTGTTCTCCGCGTTCGCCAAGCTGACCGGCCTGGACCAGGACACGGCCAACCTCGTGTCGCTGCTCGGGCACGGCATCGACACGCGCGGCCTGCTGCTGGCCGGCACGATCATCGGCGCGCTGGGCGTGCTGGACGACGTGACCGTGACGCAGACCAGCGCGGTGTGGGAACTGCGCCGCGCCAACCCGTCACTGGGCTTCCGCGACCTCTACGCGGCGGGTTCCCGCATCGGCCGCGACCACCTGTCGTCGGTGGTGAACACGCTGGTCATGGCCTACGCGGGCGCGGCCCTGCCGCTGCTGCTCGCGTTCACCCTCTCGGGTCGCACCCTGGGCGAGATCCTCACCGCCCAGGAGGTCGCGCAGGAACTGGTCCGCACCCTGGTGGGCAGCATCGGCCTGGTCGCCGCCGTGCCGATCACCACCGCCCTGGCCGCCTTCGTCGCCCGCCGCGAACCGGCACCCGCCCGACCCGCGCCGACCACCCCGAAGACGACCACCCCAAAGGCGACCACCCCAGAGGCGACCACCCCAGAGGCGACCACCCCGGGAACGACCTCCACGTGGCGCACCCGCGTGTCCGGCGACCTGCGCACCGGCTACGACCCGGCCAAGGGCCCGTGGCGGGCCCCTACCGCGCGATCAGCACCAGCGCCAACGCGATCGCGGCGGGAACGGACTGCACGACGAGGATCCGACGACTGACCGTCGCCGCGCCGTACAACCCGGCCACGATCACGCAGACCAGGAAGAACACCGCGAACGCGAACCCCGTCGTCCCCCGCACCACCAGGGCCACGACCAGGCCCGCGGCCAGGAACCCGTTGTAGAGGCCCTGGTTGGCGGCCAGCACCTTCGACTGGGCGGCGAACTCGGGCGTGGTCCCGAACACCGCCCGGCCGCGCGGCGTGGTCCACAGGACCATCTCCAGCACCACGATGTAGAGGTGGATGGCCGCGACCAGCGCGGTGAGGACGTCAGCGGCGATCTGCACAGGTCGGTAACGTACTCGCATGTTGCGGACCGCGTTGGGTGTCGCCACCGGGCTGGTGTCGGGGGTGCTCGCACTGCCGCGCATCGCCGACGCGCTGGAAGCGCTGACCGACCTGCGGGGCACCCTCGAACGGCTGGAGCAGCTCGCCACGTTCCTGGCCAACGAGCTGCCCGAGGCGTTGCACCAGCTGGAGGAGGTGCAACGCCGACTCACCGAGCTGGAGCCGGAACTGGCCGGCCTGACCGGCAACACCGGTCACCTGGACGAGTCGATCCGCGTCCTGGCCGCCACCCTCGGCCCATTGCAGGGCGCCACCGAGCGCCTGGGCAGGCTGGTGGACCGCAAGCGCCGCACCCCGGGACTACCGGGATAATCGCAGGGTGGGACGGATCCGGAAAGCCGACGAGACCATCAGCCGGGAGGTGGACTCGGGCATCGCGGAACTGGTCCCCGACCCCGACGTGCCGAGGGCGTGGACATTGCGCCTGAACGGCACCCCCCAGTCCCACGTGGACCTGGACGACCCGACGCACCTGGAGTTCGAGTACCTGCGCCGGCTCGGCCACGTCGCGGACCTGGTCGCCCCGGACCGCGACCCGATCCGCGCCCTCCACCTGGGCGGCGGCGCGCTCACCCTGCCGCGCTACATCGCCACGACCAGACCCCGTTCCAGCCAACAGGTCGTCGAGATCGACACGGCCCTGATCGACCTGGTCCGCGGCCTGCTCCCGCTGGACCGCACCTGGCGCCTGCGCATCCGCAACGGCGACGCCCGCGCCGTCCTCGCCAAAGCCCCGGAATCGACCTTCGACCTGGTCGTCACCGACGTGTTCGCCGGCTCCCGCACCCCGGCGCACCTGACGTCCGTCGAATACGTCGCCCTGGCCTCCCGCACCCTGCGCCCGGACGGCATCTACGCGGCCAACATCGGCGACGGCGGCAAGATGTCCTTCGCCAAAGCCCAAGCCGCCACCGTCCGCGCCGTCTTCCCCCACGTCTGCGTCCTGGCCGAACCGGCCGTCTTCCGAGGCCGCCGCTTCGGCAACTTCGTCCTCGTCGCCTCCCACGTCGACCTACCGATCGCCTCCCTGATCCGCCTGTCCGCCGGCGACCCGTTCCCGGGCCGGGTCGAACACGGCGACTCCCTGATCCGCTTCATCGGCGGCATCCCCCCGACCACCGACGCCACCGCCACCCAATCCCCCGCCCCACCAAAGGGCACCTGGGGCCTCCCCACCGACTGACACACCCCCGCCACCCCCACCACCCTCTCGCCCCACTCCTCCCCCACCACCCCACCGGCCAACCCCCGCCCTTCCCCAACAGAAGGGTTCCGTGTCATCCCGCCGACCTGGCGCAGCCCTACCGCGCGTGTCAAGGGGGCACTCCCGGCCCTACCGCACCTGACGCTGGAACGGCCCCCTTGACG
>NZ_JBSGBG010000023.1:0-129217 GCF_053601135.1 Actinosynnema sp. NPDC004786 | reverse complement strand
ACAGGAAGAACTTCATCGCCGCGTACTGCCGCTTCGGCGGGCCGCCGGCCCGCCGCTGTCGTTCGCCTTCATCGCGATGATGGCGTCGTTCGTCGCCGTGTCGTGGCTCGCGCTGTGCCCGCCGACCGCGGTGGTGCGCGTGGCGGGCGCCGCGTTGGCCGTGGTGCTGCTGGCCGGCCTGGGCCAGGTCACCATCGCCGGCCGGCTCAACTCCCCGGCGGCGGGCGACCCCGTGCTGACCCGGGTGGCGCTCGGCGACGGGCCGGTGGACGTGCTCGTGGTGCCGCACATGCCCGGCTGGAACATCGTGCACACCTCCGACGTCCCGCTGTCGGTGGGCAACGCGCCCAACGCCCTCGTGCCCGCCCGCCCGCGGGAGGGGACGACCGGCCGGTGGGCGCTGGTGTGGCTGCCCGAGGGCCGCGGCGACCTCTGGCTGGACCGGGAGGGCGAGCGGATCACCGTTCCGGTGGACACCGGCAGGGTGGCGTGGACCGGCCCGGACGTGCGCGGCCCGGAAGGACCCGACTACGCGTCGGCCGTGCTGGCGGCGAAGCTCGCCGGCCGGCGCGGCGACCTGCCGTGGCCCGGTCTGACCGACGCCGACCGGGCGGCGCTGCGCGCGGAGGTCGCGTCGATCGGCGGCCCGTTCGCCGTCGTGTCGGACGGCTCGGCCCGCGCCGCCGAGGCGGCGGAGGTCGCGCGGGCCGAGGCCGACCGCCTCGGTCACGCCGTGGCGCCCGACGCGCCGGACGTGCTGGTGCTCGGCGGCGAGCCGCCGGCGGGCCGGCGACCGCACCTCGCGCCGTGGCTCACGCCGCCCGACCTGACCACCCCCGAGGCGCGCCGCTACGCGCGGACCCTGGCCTCGACCTTCCCCGACGCCACCCCGTCCCGCTCGGGCCTCGCCGCCTGGACCGGTTAGCACTCCGACGCCCGCGCCCGTTCCGAGGGCGCTCCGCACCCGCCTCGACCGGGCGGCGCTCGGCCTGGCGCCGGACCGTCCCGCTCGACCTATCGGGTGAACGCGAGGACGCGGTTCGGGTGAACGCGCGGGGGTACTCCACCGGGGCAAGCACCCGATCCCGAGGAGCGTGGAGCCCATGCACCGCGAGAGCGACAAGCACAGCCCGCTGGTGGACGACGAGTTGAAGCACGAGCTGGAGGGCACCTTGCGCGGCAACCGCCCCAGCCGGTCCGAGGAGTGGCGCGACCCCGAGCCGCCCGCGGACGACGACGTGACCGTCCCCGGCATCGACGAGCCCCGCTGACCGCGAACAGTCCACTGAGGACCACGCGATTCCCGCGACCGGCGGCCACTTCCGCGATGTTGCCCGATCCGCCGGGGGCGATTGACCGCCCGACGGCCCCTGGTTAGCGTCGAGGACGTGACTGCCGAACGCATCGCCCCCGTTGTCCCCGCAGACGACCTCGCCGGCGCGGTCGAGCGGTGGTCCGCGCTGCTCGGCGTGCCGCCGACGTTCGTGGACGGCGACCGCTGGGCCCAGTTCGACGTGGCGGGCGGGCGGTTGGCGCTGTCCGGCGCGGACCGCGTGCACGACGGCCCGGCGGTGCTGGTGAAGGTGACCGACCTGGAGGAGGCGCGCGAACGCGCGGCGGCCGTCGGGTTCCGCGTCGGCGAGATCACCACCGGGCCGCACGAGCGCCGGTGCGTCGCGGTCGGACCGGACGGGTACGCCGCGATCCTGCACGCGCCGTCCGCCGGCTGAGCAGAGTCCACACCGGACGACGGCCCGGCCCGCACGGGCGACGTGCGGGCCGGGCCGTCGGTCAGGCGACGAAACCCACGGTCAGCAGCAGGTTGGCGTAGAGCCGACCGTCACCCGTGGCCACGCACACCGCCAGCTCCGGCTCACGGCACGCCGCGTAGAACTCCTTGCGCGCCAACGGTTGCAGCGGCAGGTCGGGACCGAGCAGCCGTTCGTAGTCCGACCACACCTCCGGCGTGCCCAGGTCGTCCGGCCGCATGGTGTGCACCGCCTCGACCGGGATCGCCGACAGCACGGGCTCCAGCACCTCGTCGACCGTGACGAGACCGGGGCGCAGGTTGAGGTGGATCAGCGTGGCCCGCTCGTGCACGTTGGTCCGGTGCGCGTAGTTCGCGTCCGCGAGCAGGACCTTGGACCCGTGGCCGGCCGTGGCCAGGGCGTGCAGCAGCGGCGGGTGGAGCAAGGGGTAGCGCAGCAAGGCAGGTCACTCCAGGGTGAAGGTGGCGTCGGCGCGTGCGACGCTGTCGGCGGCGGTGGTCAGGTTGACGGTAGTGCCGTTGTGGCGGATGTAGTAGCCGGGGAAGTTCTGGGCTTCGAACGACACCGCCGAACCCGACGCGAGGCCGGCCCGGCGGAAGAACGAGGCGTCGGCGCGGAAGCCGGCGCTGCCGTCGTTGCGCTCCACCCACAGCTCGTAGTTGCGGTGGCGCAGGTAGTAGCCCGGGAAGTTGGTCGACTCCAGCGACACCGTGCCGCTGCCGTTCAGGCCCGTGACGACGCGGAACTGCGAGTCGGCCAGCGGGTTCACGTTCGCCTCGACGCGGGCCCGGTACTCCCAGTGCCGGACGAACCGGTCCGGGTAGTTGTAGGACTTGAGCCGCACCGGCGTGACGCCGTCGGCCACCGGGATGCCGAAGTTCGGCGTGCCGTCGGCGTTCCAGTAGACCTTCTGCACGCGGGTGCGCCGGTTCGGGTCGTTGAGCGGGTCGCCGGAGATGTCCCGGTAGTTGCGGTCGTGGTAGACCAGGATGTCGCTCTGGCCGTCCTCCGACACGGTGAACGAGTTGTGCCCCGGCCCGTACTGGCCGGTCGCCGCGTTGGACGCGAACACCGGGTTCTGGCTCTTGGTCCACGACGCCGGGTTGAGCAGGTCCGCCGACGCGGACGCGGACAGCATGCCCAGGCAGTAGTTGGCGTCCGTGGCGCTGGCCGAGTAGGTCAGGAACACCCGGCCGTTGCGCTGGATCACCGACGGCCCCTCGGCCACCTTGTAGCCGCGGGTCTCCCAGGCCAGCGTCGGGACGGTCAGCCTGGCCACCGGGCCGGTGATCTGCCACGGGTTCGCGCCCATCCGGGCCAGGTACAGGTTCGAGTTGGTGGAGATGCCCGGCTCCGACTGCGCCCACGTCAGGTAGCGCGTGCCGTTGACCGCGAACGTCGACATGTCCAGCGAGAACGTGTCCCAGGGGACGTTGACCTTCCCGCGCTCGACCCACGTGCCGGTCAGCGGGTTCGCGCTGGAGTTCTCCAGCACGTACGGGCGGATGCGCCACACGTCGTCGGCGCGGCCGGCGGCGAAGTAGACGTACCACCTGCCGTTGATGAAGTGGATCTCCGGTGCCCAGATGTGCGCGCCCATCTCGCCGGACGGGTGCTTGCGCCAGATCACCGACTCCGACGCGGTGGCCAGGCCCTGGATCGTGGTCGCGCGCCGCAGGACGATCCGGTCGTACTCCGGGGCGGTCGCGGTGAAGTAGTAGTAGCCGTCGGTGTGCTTGAAGATGTGCGGGTCCGCCCGCTGGTTCGCCAGGGGGTTGGTGTACTGCACGGCGGGTGACGCGTGCGCGGCGGGGGCCACCGCCAGGCCCGCGAGCGCGGTCACGGCCGCGACCGCGACCACCGCCAGCCTGCGGGATCTCGACCGGGGAACGGCGCTGTCCATCGGTTCCACTCCATCGTGGCGCGTCGGGGTGCGGCTGCGGCTGTTAACGCTAACAGCGCTGGTCGCCGTGCCTCAATACCCAGATCCGCGCCACCGGTGCCGTCCGGACGCGACGGCCGCTCGGCCGTTCGCCGCAGCGGGCGCGAAGGTGCTGGTGACGGCCATGTTCGGTGAGACCTCTGGTGTTAGCGATAACAGCTGCGCTAGCTTGACGACCCGACACCCCTCCGCGGGCCGCCGCGAACCCGCCGGGTGGGCGGGCCTGACTCTCCCCTCGTCCGCCCACCCGGTTCCCACGAACGGACCCCGCGCGCGGTCAGGCGCCGGACTCGCGCCGTTCGACCATCGTGTCGGGCGCGGACTCGGGCACCTCGGTCCGCACGTCGGAGTCGCGCAGCACCTCGCGCGCCTGCGCCTCCGGGTCGGCGCTGCCGGCGTGCTCCTCCTCCGGCAGCAGGGTGGACCGGGTGCGCGCCCGGCGGTCGACGTCGTTGCGCCGGTCGAACACCTCCGGCCGGTCCAGGTCGTGCTCGCGCCTGGTGCGCTCCTCCTGCTCCGGCGACAGCTCGGTCGCGCCGAGGTCCAGCGGTTCCTGGTGCGTCATGGCCTTGCCATACCCCGTCCGACCGGATTCGACGCCCGCGCCGGCGGCGATCCGCGCGATCGTGGTGTGTGAGCGTTAAATCAAGACGGCCGTCTCACGTTCTCGGCCTGCCTGTTAGCGATAACAGCAAGCCTTGCCCGCCGCTTCGGGGGTGCGCTACGGTGCCCGGAAGCGCTCCGAGGTCCGGCCCCACCCGCGGCCGGGGCCGGGGCGTGCCGTCGCCGGTCCACTGAGGACACCCACGCCGCCGCGCCCGACCCCACTTCGAGAGATCGAGGACACCGTGGCAGCACCGAGGAAACGCGTCCCGACCGCCCTGCTCACCGCACTGGCCCTGACCACCGCGTCCGTCGGGCTCGCGCCGGCGGCGTCGGCCTACCCCGGACCGGGGGTGGTCACCGGCGACATCCGCGTGCACGACCCGAGCGTCGTCAAGCGCCCGGACGGCAGCTACCTGGTCGCGCACACCGCGGACGGCATCGGCCTGAAGACCTCCACCGACCGCACCGCCTTCCGCAACGCGGGCGTCGCCTTCCCCAACGGCGCGTCGTGGACGACGACCTACACCAACGGCAGCCGCAACCTGTGGGCGCCGGACATCTCCTACCGCAACGGCCAGTACTGGATGTACTACTCGGCCTCCACGTTCGGCTCCAACCGGTCGGCGATCTTCCTGGCCACCAGCCCCAGCGGCAACTCCGGCACCTGGACCCACCGCGGCCTGGTCGTGGAGTCCCGCACCTCCGACGACTTCAACGCCATCGACCCCGACCTCGTCGTGGACGACCAGGGCCGCTGGTGGCTCAGCTTCGGCTCGTTCTGGTCCGGCATCAAGATGATCGCGCTCAACCCCTCCACCGGCCTGCGGGCCGACTCCACCCTCCGCCCCGTCGCCGGCCGCAACGGCGGGCCGATCGAAGCGCCCACCATCGTCAAACGCGGCTCGTACCACTACCTGTTCGTCTCGTTCGACTACTGCTGCCGCGGCGCGTCCAGCACCTACCGCGTCATGGTCGGCCGCTCCACCAGCGTCACCGGCCCCTACCTCGACCGCACAGGCCGCGCCCTCACCTCCGGCGGCGGCACCGAGATCCTCGCCGGCCAGGGCAGCGTCCACGGCCCCGGCCACCAGGACGTCTTCACCGACGTCGACAGCGACATCCTCGTCTACCACTACTACGGTGACGACGGTGCGTCCCGACTGGGCATCAACCTGCTGGCGTTCGACTCCGCCGGGTGGCCGTACGTCCGATGAGCGACCCGTGCCCCGACCGCCCCGCCCGCCACGGCCCGCGCCGGGCGGGGCGCCGGACGCCGATCGCCGAACCGTCGTCGAGACGCTTTCGAAGTGGGCATTGACGTGCGCGCAACGTGCTCGTAGCCTCCCGGAAAGCGCTTTCCCCGTGCATCGCGCGGCAGGGCAGCGGTCGAGACCGGAGGAACGAATGGCTGCACTGAAACGTTTCAGGGTTCTGGCGACGTCCATGGTCGCCCTGCTGGCCGTCGCCTGCGGCGGTGGCGGCGGCGGTGGCGACGAGACCCAGGCCGGTCCCGCCACGCTGCGGTTCTCGTGGTGGGGCAACGCCGAGCGCGCCGAGCTGATGCAGAAGGCCATCGACCTCTTCCAGAGCAAGAACCCCGACATCAAGGTCACGCCGAGCTTCCAGGAGTTCGAAGCGTACTGGCAGAAGATGGCGACCGAAACCGCCGGCGGCAACGCGCCCGACGTGTTGCAGATGGACTTCGCCTACATCCGCGAGTACTCCGACCGCAACGCGCTGTACGACCTGAAGAAGCAGGAGGGCAAGAACCTGGAGCTGGGCGACCTGCTGCCCGGCCTCAAGGGCGCCGGCGAGATCGACGGCAAGCTGTACGGCGTGCCGACCGGCGGCAACACCTGGAGCTACATGTACGACCCGGCGCTGTTCGCGCAGGCGGGCGTCGCGGAGCCCCGGGAGGGCTGGACCTGGGACGACTACCGCGACACCATGAAGGCGATCGCGGAGAAGACCGGGGTGCCCGGCGGCGGCAACTACGTCGGCAGCTACTACAACCTCGAACTCCAGCTGCGGCAGGAGGGCGGGCTGCTCTACACCGAGGACGGCGCGCTGGGCTTCGACAAGGCGCGGCTGAAGGAGTTCTTCGAGGAGGGCAAGGCGTTGACCGACGGCAAGGTCGTGCTGCCGATCGAGAAGGGCGTGCAGATCAAGCCCGCGCACGCGCTGGAGCAGAAGCTCGTCGCGGGCGACCTCGGCTGGGACAACTTCCTGTCGCGCTACGCCAAGGGCAACCCGAACCTCAAGCTCGGCCCGGTGCCGACCGACGAGGCCGGCACGTCCGGCCAGTACCTCAAGCCGTCGATGCTGCTGAGCGTGTCGCAGAAGACCGAGCACCCGGCCGCCGCCGCGAAGCTGGTGTCGTTCATGGTCAACGACCCGGAGGTCGGCCGGATCTTCGGCGCGAACCGCGGTCTGCCGCCCACGAACGCGCAGCGCCAGGCCGCCCAGCTCGAAGGCCCGCTGGCCGCCGTCGCCGCGTACGAGGACGCGTTGAAGGACGAGTTCGGCAAGACGCCGCCCGCGCCGCCGAAGGGCGCCGGCACGTTGGAGCAGGCGTTCATCCGGATCACCGAGGAACTCCAGTACGGCCGCATCTCCGTGGACGAGGCGGTCGACCAGTTCTTCGCCGAGGCCGAAGAGACCCTCGGGTCGTGACCGGGACGACGACCGTGCCGGACCTGCGGACCGAAGTGGCCGCGGTCGGGGCGGCGGGTCCGCGCAAGCGGGCCCGCCTGCCCGGCGACGGCCTGGCGGGCTACCTGTTCCTGTCGCCGTGGATCATCGGGATCGTCCTGCTGACCCTCGGGCCGATGGTGACCTCGCTCTACCTGTCGTTCACCGACTACGACCTGTTCAACACGCCGAACTGGATCGGTTTCGAGAACTACGAGCGGATGTTCACCGACGCCCGGTGGCTGCGGTCGGTGCAGGTCACCGCGCTGTACGTGGCGCTGGCCGTGCCGATCAAGCTGGCCGCCGCGCTGGCCGTGGCGATGCTGCTGAACACCCGGCGGGCCGGGCAGGGCTTCTACCGGGCGGCGTTCTACGGGCCGTCGCTCATCGGCGGCAGCGTCGGCGTCGCCATCGTGTGGAAGATGATGTTCAGCGACGACTCGGTGGTCGACCAGGTCCTGCTGCGGTTCGGCATCGACACCGGCGGCTGGGCGGGCAACCCGGACTACTCGCTGATGATGCTGGTGCTGCTGGCCACGTGGCAGCTCGGCGCGCCGATGGTGATCTTCCTTGCGGGCCTCAAGCAGGTGCCGCGCGAACTGTACGAGGCGGCGGAGGTCGACGGCGCGAGCCGGTGGCGGCGGTTCCGGTCCATCACGCTGCCGATGATCTCGCCGGTGCTGTTCTTCAACCTGCTGCTGGAGACGATCAACTCGTTCCAGGTGTTCACGTCGGCGTACGTGGTCGGCGGGCCCAACGGGCAGCCGGCCGGGAGCACGCTGTTCTACACGATCTACCTGTTCGACCGGGGGTTCGGCGACTACCGCATGGGTTACGCGTCGGCGATGGCGTGGATGCTGCTGCTCGGCGTCGGCCTGGTCACCGTGTTCCTGTTCCGCACGGCGCGGGGGTGGGTCTTCTACTCCGGGGACTCGGGGGACAAGCGATGAAGCCGACGTTGGGGCGGGTGGCGTGGCACGTCGGCGTGCTGGCGCTGCTCGCGGTCGTGCTGTACCCGATCGTGTGGGTGGCGGCGGCGACGTTCAAGCCGTCCGAGGCGATCGTCGGCAGCCTGCAGCTGGTGCCCACGCAGCCGACGTTCGCGAACTACGAGCGCGTGTTCGACGGTGTCGTCGGCGTCGGCGTGGGGCGGTTCTTCTGGAACTCGGCGGTGCTGGCGGTGCTGTCGGTCGTGGGCACGGTGGCGTCGTCGGCGCTGGCGGCCTACGCGTTCGCGCGGCTGCGCTTCCGGGGTCGGACGGCGCTGTTCGGCATCATGATCGCGACGCTGCTGCTGCCGTTCCACGTGTTGATCATCCCGCAGTACGTGGTGTTCCAGAACCTCGACCTGGTCGACACGTACGTGCCGTTGCTGGCCGGGAAGTTCCTGGCGTCGGAGGCGTTCTTCGTGTTCCTGATCGTGCAGTTCATCCGGCAGCTGCCGCGCGAGCTGGACGAGTCGGCGAAGATCGACGGGGCGAACCACTGGCGGGTGTTCTGGCACATCATCCTGCCGCTGTGCCGGCCGGCGCTCATCACGACGGCGATCTTCACGTTCATCTGGAGCTGGAACGACTTCTTCGGGCCGCTGATCTACCTGAGCACGCCGGACAAGTACCCGTTGCCGTTGGCGTTGCAGTTGTTCATCGACGAGACGAGCGGGTCGGACTTCGGGGCGTTGATGGCGATGTCGATGCTGGCGCTCGTGCCGGTGATCCTGTTCTTCCTGTTCTTCCAGCGGTTCCTGGTGGAGGGCGTGTCGACGTCGGGGTTGAAGGGGTGAGGCGGTTCGCGTTGTTCGGCGAGTGCCTCACCGCGGGGCTGCTCGTGCTGCTGGCCGCCGTGCCGGTGGTGACGTTGATGCCGGCGCTGGCGGCGGGGTGCGCGCACATCAAGGCGCACGTGGACGGGGAGACGACGTCGGTGCGCGCGTTCTTCCGGCGCGTGCGGGCGGCCGTGCCCGGCGGGTGGGTGCTGTCGGTCGGGGTGGTCGTCGCGTTCGCCGTGCTGGCGGTGGACGTGGTGGTGCTGCGGACGCGGGTCGCCGGGGGCGGGGTCGTGGCGGTCGTGTGCGGGGTGGCGGCGGTCGGTTTGGCGGTCGTCGTCCTTCGTGCGGCGGCGCTGTGGACGGCGGGGGCGCGGTGGTCTGCCGTCGTGCGTGCGGCGGCGCGGCGGGGCGCTTCGGACCTCGGCGGGTCGTTGCTGCTGGTCATGGCTCTGGGGATGCTGGTGCTGGTGACCTGGCAACTGCCGCCGTTGGTGCTGCCGATGCTCGGCTGCGTGCTGATGGCGGCGGTGGCCGTGGAACGCCGGCCCACTGCCCACCACGCGTCCGCGATCGACGGTGTCCGTCCTTGACTGCAGACCGCTGACCAGCGGTTATTGCGGGGCCTGGTGCCACTATCGGGTGATGTTGGGGCGGGGATCTCAGGAAAACGCCGTTATCGACCGATTCAAACGTCGGTTGGAACAACGAGGCCGGCAACCCAACCCCCGCCCCGCCTCCACCCCTCACCCACCCCTCACCCACCCCTCCACGACCACCCCACCCCGGCCACCGCCTCCAGCCACCGGGCCGCTCCCGTTGGATGCCCACTCGCACAGGTCTGCGGGGACGTCACGGTCGGGTCGTGACCTCAAGGGCACGCCTGCCACCCCACGAGTCGCCCTCGCCCCCGGTGTGGCCGGTGACTCCTCCATGTCACGTCAGACGCGCCGTCAGGCGGTGTCGCGCAGGACCAGCGTGGACGGGTAGAAGGTCAGCGGTGCGGGGGTGTGGCGGTCCAGGGTGGCGGTGGCGGCGGCGGTCGCGATGGTTTCCACCGGGTTCGTGGTGGTGGTCAGGCCGGGACGGCTCAGGGCGGCGTAGGGGATGTCGTCGAAGCCGGCGACCGCGACGTCCCCCGGCACGTCCACGCCCGCCCGGCGCAGGGCGGTCAGCGCGCCCAGTGCCGACAGGTCGCCCAGCGCGAAGACGGCGTCCGTGTCGGGCCAGCGGGTGAGGAGTTCCGCGGTGGCGGTTTCGCCGCGGGCGGCGGTGAAGTCGCCCTCGACCAGGCGGGGTGGGTGGCCGGCGGCGTCCACGGCGCGGCGGTAGGCCCGCAGGGCGCGTTCGGTGCACGGGAGCCAGGGCGGGCCGGTGATCATGGCCACGCGTCGTCGGCCGGCGGCCAGCAGGTGTTCCACGAGGCGGGTGGTGGCGGTGCCGTTGTCCACGTCGAAGGACGGCACGTCGCGTGAGCCCACGCCGATGGCGACGACCCGGCCGCGCGCGGAGCGCGGGACGGTGGCCAGTGCCGGGCGGGTCGGGTTGACGACGACGATGCCGCCGATGCCCCGGTCCTCCGCCAGCCGGCCGAGTGCGCCGGGGTCGTGCAGGGGCAGCCAGTGCAGGGACACGCCGACGTCGCGCGCGGCGGCGGTGGTGGCGGTGGCGGCGAGGACGCGGGCGGCGTAGGGGTCGTTGAGGACGTGCGCGGTGGGGCCGCCGACGGCGACGGCGATGCGGGTGCCGCTGCGGGTGGCCAGGGCGCGGGCGGCGGCGTGGGGGGGTGTAGGCGAGTTCGCGGGCGGCTTCGGCGACCTTGGCGCGGGTGCGGGGTGACGCGGGGCCTCGGCCGGTCAGGGCGCGGGAGGCGGTGGCCGGGGAGACGCCGGCGCGGCGGGCCACGTCGTCCAGGGTCGGCTCGGTTCGCGGGTTTCTCGCCACGGGAGGGATTTTGCCGCACGTCGGGTCGTCGTGGGCCGCGCGTCGGTGGCTGTGGGCCGCGGATCGACGGCTGTGCGGGTGAGGGGGGTGAACGGACAGGGGGGTTGTGGTGGAAGCGCTTCCACGGCTGGGGTCGAGGCGGGCCGCACTGCACGGACCGGCGCGCTGCACAAGGGGCGGGACGGCAAGGCGTGCGGCGAGGGTTCGGGATCGAGGCGAACGGGGCGAGGTCACGTGGACGGGTGGAGAGAGCGCCGGATGGCGGGCACGGGGACGCGGCGCACCAGCACGGGAACGCACCGCACGAGCACGGGGACGCAGCGCAGGAGCACGAGGGCTCAGCGCACCAGCGCGGGGATGCGGGGAGAGGGCAGGGCGGTCAGGGGCGCGGTGGTCGGGGTCGCGGTCACGTTCGGGCTCAATGGGGTCGCCGTGGCGTCCTGGTTCGCCCGCGTCCCGGCCGCCCGCGAAGCGCTGGCCCTGGGCCCGCGCGAGTTGGGCCTCCTGCTGCTGGCGATGTCGGCGGGCGCGACGGTGTCGATGCTCACCGCCGGGGAGGTGACCCACCGGCTCGGCGCGCGACGCACGGTGTGCTGGTCGGCGGCGGGCGTGGCGGTCGGGTTGGGGGTCACCGGGGTCGCCGTCGGCAGCGCGCCTTCGGTGGTCGGGGCGGCCGTCGGGTTGTTCCTGCTCGGCTACGGGTCGGGCACGTGCAACGTCGCCATGAACGTCGAGGCGGCGGCGGTGGAGCGGGTGGTCGGGCGGACCGTGATGCCGCGGTTCCACGCGGTGTGGAGTTCGGGCACGGTGGTGGCGGCCGGGTTGGCGGCCGCGGCGGCCGTCGGCGGGATCCCGGTGACGGCGCACCTGGCGGGTGTCGCGGTGGTGACGGTGGTCGGCACGGTGGTGGCCGCACGGCGGTTCCGCTTCGCGGCCGCCGGCGGGAAGAACGCCAAGAGCGGTGTGCCGGCCGCCTGGCGCGAGCCGCGCACCCTGTTGATCGGGGTCCTGGTGCTGGTGCTGGCGTTCACCGAGGGCACCGCGAACGACTGGGTGGCGGTGGCGTTCGTGGACGGTCACGGGTTCGGGCCCGCGGCGGGCGCGGTGGTGTTCGGGGTGTTCGTGTCGACCATGACGTTCGGCCGGGTGGTGGGCACGGCGGCGTTGGACCGCTGGGGGCGGGTGCCGGTGGTGGCGGGCACGATGGTGTTGGCGGTCGGCGGGGTGGCGTTGGCGGTGTTGGCGTCACGGCCGGTGGTGGCCGTGGTCGGGGTGGCGTTGTGGGGGTTGGGCACGTCGCTGGGTTTCCCGGTGGGCATGAGCGCGGCGGCGGACGAGCACGACCGGGCGGCGGCGCGGGTGGGCGTGGTGGCGGTCATCGGGTACACCGCGTTCCTGGCGGGGCCGCCGGTGGTCGGTCTGCTCGGTGACCACGTGGGGGTGTTGCGGGCGTTGCTGGTGGTGCCGCTGGTGTTGCTCCCGGCGCTGGCGCTGGTGCCCGCCCTCCGCCCGCCGGGGCGGTAGGGCGGGCACCGGGCTCGTCACTCGGTGCGCAGCGCGGTGGCGGTGGACGTCCTGGCCGCCCACGTCGCGGGCAGCAGCGCGCCGAGGACGGCGATCAGCAGCCCGCCGACGCCGAGCAGCACCAGTCGCGCCGGGTCGTGGACGTCGAACGCCGAGGCGGGCAGGCCGATGCCGGCGCTCTCCCCCATCGCGGGCATCACCCACCGGTGCAGCGCGACGCCGGCGGGCACCCCGACCGCGCCGCCGACCAGGCCGATCAGGACGACGGAGGCGATCACCATCGCGGTGACCTGGCGCGGGGTCATGCCGAGTGCCCGGTGGACGCCGAGGTCGCGGACCCGTTCGCGGGTGTCGAGCACGACGGCGTTGAGCACGCCCATGGCGGCGACCGCGACGAGCACGAGGGTGAGGGTGGCGGTGAGGCCGTTGATCAGCAGGATGGTGTCGCTGAGCTGGTCCTGGCGGCCGGGTCGGGCGGTGGCGCCGAGCGGGGTGAGGGCCGCGTTCAGGTCGTCGAGGTAGGCGTCCACGTCGGTGCCCGGCCGTACCGCGATGTGGTGGACGGCGGCGCCCGTGCCGGCGAACGTGGCGGAGTCGGTGAGGACGACCATGCCGTCGTTGCTCATCTCGAACACGTCGCCGACGATGCGGAGCGTGACGGATTTGGTGCCGTCGTTGACCGTCACGGTGTCACCCACGCGTGCTCCGGTGGCGGTGAGGAACGGGGTGGCGGCGATGGCTTCGCCCGGTTGCGCGAACCACCGGCCGGAGACCATCTGGTAGCCGTCCCAGGTGGCGTCCCCGGTGAACGAGACGAGCATCGTCGTCCCGGTCACCCCGGCGACGGTGACCGGTGTCCGGGTCGTGCGGTACTGGGCCCGGGTCCCGGGCATCCCGTCGACCGCGGCGGCGACGGCGGCCGGGTCGCTGGGCCGTTCCTCGACGCGGGGTCGGGACCCGGAGCCGGGGTCGGGCGCGCCGATCGTCACGTCGGCCCGGTCGTGGTCGCGCGCGGCCTGCACCTGGTTGAGCGACGCGGCGAGGCCGACGGCGAAGGTGACGGCGGTGGCGCCGAACAGGACGGCGGCGGCCATGGCCGCGGCGCGGGCGGGGCGGGCGAAGGGGCGGGCGAGGCCGAGGCCGACGGGTCGCGGCACGGGGAGCCGGGCGGTCAGGCGGGCGGCCCGGCGGCCCCGGCCGGGTCGCGGGGTGCGGCCCACGGCGAGGGCGTCGGCGGTGCGCAGCCGCCCGGCCCGCAGCGCGCCGATCCACGCGGTCACGGTCACCAGGGCCAGTGCCCCGGCGGCGACGGCGACGTCCACCCACGGGGCCACGGCCAGCCCGACCGCGCCGTAGACCTCCTCGGTCTCGACCAGCACCGGGATCGCGAGGAGGTTGCCCGCGACGACGCCCGCCGCGGTGCCGACCGCGGCCGGGATCAGCGCCTGGGCCAGGTAAGCGCGGACGACCTGGGCGGGGGTGAAGCCGAGCGCCTTGAGGATGCCGATGCGGCGGGTGCCCGCGCCGACCGCGCCCGAGACCACGTTGCCGACCACGAGCAGCGACATGACCAGGCCGAGGACGCCGAACGCGACGAGGAACGGCACGAACACGGCGACGGCGCGGTCGGCGGTCTTCTTGAGCACGAGCCAGGACTGGGAGCCGATCAGGGCGTCGGGCGGGACGGCGGCGGCCACCGCGGCGCGGCCGGCGTCGACGGCGGCGGTGGTGTCCGCGACGGCGAACCGGTAGAGCACCTGGTGCGCCTCGGGCGTGGTGATCCACGACGGCGGCGCCCAGGCGTCGGCCGTGCGGCTGACCGACCGGGCGACGCCGACCACGGTCAGCGCGGTGCCGTCGGACAGGTCGATGCGGCGGCCGACGCCGGAGCCGCCGCGCGAACGGGCGTAGGGGCCGTCGGCGGACACGACGACTTCGCCGGGCGCGTCGGCCCACGTGCCGTCGGTGAGGGTGACCGCGTCCACGGGGCCGCCGGGGTCGGCTCGGCCGACGACGGTGAGCGGCGGCGGGTCGCCCGGGCCGTCGCCGCGCGGGGCGACGGTGGTGACGGGGAACGGCCCGGCCGAGGCGGTGACGCCGTCGACGGGTGCGGTGAGCTGCGCGGCGGTGGCCTTGTCCGCGGCGAACCGGGCGGACAGGTGCGCGCCGCGCTGCTCGGCGAACGCCTCGTCGAACGGGGCGGAGGAGGCGACCAGCAGGGAGCCGCCGAGCACGGACGACGTGACGGCCATGGCGGTGGCGAGGCCGATCACGGTCGTCTGCACGCGGCGTCGTGCCACGCCGGAGCGCACGACGCGGCCCAGCGCGCTCATCGGGTCGGCTCCGGCGCGGTGTCGGCGGCGATCCGGCCGTCGACCAGGTGGACGGTGCGGCGGGTGCACGAGCGGGCCAGCGCCAGGTCGTGGGTGACGACGACGAGGGTCTGGCCCTCGGCGTTCAGCTCGGTGAGCAGCGCGCCGACGTCCTCGCCGGAGGCGGTGTCGAGCGCGCCGGTCGGTTCGTCGGCGAGCAGCAGCGCGGGCCGGTTCATCAACGCCCGGGCGACGGCGACGCGTTGGCGTTCGCCGCCGGACAGCCGGCCGGGGTAGGCGCGGGCGTGGCGGGCGACGCCGAGCCGGTCGAGCAGTTCGGCGGCGCGGGCGTGCGCCGCGCGCCGGTTCGTGCCGGTGAGCTGCGCGGGCAGGGCGACGTTGTCGGCGACGGTGAGGTCGTCGAGGAGGTTGAAGAACTGGAAGACCATGCCGATGTGGGCGCGTCGGTGGCGGGCGGAGGCGGCTTCGCCGAGCCGGTCCACGCGGGCGCCGGCGACGGTGACCTCGCCGGTGTCGGGCCGGTCGAGGCCGGCGACGAGGTTGAGCAGGGTGGACTTGCCGCTGCCGGACGGTCCGAGGACCGCGACGGCCTCGCCTTCGCGGACGGTCAGCGTCACGTCCCGCAACGCCGGTGGTCCGTCGTCGTAGCCGCGGCTCACCTCGCGCAGTGCGATCACGGGCGTGGTCATGGTCTGCTCCCCTGGGTCGTCCTCGGGCATGGCCCGGTGGACGCTAGGAGCGGGGCGGGCGGTGGCGCGTCGGTCCGGTGGGGCATTTCCGGTCGCCCGCGGGGATGAGGGCGGGCGGGTGTCATCCTCGCGATGTAGTCGAACGGTGGGGGCGAGGGGGTCGTCCGGGTGGATGTGGGGCGGTGGGCGGGTCGGTGAGAATGGCCGCGTGACGAACGCGCCGGTGGCGGACCGACTGCGGGCCCGGGTCGCGTCGGCGGTCGTGCCGACCGGTCCGCTGCCGCGGCCCGCGGCGCGCAACTACGTGTTCGACGTGGTGCTGGCGCTGGTGATCGGCATCGCGTCGGCGCAGTACGCGATCGCCGCGCAGGACGGGCCGCAGCACGTGGTGGTCGGCGGGCTGGTCGCGCCCGTGCCGCCGCAGCGGCCCGCGGACGCGTTCGGCGCGGTGCTGGTCGTGGTGGTGGCGGCGGTGCCGTTGGCGTTGCGGCGGCGGTACCCGCTGGCCGTGCTGTGGGTGGTGTTGTACGCGACGTTGGTGACGCCGTTCGACGCGCCGAGGCTCACTTTCTACGCGTGCGTCGTCGCGGCGTACTCGGCGGCGGCGTACAGCCCGTACCGGCCGCCCGCGTTGGCGAGCCTGGCGGTGGTGGTGCTGGCGGTGGGCGTGTTCCGGGACCCGGAGCTGCCGGTGGTGCCGAACCAGTACGTGCCGGTGCTGGTCCTGGTGCCGTTGGTGGTGGCGGCGAACGGGTTGCGCACGTGGAAGGTCCGCACGGACGAGGGTCGGGCGCAGGTGTCGGCGCTGGAGCGGGAGCGGGCGGAGGCGTTGCGGCGGGCGGTCGAGCACGAGCGGTCCCGGATCGCGCGGGAGCTGCACGACGTGGTGACGCACCACGTGAGCGTGATGACGATCCAGGCGGGTGCGGCGCGGAAGGTGATGGCGGTGTCGCCGGAGCAGGCGCGGGAGGCGTTGTTGGCGGTGGAGGCGGGCGGTCGGGCGGCGATGACGGAGCTGCGGCACGTGATGGGGTTGCTCGCGGCGGGCGGTCCGGACCCGGCGGACCTCGCGCCGCAGCCGGGGCTGGACCAGGTGGAGGCGTTGGTGGCGCGGGTGCGGGACACCGGGGTGCCGGTCGAGTCGAGGGTGGTGGGGCGGCGTCGGCCGTTGCCGTCCGGGGTGGAGCTGGCGGCGTACCGGGTGGTGCAGGAGGCGTTGACGAACGCGGTGAAGCACGCGGCGGGCGGCGCCGCGGCGGTGACCGTGGCCTACGGCGCGGACCACCTCCGGGTGGAGGTGGAGGACACCGGCGGCGGGCCCGGTCCCGGCGCGGCGGCCGGCAACGGGCACGGGCTGATCGGGCTGCGGGAGCGCCTGGCCGTCTACGGCGGCACGCTGGACGCCGGGCCGCGGCCCGGCGGCGGCTACCGGGTCACCGCGGCGATCCCCCTGGAACCGGCCGCGGAGGCGTGGTGAGCCGCCCGTTGCGCGTGGTGGTGGCCGACGACCAGGTGCTGGTGCGGACCGGGTTCCGGATGATCCTCACCGCCGACGGCATCGACGTGGTCGGCGAGGCGACCAACGGCGTGGAGGCCGTGGAGGCGGTGCGGCGCACCGTGCCGGACGTGGTGCTGATGGACGTGCGGATGCCGGAGCTGGACGGCCTGGAGGCCACCCGGCGCATCCTGGCCGGCGCGGACGACGGGCCGCGGGTGATCATCCTGACCACGTTCGACCTCGACCACTACGTGTACGCGGCGTTGTCGGCGGGCGCGAGCGGGTTCCTGCTCAAGGACGTCACGCCGGAGCACCTGGTCGCCGCGGTCCGGATGGTGCGCTCGGGTGACGCGTTGCTCGCGCCCGCGATCACGCGCCGGCTGGTGGAGCGGTTCGCGCACCGGGGCGGGGAGACCGCCGCGGTGCACCGCGACCTGGCCGCGTTGACGCCGCGGGAGCTGGAGGTGCTGCGGCTGTTGGCGCGGGGGTTGAGCAACGCCGAGCTGGCGGGCCGGCTGCACCTGTCCGAGGCGACCGTGAAGACGCACGTGGCGCGCATCCTGGCCAAGCTCGGGTTGCGCGACCGGGTGCAGGCGGTGGTGGTCGCCTACGAGACGGGTCTGGTCACGCCCGGCGCGGAGGGGTGAGCCGCTTCCGTTCGCGCGGTGGCGCGGGAAGGCGGTCAAGCGGGCGGCAGCGCGCGGTGACGCGGTCGAGCAGGCGGTGACGCGGTCGAGCACGCGGCGGGCGAGGACAAGCAGGCGGGAACGCGGTCGAGCTGGCGGGCGGGGTCACGATCGGGCGGGCGGTGGCGCGGCCGGGCGCGGTGGTGTCCACTGTGGAGCGCCGAGCCGGTCGGCCAGCTCGCGTGCCCGGCGGTGGTGGGCGGCGGCTTCGTCGTGGCGGCCGAGCAGGGCGGCCAGCGTGCCGAGGTGGTGGGCGGTCGGTCCGAACGAGACCAGGCCGCTGCCCGCGCCGGCCAGCTCGTCGGCGGCGGGCAGGAGGGCGTGGTAGAGGCGGGCCGCGGTCGGCCGGTCGCCCGCTTCGACGGCGAGCGCGGCGTGCAGGCACGTCCTGGCCTCGAACAGCAGGTCGTGCGGTGAATCGGGGACGACGGCGGCGAGCGCTTCGGCCCGCTTCCCCTGTGCCAGCAGGGTGATGGGGCGCGCCCACGGCTCGTACGGGCCCCAGTCGGCGTCCGGGACGACCTCCCCCAGGCTCAGCAGGGCCAACGGGAGGATGCCCCGCTCCACACCGGGCATGCCCGCGCCGGTCAGGCGGGACGCGGCGGCCCGGTAGGCGGCCGCCGCCTCGGCACGGCGACCCGTCACGGCGAGGCGCAGCGCGGCGTACCAGGTCGTGAACACGCCGACCAGCGGCAGGTCGTGGCGGTCGGCGAGGGCGTCGGCCGCGGCGGCGTGGCGGTCGGCGGCGGGCAGGTCGGCGAGCGCGGTCCGGGCCTGGACGGCGATCAGGTGGCCGAGGACCTCGAACGTCACCAGGCCGTGGCGGGCGGACAGGTCGAGCAGTTCGTCGCCGAGCCGGGCCCGGTCGGGTGCCAGGCCGGCGCGGTGGCACGTCTGGAGGAACCGGCCGTTGAGCGCCAGTGCGAGCAGTGGCGGGTCGTCCAGGCGGCGGGCGATGGCCTCCGCCTCCAGGGCCGCGGCCAGACCGCGCCGGCCCGGGTCGGCGCGGCGTTCCATCGCGATCGTGACCAGCAGGCGGGCGCGGTCGGCGTCGTGCCCCGGGGGTAGGGCGCGCAGCGCGCGTTCGGCCGCGTGGACCAGGCGGGCGGACAGGGCTTCGTCGTCGTTGGTGGTCCACAGGGCGGGCACGTCGAACGAGCCGATCGTGCGGGCGGTCAGCACCGGGTCGTCCTCGACCTCCGGGATGGCCTCCGCGCGGTGGCGGCGGGCCTGCTCCAGGTCGCCGGTCACGGCCAGCGCGCGCACCAGGCCCGCCACGGCGGCCGGCCGGTCGGCCGGCGCGGACCGGTCGAGCGTCTCCCGCCACAGCGCCGCCGCCTGGTGGGGCGCGAACCGGCGTTCGGCCCGTTCGGCGGCGGCCCGGGTGTAGCGGGCGGTGCGGGCGTCGGCGACGCGGCGCCCGGCGCGCAGGAGGTGGTGGGCGAGGGCGTCCACGTCGTCGGGCCGGGTCCGCTCCAGGACGTCGGCGGCCTCGGCGTGCCACCGGGCGCGGCGGGCGTGGGCGATGTCCTCGTACAGGGTCTCCTGGACGAGCGCGTGGGCGAACCGCAGGCGGTCCGGGGCGGGCTCGACCAGGAAGCCCGCGCGCAACGCCGACTCGACGGAGTCCAGCACCGCGTCCTCGTCGCCGGCCAGGGCGACCAGCACGTCGAGGTCGACGTCGCGGCCGAGGACCGACGCCTGCCGCAGGTGGGTGCGGGCGGTGTCGGTGAGCCGGGCGAGGCGGTGGCGCAGGACGTCGCGGACGCCGGCGGGGACGCTGCGCAGCTCCGGGTCCGCCTCCCACAGGCGGGTCAGCTCGCGGACGAAGAACGGGTTGCCCGCGCTGCGGCCGTGGATCGCGCGGACGTCGGCCGGGGTCGGCTCGCGGCCGGTGAGGGTCTCGACCAGCTCCCGCACCCGGGCCTCGGGCAGGCCGCCCGGGTAGACGCGGGCGGGCTCGGCGCGGGCGGCGCGGGCCAGGGCCGCGGTCAGGGCCGGGGTGATCTCGGTGGAGCGGTAGGTGGCGACGACGAGCAGGCGTCCGGTGTCGGGGTGGGCCAGGGACGTGAGCAGGTCGAGGGTGTCCTCGTCGGCCAGGTGCACGTCGTCGAAGACGAGCAGGACCGGGTGGGGGATGCCGGCCAGGTAGGAGGCGATGGCGCGGTGTCGTTCGAAGCGCGCGGCGGGGGTCGGCGGGGGAGGGTGCCCGGCGGCGGCGAGGGTCTGCTGGATCCGGGTCCACGGCCAGGCGGTGGGCGCGCCCTCGGGGCAGGTGGCCCAGGCGGTCGTCCAGCCGGCGGCGGCGAGCCGGTCGGCGAACACCCTGACCAGCGCCGTCTTGCCGACGCCCGCGGTGCCGGACACCAGCACCAACCGGGCCTCGCGCGCGGCCTGGTCGAGCTGCGCCAGCTCGGCGTCCCGGCCGACGAACGGGTGCGGCGCGGCCGGGGGGAGGTCGAGCGGCGCGGCGGGCGAGGTCGGGGGCACCGCCGGGACGACGGGCGAGGGCGCAGCGGCGGCGGCCGGAGCGTCGACCGGGGTCCGGGCGCTGGGCGCGGCGGCCGACGGCGGAGCGGACGGCGACCCGGCGGCGGTCGGGTCCGCGCCGCCGGCCGGCGGGACGGCGGCGGGCGAGACGGCGGGCGGGGTGGGGGCAGGTGGGGAGGTGGCAGGCGAGGTGGGGTGGACCGGTTGTGCGGGGGCGGCGGGCGAGGCGGGGGCGGGCAACCCGGTGGCAGGCGACCCGGCAGCGGGTGGCCCGGCAGCGGGTGGGGAGGTGGCAGGTGAGGCGGGGTCGACCGGTCGTGGGGCCGCGGGGGCGGGGGCGGTGAGGGCCGGGTCGTGGGCGAGGATGGCCGACTCCAGGCGGCGCAGGGCCGGGGCCGGGTCGACGCCCAGTTCGGCGCGCAGCATGTCGCGGGCCTGGCGCAGCGTGGCCAGCGCCTCCCCCTGCCGCCCGGTCCGGTACAGCGCCAGGGCCAGCAGCCGGCGGCCGTCCTCGCGCAGCGGGTGCGCGGCGACGTGGTCGCGCAGGTCCGGCACCGACTCCCCCGCCTCGCCGAGCGCCAACGCCGCCTCGGCCCGCCGCTCCACCGCCAGCAGCCGCAGCTCGTCCAGCCGCGCGGCCTCGCCCCGCGCCCACGGCCGGTCGGCGAACTCCGCGTAGGCGGGACCGCGCCAGAGCCCCAGCGCCTCCCCCAGCGCCGTCCGGACCTCCCCGGGCCGCCCCTCGGCGAGCGACCGCGCCGCCCCGGCGACCGCCGCCTCGAACCGCCACGCGTCCACCTCGTCCGCCCGCAGCGCGTACCCCGGCGGCACGGTCACCAGCAGCCGGGCCGGGGTCCGGGGTGGGCGGTCCGGTTCGAGGGCCTTCCGCAGCGCGCCCACGAACGTCTGCACCGCGCCCTGCGCGCGGTCCGGCGCGTCGCCCTCCCACAGGTCGTCGATCAGCCGGGTGACCGGCACCACCCGCCCCTTGGCGACGAGGAGCCGCGCCAGCACGGCCCGGTGCCGCGGGCCCTTGAGGTCGACCGGCCCGCGGTCGCCCACGGCCTCCAGCGGCCCCAACACCCGGAAAAGCACCATCGCCGACAACGTACCCCCGTGCTGAGCCGACGCTGATCGGCCGCTGATCGGCCTCGCCGAGGGTGGTGGGGCAAGCCGAACCACCGAGGAGCGAGCATGATCAGCGAGTTCACCCGGCAGCGCGTCACCGTCGCCGACGGCGTGGCGCTCAACGTCGCCGTGGGAGGGTCGGGCAGCCCCGTCGTGCTGCTGCACGGGTTCCCGCAGACCCACCTGATGTGGCGGCACGTCGCCGCCGACCTGGCCGCCGACCACACCGTCATCTGCCCCGACCTGCGCGGGTACGGCGCCAGCGACAAGCCGGCCGACGACGGCCGGACCTACGCCAAGCGCACGATGGCCGCCGACGTCGTCGCCCTCGCCCGCGCGCTCGGGCACGACCGCTTCGCGCTGGCGGGCCACGACCGGGGCGCGCTGGTGGCCATCCGGGCGGGCCTCGACCACCCGGACGTGGTCACCCACCTGGCGTCGCTGGACGTGCTGCCGACCCTGGACATGTGGGACGTCCTGCACGGCACGAGCGCCGCCGTCGGCTTCCACCTGTACCTGATGGCGCAGCCGCCCAGCCTGCCGGAGGCCATGATCGCCGCCTCGGCGGACGCGTTCTTCGGCCACTTCCTCGACCTGTGGGCGACCGACCCGGCCGCGATCCCGGCCGACGTCCGCGCCGCGTACCTGGAGGCGTCGCGCGAGGCGGTCCCGTCGATCGTGGCCGACTACCGCGCCTCCGCCACCGCGGACGTGGCGGACGACCTGGCCGACCGGGAGGCCGGCAACCGGCTGCGCATGCCGGTGACCGTGCTCCAGCAGGACTGGGGCGCGGCGCTGGGCTTCGACGCCGCCGCCCGGTGGCGCGCGTGGGCCCCGGACCTGGAGCACCGGACCGTGTCCTGCGGCCACTTCATGGCCGAGGAAGCGCCCGGTGAGGTGGTCGGGGCGCTGCGCGACCTGCTCCGGCGCTGACCGGCCCGGGAAGACGCGGGGGACGCCCTCAGCCGGCGGACCGCCGGTCGGACGACTCGGCGGCCCGCCGGGCCCGCAGCGAACCCGGGCGCGCCTTCACCGAGGGGTCGCGCCGGGTCCGGACCAGGCTCGCCACCGTCACGACCGCCAGCACGACCACGATCACCCCGAGGCTGAGCAGCGTCGGCACCTGCGGCACGCGCGGGTCCACGTCCTCGTGCGCCCAGTGCAGCACCAGCTTCACCCCGATGAACGCGAGGATCAGCGACAACCCGGTCGACAGGTACACCAACCGGTCCAGCAGGCCCTTGACCAGGAAGAACAACGCCCGCAGGCCGAGCAGCGCGAACGCGTTGGCGACGAACACGACGTAGGGCTCGGAGGTGATGCCGAAGACCGCGGGGATGGAGTCCAGCGCGAACAGCACGTCGATGCTGCCGATCGCGAGCAGCACGAGGAACAGCGGCGTGGCGACCCGCCGTCCCCCGGTCCGGCTGAACAGCTTCCCGTCGTCGTAGTCGTCGGCGAAGGGCAGCACCCGGCGCGCGGTCTTCACCACGACGTTGTCCTCGACGTCGGGCTCCTCGTCGCGGTGCCGGAACAGCTGCACGGCGGTGTAGAGCAGCAGCAGTCCGAACAGGAGGAAGACGAACGAGAACATCGACAGCAGCGTCGCGCCGACGGCGATGAACACCGCCCGCAGGGCCAGCGCCAGCACGATGCCGAACGTCAGCACCTTGTGCTGGTGCTCCTCCGGCACGGCGAACGTGGACATGATGATCACGAACACGAACAGGTTGTCGACCGACAGGCTCTTCTCGACCAGGTAGCCGACGAAGAACTCGGTGCCCGCGTCGCCGCCGTGCCGCAGCGTGAACCACACCCCGAACGCCACCGCGAACAGCACGTAGAACACCGACCAGGCGGTCGCCTCGCGGATGCCGACCCGGTGCGGCCGCAGCGCGGCCAGCGCCAGGTCCACCGCGAGCAGCGCGACGACCAGGCCGATGGTGATCCCCCAGGTGAGCCCGCTGATCCCGGCCACGGTCACCGGCCGGAGGTCGGCGGCTGCGGCGGGGGCAACGGCCGCGGCGGCACCGGCTCGGGGCCGGCGGGCTGCGGCCGGCGCGGGACGACGGGGTCCGGCGCCTGCGGGTCCGGCGGGTCCGGTGCGTGGTCCCGGGCGGTCATGGGTCGCTCCTCACGGCCGGGTGGGTACCCCGCCGCGCGGACCCGGTAACGCCACCCGGCCACCTCGCCACCCGCCCGGACGGCCGGCCTCGACGGCAAGGTTGACCGACGCTCGCCGACACCTCCCGGCCGCCCGCCGGCGTCCGGGCCGCAGCCCTCGGGCGCGGGCGAACGGCCCGCCCGGACGCGCTACTCCTCCAGCAGGTCGCCGAGGTCGCGCAGCGTGCCGGTGGCGGCGCGCAGCTCGGCCAGGGGCAGCCGGCCGCCCAGGTCGTTCGCCCACGCCGCCTGCCGCGCCTCGACCTCCCGCAACGCCGCCCGGCCGCGCGGGGTCGGGGCCAGCAGCCTGGCCCGCCGGTCGTCCGGGTTGTCCCGGAACACCGCCATCCCGTCGCGCACCAGCCCGGCCGCGGTCTGCCGCACCGCCTGCCTGGTCAACCCCATGGTCCGGGCCACCCGGGCGATCGTGCACGGCCCGTGGTCGACCACCCCGAGCACCTGCCAGCGCGCGCTGGTCAGGCCGGACGGCCCGGCCAGCCCGTCGCCGGCCGCGAGCAGCAGGCCGTTCACCCGGAACACCTCGACCAGCAGGTGCGAGAACTCCCGGCCGCGATCGGACAACTCGGTCACGCCGGACAACCTCCCAGATTGACAGGTACCTGTCAAAAACCGAGGTCCCGGTTGGACAGGAACCGCAGGTACTCGTCGCGGTCGAGCGGGTTGCCGTCGGTCCGGGCCCTGGTCGGCGCGGGGCCCCGGACCGGTCGGGCCGGGCCGGGCTCGTGCCACGCGCTCCCCTCGCCGCGGGTCAGGCCGGGCAGCGCGGACACCAGGTCGTGCAGCGAGCGGGCCGGCAGGTCGCCGGGCACGAGCCATCCCGTTCCCGACGCCACCGGCGGGCCGAGCGTCGCGCCCAGCGAGAGCAGCAGGCCCGTGACGGCGCCCAGCGCGTCCTCCGGCGCCTCCACCTCGACCCGGTGGCCGGGCTCGTGGACCACGCTGCCCGCCCGGCGCAACGCCTCCAGCACCACCATGGGCGTGAGATCGCGGAAGTCGGCGGCGGTGGTCATCGGCGCTTCGCAGCCGACGTGCGTGATCGTCACCGCGCAGTCGGTCACCTCCCAGCCGTGCAGGCCCTGCCGCAGCGTCGCGGTCACCGCGTCCTCGATGGCCCGGTGGTAGGACTTCGGCAGCAGGCCGAGCTGCGCCTCCCGGACCACCCGGTTGCCGGCGCCGGGCGGCCGCGGCTCGACCCGGATGCCCACCGTCTGCCAGAAGTCGTTGGGCCCGCGCGGGACGAACTCGTGCCGGGCCTCGCCGCGGCCGGCGGGCCGTTCGAAGTACACCGGCCGGGCCTGCTCGAACACCGCCTCGACGCCGAACTCCGCCGCCAGCCGCTCGGCGAGCACCTCCCGCTGCACCGCGCCGTACAGCAGGACGGACGTCGAGCCGTCGCCCACCGCCCTGGTCCGGATCAGCGGGTCCTCGTCGGCCAGCCGGGTGAGCGCGGCGTGCAGCTCGGACTCCCGGCCGGGTCGCGCGGGCCGCACCACCGACTCCAGGACCGGCGGCGAGAAGTGCCGGCGCGGGCCGTCGTCGTCCGGGCCGAGCCGGTCGCCCACGCGCACCCGCGGCAGGCCGCGCAGCCTGCCGATGCCGCCCGCGACGAGCGGCCCGGCGCCACCGCCGACCACCTCCAGCCCGGCCACGCGCCCCCGGTGCTCCTCGACCGCGCCCGAGTCGTCGCGCCGCCGGAACGCCACCCGCTGCCGGGCGCGCACCGTGCCGGAGAACAGGCGCAGGTAGGCGACCTTCTCGCCGTTGGCGGCGCGTTCGACGGCGAACACCGTGCCGCGCGGCTCCCCCGGCGGCGCGGGGCGCGGCGCGAGGAACCGGCGCACCCCGTCGACCAGCCCCGCCGTGCCCGCGCCCGACAGCGCGGAGCCGAAGAACACCGGGTGCACCAGCCCCCGGCACGTCTGGTCGCGCAGCAGCGCGGGCAGGTCGTCCGGCACGTCGCCCGCGAGCACCCGGTCCAGCACCCGCAGGTCGTGGTCGGCCAACAGCTCGGCCACCTCCGCGGCGAACCCGGGGTCGGCGAACGACCGGGGCACGACGGCCGCGTCCCGCGCGCCCAGCCGGTCCACCCGCGCCATCGGCACGACGGCGGGGGTGAGCCGGCGCCGGATCTCGGCGAGCAGGTCGTCGTGCCGCGCGCCCGCGCGGTCCACCTTGTTGACGAACAGCAGCGTCGGCAGGCGCAGCCGCGCCAGCGTCCGCATCAGCACCCTGGTCTGCGCCTGCACCCCCTCCACCGCCGAGAGCACGAGCACCACGCCGTCGAGCACGGACAGGGCGCGTTCCACCTCGGCGATGAAGTCGGGGTGCCCCGGCGTGTCCACCAGGTTCACCTGGAGGTCGCCCAGGACGGGGTCGGTCAGCGCGAACCACGCCACGGCGGAGCGGATCGTGATGCCGCGGCGGCGTTCCAGCTCGCCGCTGTCGGTCTGCGTGTCACCGGCGTCGACGCTGCCCAGCCGCGGGATCCTCCCGTGGTCGAACAGCAGCCGCTCGGTGAGGCTGGTCTTACCGGCGTCGACGTGCGCGAGCACGCCCAGGTTGAGGGTTCGGGCGGGAATGGCGGACCTCGGAGGTGTGAGCAGTGGCATCGGGACGGAGCACACCGTCGAGTCGCCGCATCTCACTTCCTCCTCGGAGCCGGATTCCCGCGCGGACGGCGTCAGGGTAGGGCGGACGGGCGCCTCCCGCCGAACGGGTTTCCCGGCGAACTCCCATACCACGGCCTGTTCTGTCGGAAAATCTCCCACTTGGCCGCTGTGCGGTGACAAGCGGACACCTAAGCTGCGAATCCGACGATCCCTGCCGTCGAAAGGACCTCCCCCATGCGCACCGGACGATTCCGCGCCGCACTCGTGGCCGCGGCCACCGCACTGCTCGCCGTCACCGGCGCGACGACGGCCGCGGCGGCGCCCGCCCAGGCCGTCGAGGACACCGTCTTCGCCCCCGCCGCCGACACCCCGGTCACGGCGCTGGTCACCAAGCTCAGCCACTCGCAGGCCGCGTCCCGCTTCCGCACCGCGGGCATCACGTGGTCGTCCAGCGGTGGGTGCAGCGACCGCAACAACTCCACCTGCACGTCGTTCGAGCAGATCAACCTGACCACGGTGCAGGGCGCGGAGACGCTCAAGCGGGCCACCGGCTGCGCCCTGAACATCACCGGCGGCACCGAGACCGGGCACGCCAGCGGCACCTACAGCCACTGGAACGGCTACAAGCTCGACTTCAGCCTGTCGACCTGCCTGGGCAACTACATCCGCGGCACGTTCGGCTACATCGGTGGCAACAAGTGGCAGTCCGGCTCCGGGAACGTCTACTACCTGGAGAGCAACCACTGGGACGTCACCTACTACAACTGCGGCGGCTGCTGACACCGCCGCGGGAACGGGGGACCGGCCGCGGCCGGTCCCCCGTTCGTCACCCGAAGACCCGCACCCCCGGCAGGCCGACCGGGTCCGCGTCGTCCGACGACGACGGCCAGTCCTACCTCTACTGGGACCGGGAAGGTCCGGCCGCCGGCGGGAACGCGTGCGGCGGGACCGGTGTCCCCGCGCGGGAAGGGCGCGGGGCACCGGTCGTCGGCGATCAGCGGCCGTAGCGGCTCTTCAGGTGCCGCCACCAGTCGCGGAACATCCAGGCGTCGAACTCCGTGATCGTGCTCGCGCTGCCCGCCTTCATGAGGAAGCCGCCCACACCGGACGGCGTCCAGTCGTAGAAGTCGTCCAGCCCGAAGGTGTGGCCGATCTCGTGCAGCAGGATGTGCACGTTCGGCGAGCCCAGGTTGTTCACGAAGTACTCGCTGCCGAGGCGCTGGCCCCAGTCGCCGCCCGCGCCGCCGCCCATCCCGGCGGTCAGCCACAGCGACTGGTCGTAGTGCCGCGCCACGCCGCCCGGGCAGTTGCGGTACTGGCCGTCGCGGACGAAGAACCGGCCGCACGGCTCGGCGCACTGCGGCGCGTTCTCCCGGATGTTGTTGACGTAGATGTCGACCGAGTTGTCCGTCCACTGCAACGTGGCGCGGTCGCGGACCGCCCAGCCGACCACCCTGACCGGCACCTCGGCGTAGGGCCAGTTGTTGTGGCCCACCATGAGGTCCATCCACTTCCCGTACTGCTCGGCGAGCTTGGCGTGGACGCGGTCGCGCAGCGAGGCGCTGACCGGCGCGGACGAGTCCCACCGCACGCAGAAGTTCAGGTAGCCGCCGTTGACGAACACCTGGTCCCAGCCGTAGTTGCGGAACCCGTACAGGTTGCCGTAGGTGCTCTCCTGGTGCGACCACACCTGGTTCAGCGGGGTCACCAGGTTCGCCGGCGGGCTCCAGGTCGCCGGGTTGGCGGCGACCGCGACGTCCCGCGACTGCCCGGCCTGCGCGACGCCCGCGCCGCCGAACGCCAGGGCGAGCACCAGCCCGCCCAGCACTGCTCTCTTCCAGGACCGCGACACTGCGATCCTCCTTCCGGTTGCCGTTGCTCCGACGTGACTGCGTTGCATGGCGGCGGAGATCGGGGAGCGGGCGGCCCGGTCAGGCGGTCGGCAACCGGACCCGCATGGTGGACGGGCCCCGGCGGGCCCAGCGGTGGCAGGGCACGAGGCGCAGCGGCGCGGTCCGGCGGTCGGCGAGCGCCCCGGCGCAGCACACCAGCGGCCCGCGCTCGACGGCCACGCAGCCGCGCGTGGCGTCGATCCTCGGGTCGGCGGCGGTGAAGCGGGGCCGCGCGGGCAACTCCAGCCGGACCTCCTCGCCGACCGCGAACGCCCGGCACACGACGATGTCGCCGCCCGGCACCTGACGGCGGCCTCGGGTGACGACCACGTTGTGGAGGATTCGCTCGATCACCTCGTCGTACCGGCCGTCGCCGGTGGCCGGCAGCAGCCGCCAGGCCGGCATGCCGCTCCCCCGTGACGCGCGCCTGCTCCACCGAAGCCGCCTCGAACCCGGGGTGGCCGCACACGGCGGACGTGCCGTCCGGGCCGGACGTCTCGCACACGTGGTCCGCGACCCGGCGGGCCACGGTGACCAGGTGACGCGCACCTCGTCCCGGCCGAGCAGCCTCCCGCGTGACGGCACGAGCGGGCGTCCCCCGACAGCCGTGGTGCCCGGCGACGTCACCGTCATCTGCGTGCCTCCCCGCGGTCGGTGTGCCCAGTCAGCACTCTGGCAGCCGAAAACCTTTTCGGCAATCGTCCTTGTGGACGCCCGAAGCCGTGCGCCACCATGGCTAACCCGGTGTTGACGAGCTACTACAGTCGATTCGACGTTCGACAAACGTTTCGAAAGGCTTTCAATGGACAGGCGGCGACCCGATGCGGTGCCCCTCGGCCGGCCGGGGTGTCGATCTCCACGGCGTCCAAGGCCGTCAACGTTCGGGACCAGGTCGCGCCCGCCACGCGGGAACGCGTGCTGCGGCGGAGTTGTCGTTCCAGCCCAACGCCCTGGCCCGCGGCCTGATCTCGGGGCGCACCCGCACCGTCGGGCTGCTCACCGACGAACTGGGCGGCCGGTTCGCGATCCCGATCCTGCCGGGCGTGGAGAACGCGTTGGCCGACGAGCGGATGTCGGTGCTGCTGTGCGACGCGCGCGGTGACGCGATCCGCCGCCGGCACTACATCGGCACGCTGCCGGCCCGGCAGGTCGACGGGTTCATCGTCCTGGGCGACGACAACGACGTGCGGCCGTCGCCGACCCGCGACATCCCGGTGCCGGTCGTCTACGTCCACTGCGAGTCCAGCGACCCGGCCGACCTGTCCGTGATCGCCGACGACGAGGGCGGCGCGCGGCTCGCGGTCGAGCACCTGGTGTCGTTGCGGCGCAAGCACATCGGCCACATCACCGGGCCGCGGACCTACCGCGCCGCACCGCGTGCCGGCCGAGTCCAACGCCCACCGCGCGAGAGTCCAACGTTCACCGCGCGAGAGTCCAACGTTCACGAGCCGTGAGTTCAACGCCGAGCGTTGAATTCGGGTGCCGTGAGCGTTGGACTCTCGTGACGCGAACGTTGGACTCTCGTGGTCAGGAGAGGGTGGCGGGGACCTTGTCGCGAGTGGACCCGGCGGCGTCGGTCGGGTGAGTCGTGGTCGCGGTGCCGCGGAAACCGCGCAGCCGCAGGCTGTTCGACACCACGAAGACCGACGAGAACGCCATCGCCGCGCCCGCGATCATCGGGTTGAGCAGCCCGGCCGCCGCCAGCGGCAGCGCGGCCACGTTGTAGGCGAACGCCCAGAACAGGTTGCCCTTGATGGTCGCCAACGTGCGCCGCGACAACCGGATCGCGTCCGCCGCCGCACGCAGGTCGCCCCGCACCAGCGTCAGGTCGCTCGCCTCGATCGCCGCGTCGGTCCCGGTGCCCATGGCGAGCCCCAGGTCCGCCTTGGCCAGGGCCGCGGCGTCGTTCACGCCGTCGCCCACCATCGCGACGACCTTGCCCTCGCCCTGGAGGCGGGCGACGACGTCCACCTTGTCGCGCGGCAGCACCTCGGCGATCACCTCGGTGATCCCGACCTCCGCCGCGACCGCGCGGGCCGCCGCCTCGTTGTCACCGGTCAGCAGCACCGGCGTCAACCCCAGGCCGCGCAACTGCCGAACGGCCTCCGCCGACGTCGGCTTCACGGTGTCCGCGACGACCAGGACCGCCCGCGCCTCGCCGTCCCAGGCGACCAGGACCGCCGTGCGGCCCTGCTCCTCGGCCGCGCGCTTGGCCTCGGCCAGCGGGCCGTCCAGGTGCACGCCCCACTCGGCCAGCAGCCGCTCCCGCCCGACGACGACCGCGTGCCCGTCGACCACGCCCTGCACGCCGAGCCCTTCCAGGTTGCGGAAGTCCTCCACGTCGGGCAGGTCGCCGACCCGCTCCGCCGCGCCGGCCGCGACCGCCTTGGCGATCGGGTGCTCCGACGCGTGCTCCAGCGCCCCGGCCAGCCGCAACGCCTCGTCCTCGGTGACGCCGGCCGCGACGTGCGCGGACACCAGGCCCATCCGCCCCGTGGTCACGGTGCCGGTCTTGTCCAGCACCACGGTGTCCACCCGGCGGGTCGACTCCAGCACCTCCGGCCCCTTGATCAGGATGCCGAGCTGCGCGCCGCGCCCGGTGCCGACCAGCAACGCCGTCGGCGTGGCCAGCCCCAACGCGCACGGGCACGCGATGATCAGCACCGCGACCGCCGCCGTGAACGCCGCCGACACCCCGCCGCCCGCGCCGAGCCAGAACGCCAGCGTGCCCACGGCCAGCGCGATCACGATCGGCACGAACACCGCCGAGATCCGGTCCGCCAGCCGCTGCGCCTCCGCCTTGCCGCTCTGCGCGTCCTCGACCAGCTTGGCCATCTGCGCGAGCTGCGTGTCCGCCCCGACCCGGGTCGCCCGCACGACCAGCCGGCCGCCCGCGTTGACCGTCGCGCCGACCACCGCGTCCCCGGGGCCGACCTCGACCGGCACGGACTCGCCGGTCAGCATGCTCGCGTCGACCGCCGAGCTGCCCTCGGCCACCACGCCGTCGGTGGCGATCTTCTCGCCCGGCCGCACCACGAACCGGTCGCCGACCGCCAGCTCGCCCACCGGGACGCGGACCTCGCGGCCGTTCCGCAGCACGGCGACGTCCTTCGCGCCCAGCTCCAGCAGCGCCCGCAGCGCCGCGCCGGCCCGCCGCTTGGACCTCGCCTCGAAGTAGCGGCCCGCCAGGATGAACGTCGTCACCCCGGCCGCGACCTCCAGGTAGATCGCGCCCGCGCCGTCGGTGCGGGAGATGGTCAGCTCGAACGGGTGCGTCATGCCCGGCACGCCCGCCGTGCCGAACAGCAGCGCGTACAACGACCACGCGAACGCCGCGATCGTGCCCATCGAGATCAACGTGTCCATGGTGGCCGCGCCGTGCCGCAGGTTCGTCCACGCGGCCCGGTGGAACGGCCACGCGCCCCACACCAGCACCGGCGCGGCCAGCGCCAGCGAGATCCACTGCCAGTAGGTGAACTGGAGCGCCGGGACCATCGCGAGCAGCACCACCGGCACGGACAGCGCCGCCGAGACGACGAGCCGCTGCCGCAGCGCCGCGGTCGGGTCCACTTCGGACTCGGGCTCCGGGTCCGCCGTCTCGACCGCGGGCAGCGCGGCCTGGTAGCCGGCGGCCTCCACGGTCTCCACCAGGGTCCGGGGATCCACGTCCGCCGGGAACGTGACGCGCGCCTTCTCGGTCGCGTAGTTCACCGTCGCGGTCACGCCGTCGAGCTTGTTCAGCTTGCGCTCGATGCGCGCCGCGCACGAGGCGCACGTCATGCCCGTGATCGCCAGTTCGACCTGCGCGTCAGCCATGACCGTGCCCTTCCTCGTCGTCGTGGTCCGCCGCGGTGGCGACGGTGAACTCGGCCGTGCGCACGACCCCGTCGTGCCGGAAGTCCAGGAACAGCCGGTAGCCGCCCGCCGACGGCACCTCGGCGACGAACGCGATCTCCGGTCCGGCGGGCGTCCGCCCGTCGCCTGGAGCGCCCTCGGGGTGCACGTGGAGGTAGGCCAGGTCGCCCTGGCGCAACGCCACCAGGTGACCGTACGCCGACAGGTGCGGCTCCAGGTCCGTCACCGGCGCGCCGTCCTTGCTCACCGTCAACCGCACCGGCGAGCTGCGACCGGGCACCAGGTCACCGTCCAGTCGCACGCGGTAGCCGTCGACTTCGGCTTCCCGCGACAACGGGTGCGTGCGCGGTTCGTACGCGCCGGCCGCCTCGACGTCGACACCGAGCGTGGTCGCCTCGCCACCGGTCGGCGTGAAGTCGGCGAACACCCGGTAGGAGCCCGCTCCGGCGACGTCGAGCGACGTCGTCCACGTGCCGTCCGGCGCCATCTCCGGGTGGACGTGCCGGTAGCCGGACGTGTCGCGGCGGACCGCGATCAGGTGCATGCGCCGGTCGTGCTCGACGTCGAAGGCGGTGACCGCCGCGCCGTCGGGCCCCAGGACGCGGAAGGAGAAGGAGTTGGTCCCCGCGGTCAGCGTCGTGTCGGTGGGCGCGAGGGTGTAACCGCCCCTGGACGACGCCAGCCCCGCGGGCTGGTCCTGCGCGTTCCCCGCGACGGCGCCGCTGTGGTCGTCCCCGTGCCCGGCGTCCTCGGCGCCGGGCGCGCCGTCGTGACCGCTCGCGGCGGTCGGGACGGCGAAGGGACCGACAGCGCCACCGGCGGCCCAGGCGCCACCGGCGACCAGGGCCACCACCGCACCGTAGGCGGAGAGCTTCGCTGCTGTGTTCATCAGGTCCTCGAGACTGGTGGAGCCCGCCTCGCGGCGGGCTCCGGTTCGGCCGCTGTGCCGTTGGTGCTCGTGCGACGCCACCGGGTACCGCCGGTGGTGCCGCGGTCGTGCCGTGCCGTGTCGTTCCCCGGCGGCCGGTTCAGCCGGCGAGCGCGTAACCCGCCTCTTCGACGGCCGCGCGCACGTCCGCCTCGGCGACCGGGGTGTCGCTGGTCACCTTGACCGCGCCGGTCGGCAGGTCGACGTCCACACCGGTCACGCCGTCGATCTTGGTGACCTCCTCGGTCACGGACGCCACGCAGTGCCCGCAGGTCATGCCGGTGACGGTGAAAGTGGACTCGGCCATCGTGGTGCTCCTCGTTCGTCGGTCGGTTTCAGGACCGCACCAGGCGGGCGATCGCGTCGCTCGCCTCGCGGACCTTGGCGTCGGCGCCCTCGCCGCCCTCCGCGAGCGCGTCGGCGACGCAGTGGCGGAGGTGGCCGTCGAGCAGGCCCAGGGAGACCGCCTGCAGGGCCTTCGTGGCCGCCGCGATCTGGGTCAGGACGTCGATGCAGTACTCGTCGTCCGCCACCATCCGCTGCAACCCGCGGACCTGGCCCTCGACCCGGCGCAGGCGCTTGAGGACGTCGTCCTTGTCCGAGGTGTACCCCCGCATGTCCCACTCCCTTCGGCCGCTCGCCGCGTCCCGGCGTGGCGCCGTCACCGGTATTCATACCCCCAGGGGGTACCCGAGTCAACCGGGGGGCCGGGCCGGGTGACGGCGATCACGTGCCGACGGGACGGTGGCCGCACCCTACCCCCGTACTGTATCGGAGCCGGGGCGCGGCGACGCCGCCGGAAGGTCGTCCGGACAGGACGGAACGGTGCCGTTTCGCCTGGTGGCGGACCGCGGTCGGTCAGTCGGCGCAGCGGAAGCAGGAATGGGGCCCGACGGGCCGGGCCAAACCCCGCCACCCGGCGGCGACCGCGTCGGCCCACAGCGGTCTCCACGTCGCGTCGGTCCGGTCGTGCGCACGTCCGCAGTGGTCGCAGATGAGGACGAGCTGGGACACGTCGTGGTCACCGGGGATGGCCGTCACAGCGCGGGTACCGACTTTCCTCGTCGGGGCGGGGCGCCGCCGGCCGCGGGAGGCCGGTGGGTCGTGCACCCGGCGATTGTGGTGGCGACCCGCGCCGGGGCGGCCCGGAACCACCGCGCCGAACCTTGCGATCATCTTGCGAAACCTGCGCGGGGGGTGGCGGTCGGGCAGTCTGGGTGCCACCCCGACACGAGGATCCCGAACCGATGGACTTGTCCGTACTGCTGGTCGAGGACGACGAGCACATCCGCCAGGCGCTGGGACTGGCCCTGGACGACGAGGGCTTCGCGGTCAGCGGCGTGATGTCGGGCGAGGAAGCGCTCGACCTGCTGGAGACCGCCACGTTCGACGTGGTGCTGCTGGACCTCATGCTCCCCGGCGTGGACGGCCTGGAGGTGTGCCGCACCCTCCGGGCGCGCGGCGACCTGCCGATCATCATCGTGACCGCGCGGGCGGACGACGCGGACGTGATCGAGGGCCTGGAGGCGGGCGCGGACGACTACGTGACCAAGCCGCTGGTGGCGAGCGTGCTCGCGGCCCGGATCCGGGCGTTGCTGCGGCGGCGCGGCGGGGCCCGGCAGACCGAGGTGATCCGCATCGGCGAGCTGGAGATCCGGCCGGACGTGGGCACGGTGCAGCGCGGCGGGCGCGAGGTCCACCTGACGCGCACCGAGTTCCGGCTGCTGGTGGAGCTGGCGTCCGCGCAGGGCCGGATCGTGACCCGGGAGCAGCTCCTGCAGCGCGTGTGGGGTTACGACTACTTCGGCGACACGCGGCTGCTCGACGTGCACATCCGCAGGCTGCGCCGCAAGGTCGAGGCGAACCCCGACGAGCCGACGCTGGTGGTGACCGTGCGCGGGGCGGGCTACCGGATGGACCCGTGATGCCGCGGTTCTCGCTGCGCTGGCGGGTCGCGCTGGTCATGGGGCTGGGCTCGGTGCTGCTGACCAGCGCGGTCGCCGCGGCGATCTGGAACCTCACCTCCGGGTACATGCTGCGCCAGCGGGAGCAGAGCGCGGTGCGGCAGGCCGAGGTCAACGTCCGGCTGGTCGACGCGGCGCTCGGGGCCGGCTCGGACGGGCTGACCGGGCTGCTGACCGGCCTGACCACCGGCCCGGACTCCACCGTGCTGCTGTTCCACGGCGGCCAGGTGCTCACCAGCGGGCGGCAGGTGGACGCGCGGGTGCTGCCCCGGCGGCTGGTCGACCTGGGCCGCGCGGGCACGCCCGCCGCGCAGCGGCTCGTCGCGGACGGCATCCCGGTGCTGGCCGTGACGCTGCCGATCGGCTCGACCGACGGCGCGTACGTCGAGCTGGCGCCGCTGGCGCAGCTGGACCGCACGTTCCGGTTCCTCAGCGCCCTGCTGGTGGCGGTCACCGTGGCCAGCGGCCTGCTCGGGGTCGCGTTGGGCTCGTGGGCGAGCCGGCGGGCGCTGCGCCCGTTGACCGCGCTGACCAAGGCCGCGTCCCGGATCGCGGGCGGCGACCTGGGCGCGCGGCTGCCCACCCAGACCGACCCCGACCTGACGTCGTTGGCGAGGACGTTCAACGCGACCGCGGACGCGTTGGAGCAGCGGGTGCGGCGCGACGCGCGGTTCGCGGGCGACGTGAGCCACGAGCTGCGCTCGCCGTTGACCACCATGGTCAACGCCGCCGAGGTGCTGCGCCGGCGGCGCGCCGAGGTGCCCGGGACCGCCGGGCAGGCGCTGGACCTGCTGACGTCCGAAGTGGACCGGTTCGCGCGGATGGTGGTGGACCTGCTGGAGATCTCCCGCACCGACCAGCAGGTCGACGACCCCACGCTGGAGACGATCGACCTGGTCGCGTTGGTGCGCAACGTGGTGGCGGCCCGACCGGGCGGCCCCGTGCCGCTGGAGACCGGCTCCCCGCCGCCGCAGGTGCTGGGCGACCGGCGGCGGCTGGACCGGGTCGTCGACAACCTGCTCGACAACGCCGAGCGGCACGCGGGCGGGGTGGTCCGCATCGGGGTGTTCTCGCAGGGCGGCAAGGCGCGGATCGAGGTGGACGACGCCGGCCCGGGGGTGCCGCCGGAGCTGCGGGAGCGCGTCTTCGACCGCTTCGCGCGCGGCGCGCGGGCCGGGCGGCGGGGCGCGGACACCGGCAGCGGGCTGGGGTTGGCGCTGGTCGCGCAGCACGTGCAGCGGCACGGGGGCGCGGTGTGGGTGGAGGACCGGCCGGGCGGCGGCGCGCGGTTCGTGGTCGAGGTGCCGGAGGGCGCGCGATGAAGCCGGAGGGTGCGCGATGAAGGTCGTGGCGGTGTTGCTGGCGGTGTCGCTCCTGGTGAGCGCGTGCGGCGTGACGACCCAGGACGAACCGCAGCCGTTGGTCACGTCCACCGCCAACCCGGTGCCGACGCCGACGCTCACCCAACGGCCGGACCCGACCACGTCCTCGTCCGCCGACACGCCCTCGACCACCACCGGGCCGACGCCGACCACCTCGCCCTGACCCCTGCGCCGGGCCGCCGGGGGCCGATCGCCCGCCCGCGCCCGCAACGCCGAACGGGCGACCTCGCCACGGCGCACCTGACCGACCGCCCGCCCACGCCCGCAACGCCGAACGGGCGACCTCGCCACGGCACACCTGACCGACCGCCCGGAGCGTCGCGGCAGCGGCACGGGCGCGCATGATGGTCGGGTGCGCAGGCGCGTGTTGTCGGGGCTCGCGGTGGTCGCCATCATCGTGGTCGTGGTGTTCGGCGGCGCGTTCGCGTTCCAGCGCAAGCTGGTGTTCCTGCCCTCCGGCGGTCCGCTGCCGGCCGCGTCGGAGGTGCTCGACGGCGGCCGGGACGTCACGGTGACCACCGGCGACGGGCTGCGGCTGGCCGCCTGGCACTTCCCGGTCGACCGGTCGCGCGCCACCGTGCTCGTCGCGCCCGGCAACGCCGGGAACCGCCTGCTCCGCGCCCCGCTCGCCCGCGCCCTCACCGCCCGCGGCCTGTCCGTCCTGCTGCTGGACTACCGCGGCTACGGCGGCAACCCCGGCGACCCGACGGAGGCCGGCCTGGCGCTGGACGTGCGCGCGGCCCGCGAGTTCCTGGTCCGGGACGCGGGCGTGCCGCCCGACCGGCTGCTGTACCTCGGGGAGAGCCTCGGCTCGGCGGTCGTCGCGGAGCTGGCCGCCGAGCACCCGCCGGCGGGCCTCGTGCTCCGCTCGCCGTTCACGGACCTCGCGGCCGTGGGCGCGCGGCACTACCCGTTCCTGCCCGTCCGGTGGCTGCTGCTGGACGAGTTCGCCACCGAGCGGCACGTGGCGCGGGTGGACGCGCCGGTCACCGTCGTCTACGGCACCGCCGACTCGATCGTCCCGCCCGAGCAGAGCCGCGCGGTGGCGCGGGCGGCGGGCGGGCGGGCCGTCGAGGTGCCCGGGGCCGACCACAACGACCGCGTGCTGCTCGACGGCCCCGCCCTCCTCGACGCGGTCACCGACCTCTCCGGCTGAACGGCTACCAGACGTCGTCCGACGTCGGCCCGTCGTCGGGCAGCGGCACGACCCGGTGCTGGTCGGCCACGTCCGCCGGGTCCGCCTCGGGCACCTCCGGCTCCGGCTCGGGCCGCGCCCGGCCCACCGCGGCCTCCTCGTCGACGACCCCGGCGTCGGTCTCCGGCTCGGCGGGGCGCAACTGGTCCGGGACGTCGTTCCAGGGCTTCTCCAGGCTCATCAGCGTGATCCTCCACAACGGCGCGGGCAGGACGACGCCCGCTGCGACAAGCGTCGCAGCGGGCGGACGGGTACGACGTTCAGGAGTGGATTCACACACCATCGGGGGCTCAAACCCGTGGTGCTCGCCCGATCGCGCCACGAGGCGCGGGCCGGGGTCGATCGTCACCCGGAAACCGGTGGGGGCGAGCCACCTCGCCGAACGGGTCGAACCCCCGTCGCGGGTCACCTCCCTGTCGAGTCCGAACTGCCACACCGACCACGCGGCACGGCGGAGGAGACCGCTCGCGGGGGTGCACCCGGTGCGGCGGCGGGGCCGGGCGGCCGGTGTCGCGGCCGGCGAGCCGGTCGGGGACGCCGCGCTCCCGCGGCGGCCGCCGCGCCGCCGGCCGGGGACGGTCCGCGACGCCGAAGTTGGCGGCCACGATCGCGTCGAACTCGGCCTCGACCCAGCCCTGGTCCGCCAGGACCAGGTCGGCGAAGCCGACCGCGCCGAGCACACCGTTCACGTCGATCACTCCCGGGCCACGTTCACCAGGTCATTGACCGATATATCTTTCTTATAGCCGCCACTGTAAGTTGTGTCAAGCAGTCACTACCAGAGAACGGAGTCGCCCGTCGTGGCCCTGCACGAACTCGACGACGTGGACTTCCCGGCTTACTCGATCGGCCAGGCGGCCGACCTGCTCGGCGTGCGGCAGGCGTTCCTGCGCAGCCTGGACACCGCCGAGCTGGTCCGCCCGCACCGCTCCTCGGCCGGGCACCGCCGCTACAGCCGCCGGCAGCTCGAACTCGCGCACCGGGCGCGGGCGCTGTTCGACCAGGGCCACTCCCTGGCCGCGACCACGCGCATCCTGGAGCTGGAGGACGCGCTGGCCGCCGCACGCGCCGAGGTGGACCGGCTCAGGAGCCGGCTGGACGCGTGCGGCAAACCCGCCGCGCCGGCGTGACGCCGCCCGATCGCACGGCCACGTGTCGGGCGGCCCGCTCGCCGAACCGGACACCCCGCTCGCCGGGCTGAGCGGACACGCCCCGCCGGACGAGCCACCCTCGCCGGACCAGGCGGACACGCCCCGCCGAACCAGCCGCCCTCGCCGGACCAGGCGGACACGCCAGACGAGGTGGACACGCCTCGCCGGACGGACCGCCCCCGCCGGACGAGCCGCCCTCCCCGAACGGACCGGACGCCGTGCCCCTCGCGCCGAGCGGCACGGCGTCCGCGCACCACCCCGAGGACCGGGGCCGGGCGTCAGGTGGTCCAGTCGGCGGACAGGCCGGACACCGCGACCTTCTCCCCCGTCGCGCTGATGTGCGCGGTCTCGTCGCCGAGCCGCAGGTCGGTCAACGTCAGCTCGCCCCACCGCGAGGGCAGGTGCGGCCGGGTGGTCAACGTCCGCCGGGGCACGTGCGGCTCCAGCCCGAGGCACGCCCGGACCAGCAGCAGCGGCGACGCGCTGGCCCACGCCTGCGGCGAGCACGACGTCGGGTAGGGCACGGGCGGGCTGAAGTCGTCGCGCGCGAAGCCGCAGTACAGCTCAGGGAGGCGTCCGCCGAACGAGGCGGCGGCGTCCAGCAGGCCGTCCGCCAGCCGGTGCGCGAGGTCCACCGCGCCCGGCAGGTGGGCGTAGCGGAGCAGCCCGGCCACCGCGATGGCGGTGTCGTGCGGCCACACGGACCCGTTGTGGTAGCTCATCGGGTTGTACGCGCCCATCGAGGACGCGAGCGTGCGCAGGCCGTACCCGGTGTCCATGTCGGGCTCGGCCAGCCGCCGGATCAGCACGGCCGCGTGCTCGTCGGTGGCGATCCCGGTCCACAGGCAGTGGGCGGTGTTGCTGGTCAGCGCGTCCACCCGCTCCTTGCGCCCGTCGAGCGCGACGGCGTACCAGCCGCGGTCGGGCAGCCAGAACGCCTCGGCGAACCGCTGCCGCAGCTCCTCGGCGCGGGCGCGCAGGCGGGCGGCGGTCGCCTCGTCGCCGAAGCCCTCGGCCAGCTCGGCCCGCGCCAGGAACGCCGCGTACACGTACCCCTGGACCTCGCACAACGCGATCGACGGGAGGGCGGGGCGGCCGGACGCGTCGTTGACGCCGTCGAAGCTGTCCTTCCAGCCCTGGTTGACCAGGCCGCGGTCGGTGGCGCGGCGGTACTCCACGAACCCGTCGCCGTCGCGGTCGCCGTACCGGTCGACCCACGCGAGCGCGGCGTCGGCGGCGGGCAGCAGCGAGCGCACCACGGCCGGGTCCGCGCCCCACCGCCAGCACTCGGCCAGCAGCATCACGAACAGCGGCGTGGCGTCGACCGTGCCGTAGTAGTGGTTGCCGCCCAGCACGGCCGTGCTGTCCGGGCCGAGCCGCAGTTCGTGCAGGACGCGTCCGGGCTCCTCCTCGGTCAGCGGGTCGACCACCTTGCCCTGCGTCTCGGCCAGGGTCTGCAACGTGCCCAGCGCCAGGCCGACGTCCAGCGGCAGCGCCATCCACGCGGTGAGCAGGCTGTCGCGGCCGAACAGGGTCATGAACCACGGCGCGCCGGCGGCGACGAACGGCCTGCCGTCGCGGGCCGGGTCGTGGATCTGGAGCGCGCCGAGGTCGCCCTCCGTGCGGCGCAGCACCCCCGTCAGCACCGGGTCGCTCGCGGTGACCAGCGTGCTGGCCGCGCGCCACGCCCGGATCTTGCGCGCCGGCCCGCTGGCCTCGATCCGCTCGCCCCGGTGGAACTGCGGCTGCACCGGCCGGCCCGCCACGGTGGGCTGCACGACCACCTCCGTGGACCACCGGCCGCCCGCGGGCACGACCACGTGCCAGCTCAGCGCGCCGGGCAGGACCACGGGTTCCGAGGTGGCGGTGAACGACACCCCGCGCGAGCCGTCCTTGCGGTCCCGCAGCACGAGTTCGGGGCCGGTGGCGGTGGCGTCGGAGCCGCCGTGCGCGGTCCGGCCCTCCTTGACCGCGAACAGGTCGGCGAAGTCGGCGTCCACGTGCAGCTCCAGCCGCACGGCGGTGGCCTCGCGGCCGAGGTTGTCGACGGTGATCGTCTCGCGCATGCCGTCGCCGACGAGCCGTTCGCGCACCAGCAGCAGGGTGCTGTCGGCCAGGCCCGGCGCCGGCGGGCGGCGCAGCACGAACCGCGCCGCGAACGCCTCGGGGTGCGACACCGACAGCGGGTGCGGCGCGCGGCCGTCCAGCCGGAGCTGCCACCGCGACAGCACGCGCGCGTCGCGGAAGAACAGCCCGTGCGGTGTGCCCGGCTCGATGTCGCCGGTGCCGGTGGACAGGCAGAACGTGCTGCCCTCGACCAGGGTCGTGGTGCCGCCGACGTCGCCCGCGAACGCCGGTTCGCCCGAGTTGAGCGGGTCCGGTGGCAGCTCGGCGGTCACGCGCGGTCCCCCGAGGCGTGCAGGGCGGGCCCGCCGTCGACGTTGCGCTCGTAGACCCGGTCGAGCGCCGAGTCCAGCGCGGCGTAGTCGCGGCGCAGCGCGGTGAGCGAGCCGTCGGCGGACGCGCCGGCGACGACCTCGCGGTAGGCGGCCTCGTAGCCCTCGCCCAGGGCGTCCACGTCGAAGTGGGCGGCGACGTGCGCCCGGCAGGCCGCCGGGTCCAGTCCGCGCACGTCGTGCAGCGCGGCCACCAGCTCCTCGGGGTCGTCCCGCACCAACCCGGTCACGCCGTCCACCACCACCTCCGGCACCGCTCCGGCGCGCAACGCCACCACCGGCGTGCCGCAGGCCATCGCCTCGATCATCACCATGCCGAAGGGCTCTTCCCAACGGATCGGGAACAGAAGACACCGGGCGGCGGACAGCAGCTTGCGCTTTTCGGTCGCGTCGGCGACGCCGAAGACGTGGTCGTGCTCGGTCAGCCGGGGCCGGACCTCGGCCTCGAAGTACTCCTTCTCGATCGGCTCGGAGCACTTGCCCGCCAGCACGAGCGGGACGCCGGCGGCGTGCGCGGCCTCCAGCGCCAGGTGCGGGGCCTTGTCCGGGTGGAAGCGGCCGAGGAACAGCGCGTAGTCCTCCTTGCGCGCGCGGAACGGCCAGTCGCGCAGGCGCAGCGCGTTGTGCACGGTGCCGACCCAGTTCAGCTCGGGGGCCAGCTCGCGCTGCCGGTCGCTGATCGCGACCAGGCCGACGTCCCGGCCGAGTTCCCGGTAGTAGCGGCGCATGTCGGTGTCGACGGGCCCGTGCACGGTGGCCACGGTCGGCACGCCCAGCGCGGCGTACGCGGGCGCGTTGAGCGGCCCGGCGAGGGTGTGGTCGTGCACGACGTCCAGCCCGCCCGCGGCCACGAGCCGCTCGACCTCCCGGCGGACCGCGGCGGCGTGCACGACTTCGGGGAACGGCTCGCCGAGGCGTTCGGGGACCGTGCGGTCCCACACGGGGACGAAGGCGGCCTTGGTGCCGGGCTCCCCCGCGCCCAGCAGGGTCACCGAGTGGCCGCGGGCCACGAGCGAGTCGGCGAGGTCCGCGACGACGGCCTCCACACCGCCGTACGCCTTGGGCGGGACGTCGAAGTACGGTGGGACCACGAGCGCGACGCGCAACCGGTCGCGGACGGCCTGGCGGGAAAGCGTTGCGGCGGAAGGCAAGCTGCTCAAGTCGACCTCCGATCGGGCAGGGCTGACGACTGTTGGCACTCTTCGCCCCAGAGTGCTAACAAAGATCGTGGGCGGTGCGCAACATCCGCCGCGACGAACATGACTTCGATCACGGGAGGTGCTGCGGGCAATGGCGGTGGACGGGGACCTGGTGCCCTTGCGGTCCGATTTCGACGTGGTGTGGCGGGGTTACGACCGCGCCCAGGTGCGGCGCTACGTGGAGGGCGCCGAGGGCGAGCTGCGCGTGCTGGCGGTCGACCGCGACGCGGCCGAGGCCCGCGCCGACGACCTGGCCCGCCAGCTCGAGACCGCCCGCGCGGAGATCCGCGTGCTGCGCGAGCACATCGACCGGATCAGCCGCACGCCGATCGACCCCGAAGCGCTGACCGCGCGGCTGCGGCGGATGGCCGAGCTGGCGAACGAGGAGGCGGCCGAGATCACCGCGCGGGCGCGGGCCGTCGCCGACAGCCACTGGGCCACGGCGGAACGGGCCGCGACGCGGGTGCGCGAGCGGTCGGAACGGCTCGTCGCCGAGCTGGACGCCCGGCGGCGGGAGGCCGAGGCCGAGCACCGGACGCTCATGCGGGAGGCCGGCGAGCGGCTGCTGGCCGCGACGCGGCAGGCCGAGCAGCGGCGGCGTGAGCTGGACGAGCGGGCGGCGGCGTTGCGCGAGGAGGTCCGGGTCGACTTCGAGCTGGCGATGAACGCGCGGCGGGCCGAGTCGCTGGAGGCGATGGCCGCGGAGGAGGCCGCCGCCCGGGCGCGGGCGGACCGGCTGGTGCGCGAGGCCCAGGAGCACGCGCGGCGGATCGTGGCCGAGGCGCGGCAGCGGGTGGACGAGCTGCGCGACCGGCGCGACCGCATCGCCGCCGGGCTGCGGGGCGCGCGCGAGCTGCTGGCCGAGGCGGACCCGCTGCTGCACGCGCCGCTGGAGGACATCCCGGCGCAGCGCACCGGCCCCGCGGCGGACGGCCCCGCACCGGACGGCGCGGTGGCGGCGCTCGACACCGCGGTGGTGCTCGAAGAGGCGGTGACGCTGGAAGACGCGGTGCGGGAGGGCGCGACGCCACCGGCGGACGCGGTGCTGGGGAACGCGGTGCGGGAGAGCACGGCGGTGCTGACGGGCGCGGTGCTCGACCGGGCGGCGGTGCGGGGAGGCGCGGTGGAGCCCGTGTGACCCCGGCCCGCGCCGACTCCCCGGACACCGGCGGAACGGCGGCCGGCGTCCCCGGGAGGGGCTCGCCGGCCGCGCGCGAGGTCTTCGGGGTCAGGCGTCTTCGCGGTCGGGGTTCTCCAGGCGGAAGAAGTTGCTCGGCGAACCGTCGGAGCGCTTCTCCTGGTAGATGAAGTTCAACCCGCGCCGGTCGAACGTGTCGAACCACTCGTCCCAGCTGACGTGGCGCAGCTTGTCGCCGCCGTAGCCGGGGAAGTCGAACCGCAGCACGCCGAGGTGGTCGCCGTGCCCGGTCCCCGGCACGGTCGCCGGCGAGGCGTCCCGCTCCTCGGCCCACTTGCGGATGACGTCGTGCTTGGTGGTGGCGAGGCTGCGGCCCGCGCGCTCGGGCTCGTCGTCGGTCGAGGTGACCTCCTGGGCGTACTTCAGGCTCTTGGACGACTTCTTGCCGCCCCGGATGCCGCCGCCCGCGTCGTCCTCGCTGCGCGGGCGCGGCGCGCCGCGCCCGCCCATCGCCTCGGCGACGGCGCGCACCAGCTCGTCCTTGTGCATGCCGTGAGCGCCGCCCACACCCAGTTCGGACGCCTTGTGCCGGAGCTCGGCCACGGTCAGGTCGGCCAGGTCACCGGCCTTCTTGCCCTTCACCTGCTGCTTGGCCATATCGTCCTCCTCTCGCCAGGAGGGCTACCCCCGAACGGCTCAACGATTCGTCCGCCGAGCCCATGGCGGGCCGGTTCAAGGGCGGGCCGTTCGGGTTACTCCCCGGTCATGGACCACAGCAAAGCCCCGGTGCTCGAAGCGCTCCAGGCGTTCCACGAACGCGGTTACCTCTCGTTCACCCCTCCCGGGCACCGGCAGGGCCGGGGCGTGGACCCGCGGGTGCTCGACGTGGTCGGCGAGGCGGTGTTCGCCTCCGACGTCATCTCGCTCAACGGCCTGGACGACCGCCGGATGAGCCAGGGCGTGATCCAGCACGCCCAGGAGCTGATGGCCGACGCCGTGCACGCCGAGCACGCGTTCTTCTCCACCTGCGGCAGCTCGCTGTCGGTCAAGAGCGCCATGCTGTCGGTCGCCGGGCCGCACGAGAAGCTGATCGTGCCCCGGCACGCGCACAAGTCCGTCGTCTCGGGGCTGATCCTGAGCGGCGTCGCGCCGGTGTGGGTCTCGCCGCACTGGGACGCCGAGCGGCACCTGGCGCACCCGCCCGGCCCGGACCAGGTGCGCGAGCTGTTCGAGGCCGAGCCGGAGGCCAAGGGGATGCTGCTGGTCACCCCGACCGACTACGGCACGTGCGGCGACATCCGGGCCGTCGCCGCGGTGTGCCACGAGTTCGGCAAGCCGCTGATCGTGGACTTAACCGACCTAGCCACCACGTGTCTGTGACGTTTGTTGATCTACCTCCTCATCGCATAGCGTGCGCCCTAACCGATCTTGATCGCGTTGTCTGGGACGTCCGCAAGCGAGCTGGAGAAGCACATGGGTGGTCGGGTCGTCGTAGGCGACATCCGGGTCCAGGAGGTGGTGCGCGGCGACGGGCGGCGCACCTACACAGTCGTCTTGGCGGACGGCCAGGTCTCCTGGATGCCGGACGGGTTCCTGCGTACCCACGAGGGTGGTACGGCCCGCACCTACGCGTACCTGTTGGTCGATCACCTACGGTGGCTGGAGTTCGAGGGCCTGAGTTCTGAGACGGCCACCATGCGAGACTTGCAGCGCTACATGGGCGCCCTCGGAGCTGAGTTCGCTGGCCCGTACGGACAGTCATGGCGACAGGGCAAGCGCGCTTATGGGCAACGCAGTCTGGAGACCACGGCTGCGTGCCTGAAGAGTTTCTACCTATATCAAGGCTCACAAGGTATCCGCCAGAGTTTGGCGGATGAGTTCACGCGCGAGCGGCTACCTACGAAGGCCGATCGTCGACGGTCGTTTCTTGGACATGCCCGCGGGAAGATGCCCGCCAACCCGCTCACGCCTACCAAGGCAGTTCGGCGACGCCATCCGAAAATGCCACCCGAGGGAGCGCGTCAGGAGCTGGTGAAGAGTCTGCCGACTGCCCGCGACCGGCTAGTTGCCACATGGCTAGCTGACGGCGGATTCCGCATCGGCGAATTGTGCGGGCTACACCTGGTCGACCTCCACCTCCGCGAGAATGCCGCTTGTGGAGAGTGCGTGTCGCCACATGTGCACATCTGTCATCGGGAAACCAACGCCAACCGTGCTCGCGTAAAAACAAAAGCCCCTTGGGCAATCGAGGATGGCACGGTGTTTGGCGGCACGATCCGCAGGGCCAGTCCGGCAATGATCCATACCTACTTCGCCTACATGACGACCGAGTACCCGCAGAGTGTCGAACACGGCATGTTCTTGGTTCAGCTTCATGGCCTCCGCCGCGGCCAGCCTTGGGCTACCTCGGCGGCGCGAGGGATGCTACATCGAGCAGGGGTCCGCCTGGGTCTAGGCAAGCTTCGTCCCCACTCCTTTCGTCATGGATTCGCGACCAACGTACTGGACGCATCGGGTGGCAACGCCGTGATTGCCAGAGAGGCTGGCGGCTGGGCCTCGGCCACTACGGTCGATGAAATCTATGGCCACGTGGATGTCCACGATAGGGCGTTCGCGGCGGCGTTGACTAAGGTGTGGGAGGGCCAGGCTTGATCCCGCTGAAAATTCTCTCCAATGACAGTAGTAGAATCAAGCGCGACCGCCTGGAGCTACTTACCGCACTGATTAACGGTCCGAAAATTGACGTGCTGTACCGGGCGGATGTAATCAACTTTCCGCCACTGCATCCGGTTTACGCTTGGCAATGCATTGTGAAAGACTGCGAAAGGGTGCGTCGAAATCCGCAGGACATCTGCACCGCTCACGAGGAGCAGTGGCGGAGCGCAAAGAAGGCAAACAGGAGCCGCGCGGATTTCCTGCGCACCGCCCAGTCATTGCCCCGTTCATTTGAGGGCATGAGAAGTTGTCGTATCTGCCCCGATCGTCCCGCCCGAGACGTATCTACACAACTCTGTCGCCGGCATTTCCTTCGATGGAAGGCGCAAGCCGTCAAAGGGGTGGACAGGTTCGATGACTGGCTGATTGAGCAGATCCCATTTCCCGGTTATGGCGCCTGCAAGGTCACCGTTTGCGTCGAGTTGGCAGCGTCACCGCTGGGTTTGTGTTACCAGCACCGAGCGTATTACAACGAGCAGGGGCGACCGGGAGGCGGTGTGGTGCCGAAGTCGCCACACCGCGAAGACCCGCCTTCTTCCGTCCATTACGATGACGAGCACGAATTTTGCCGATGGTGCAGGAGCGCGAACCCGATCAGTCGGCCTGGCGTGGTCAACCTGACAGGGCTTCAGCCACTGGTTAGGACTGAAATCCAGTGGGGCCTCTACGCGCATACTCAGGTCAAGAGGCGGTCGCCCTGGGACCTCTACGCCCTTCAAAAGCTGATCAATTACCTTCGTCACCGTCGTGCCGCATCCCTCTTTGATCTCGATGTCGACTACAGCGATGAAACTCAAGGTACGAAACTCGTCGGGAGGAAGCCGCGCGTAATTTGGAAGGAGATCAACGATGGGCTGGTTTGCATCTACTACAGCCGGCAGGACACGAAGGAGGCGGGTTTTATCGAGACTGATCATTTTGGCCGGCGGTTTCCTTATGTCGAGAGCACCTATGATCTGACCGGCGTGACCCAGCGATGGTTGCGGGACATGCTTTGGGATTACATGGCCGCCGCGCTGGAGTCCGTCAAGTGCCCCCGGTCGCGAGGCCCATTTGACAACATGCGTCGTGCCGTCGTCGAGCTGAGTGCATTTCTTGAGGTTGACGCGCCCAAGGGTGGCCATGAGCCAAGTCTGCTAGGCAAGGAGCACGCACAACGATTTGTCGCCGACCAGAGGCATCGAGCGCGACACGATATGCCATCACTAGGTATATTTCGCAAGGATGGCAAGCCGTCCATCGTTACCGATCTGACTCGGCAACTCGTATTGAACAATAGTCGCAAGCTCTTTCATGATGCGCTCATGACCGGCGGAACTGAGCGCATCGGCCTCGGCAGGAGCTTCATCGCTAGCCTGCCCCATGGGGAACCCGCAGTTAGGCGATCGCGCGCTCCATTCACTGACGAGGCTGCCAGGATTTTGACCGATGAAGCCAACTTGCAGAAGTTCAGTGATCAATACGATTCCCGCGATCGAGGTTTGCGCGACGTATGGGAAACGATTGTCCACACCGGACGCAGAAGTAGCGAAGTGCTGAAGCTGCGACTCGACTGCATAGGTCGCTATCGCGGGCCGCCGATGCTATGGCATGACCAGACCAAGGTTGGCAACTACGACGATGCCATTCGCATCCCCGAGCCTCTTTACATGCGACTCGATGAACGCCGCCGCAAGACCCTGATTCGGTTCGAACAGCGTCATGCGCGGATGCCCACAGGCGCCGAAAGGGCGACTATAGCCCTATTTCCCACCAATACTCTTAACCCGAACGAGGACGAATCCATCTCGTATGCCTACTTCAGTGAGAGCTTCAAGAGTTGGGTAACCGAACTCGATCTCGGACACGCTGTTGCTCACCAGGCGCGGCATACACTCGCCACTAACCTGCTACGGGCAGGCGCGAGCTTGACCCACATTCGCCGCTACCTTGGTCAGGTTAGCGACCGTATGGCCGAACATTACGTGAAAGTCACGCATTCCGACTTGGAAGACGTACTGCAAACCGTGTGGGTTGCGGGACCAGGCGCCCCTGCTCCTGGCGAACTGCTATCCGGTGATCGCACACCCCTCACTCGTGAAGAAGCGATGGCCCTGGCTGTAGACGTGTCGCGCCGCAGTACCCCGACCCAAGGTGGGTTTTGCACCTTCCAGTCCGTAGTGGACGGTGCTGCGTGCCCCTGGAAGCTTGACTGCGAGAACTGCGACAAGTTCGTGCTGTCGGGAGCGGACCTGCTTTACTGGCGGCGCAAACAGGAGCAGTGGCGGTCCATCGCCGAACGTGCGCCTGACGACGCCACAGCCGACTACCTACATCAAGTGTTCGAACCCACCGCTCGCGCGATCGAAGGGCTAGAGAAGGCGCTCGCCGGCCTCGGGTTGCTAGAGGAAGCCCTGACCATGGACCTGCGTCGACCCCAAGACTACTTCCACCGCATCTGGAGCACCGGGTTCCACGCCAACGACTTGGCCGGGCTGGCTGCCGGCAGTGGCCAGTCAGAGCCTGCTGCGGAGAAGGCCGAATGAGCACCAGCATGGCCTCCTCACGCCGGACAACGGCCGCCATCCAAGCCCGCCGCTCCAACACCGAGATGATGCTGGAACGAGTACGTGATGCGCTACGGCACATACGGCGCGAGCGCGCCCGTGTGACCATCGCCGCTGTGGCTCGTCGAGCTGAGGTCTCTCGCACGTTTCTCTATCAGAACGTCGAGGCTCGCGCGCTCATCGCGGCGGGCACGGCCGCGGCCAGTGATCAGCGATCGCGCGACGAAGCCGGGCAGGCAGCTCACATCGAAGCGACTTGGCGGCAACGCGCGCTCAACGCCGAGGCCGCGCTCAAGGACGCTCACACAGAGATTTCCTTGCAGCGCAACAACATCGGCCAACTTCTTGGGAAGATCCGCGACCTGGAACACGACCTGCCCGTGGACAGTGTCCAGCGGCTGCTCACGGAGAACAGCACGCTCAAACGGGAAATACGCAAGATCACCCAGGACAGCCAACGCCTGGCCGAGCGGCTGCAAGGCGCCCGCGACAACAACCGCTTCCTAGACAAGCGGGTCGCCGAGTTGGAGGCCGAACTCGCCGACCGGCTGTCGATCGGCAAGCCTCGCCGCTGACTGACCTCCAAACGGGTGATGTTCGACTCGCTCGGGCCTGTGGTCGTCGGTCACGACACACACATGCAATCGTCGCGAAAGCGCAGGTCAGGCCGATCTCTGCCCTGCTGTGGTCGGTAAAGTGGACGAGGCGTGGGGCGCGCACCTGCCGTTCCACCCGGACCTGCCGCCGTGGGGCATGGACGCCGACGCGGACGTGGTCGTGACGAGCGTGCACAAGTCCGGTTCGGCGGTCGAGCAGAGTTCGGTGTTCCACCTCCAGGGCGACCTGGTGGACCCGGCGGTGCTCAAGGCCCGCGAGGACCTGCTGGGCACCACCAGCCCGACCTCCCTGGTCTACGCCACGCTGGACGGCTGGCGCCGGCAGATGGTCGAACACGGCAAGGACCTGCTCACCGCCGTGCTGGCGCTGGCCCGGACCACCCGCGCCGCGATCGACGGGCTGCCCGGACTGGCGGTCATGGGCGACGCCGAGTTCACCGGGCCGGGCCTGGCGCAGTCCCTCGACCCGCTCAAGATCGTGGTGGACGTGTCCGGCCTGGGCATCAGCGGCTACCAGGCGGCGGACTGGCTGCGCGAGCACCGGCGCGTCACGGTCGGGCTGTCCGACCACCGGCGCGTCGTCGCCCAGTTCACCTACGCCGACGACGAGCGCACCGCCACGGCGCTGCTCGACGCGCTGGAGGCGCTGGTCCGCGCCGCCGACGGGCTGCCCACGCCGAAGCCGGTCGACCTGCCGTCGCCGGACGAGCTGCAGCTGGAGACGGCGATGCTGCCGCGTGACGCGTTCTTCGCGCAGGTCGAGCAGGTCGACGTGGGCCAGGCGGTCGGTCGCGTCTCGGCCGAGATGATCACCCCGTACCCGCCCGGCGCGCCCGCCGTGCTGCCCGGCGAGGTCATCACCGAGGAGGTGCTGGACTACCTGCGCAGCGGCCTGGCGGCCGGGATGCAGCTGCCCGACCCCGGCGACCCGGAGCTGAAGTCCGTCCGCGTGGTCGTCCGGGAGCGGTGACCCGGCCCGGACGGGTCCGGGGGCGGGCGGCGCTCGGCCGGTCGTGCGAGGTGGTGCCACACGACCCGCCGGCAGCCCGACCACTCGGTCGTCGCGCTCCGCGGGGCACGCCATCCCGACCCGTGGGCGTCCGGGGGTTGTGATCCAGCTCATGACGAACCATGCTGTCGTCCCTATGGGAGCGCTCCCGGAAGCGCCCCGTGAGGAGCGGACGAGTGGACAACGGAGCGAGACGGCGACGCGCGGGACTGGTCCTCGGCATCGCCTTGGTGAGCGCGTTGATCGGCGCGAGCAGCGCCGGAGCGGAGGTCGGGACGCGGATGGGCGCATCGGGACCGCCGCACCTGCCCAAGGGCACGTCGTTCTACGTCGAACCGGACGGCAACGCCGCCCGGCAGGCCGCGCAGTGGCGGGCCGAGGGCCGGGACGCCGACGCCGCGCTGATGCAGGCCCTGGCCGCGCAGCCGACCGCGATCTGGTTCACGACCGCGGGCGCCGAGCAGGTGCGCCGCGCCGTGCGCGACGTGGTGCGGGCCGCGCGGGCGAAGGACCAGGTGCCCGTGCTGGTGGCGTACTTCGTGCCCTACCGGGACTGCTCGCAGTGGTCCGCGGGCGGCGCGCGCAGCGAGCAGGAGTACAAGGAGTGGATCGAGGCCTTCGCCGCCGGCATCGGTGACGAGAAGGCGGTCGTGGTGGTCGAGCCGGACGGCCTGGCGCTGCTGACCAGCGAGCCGTGGTGCACGATCGGGCCGGACGAGGAGCTGGTGCCGCAGCGGTTCCGCGAGATCAACCACGCGGTGGACGTGCTCAAGCGCGGCAAGCACACCCGCGTCTACCTCGACGCCGGCCACTCCGCGTGGCAGCCGCTCGACGACTACGACGCGGGCTACGGCGAGCCGCGGCAGCAGCTCGGCATCGTCAACCGGCTGCTGAAGGGCGGTGTGACCAGGGCGGACGGGTTCGCGCTCAACACGTCCAACTACCGGTTCACCGAAGACCTCGTGCGGTACGGCACGCGCGTGTCGAAGTGCCTCTACCTGCGCACGCAGGAGGGCGTCACCACGTGCCCGTCCGACGAGGAGCTGGACGCGATGCCGGTGCGCAAGTCGAAGATGACGCACTTCGTGCTCGACACCAGCCGCAACGGCCGCGGCCACTACACGCCCGGCGAGGGCGAGACCGACTGGTGCAACCCGCCGGGCCGCGGCCTGGGCGAGCGGCCCACCGCGAACACCGGCATCCCGCTCGTGGACGCGTTCCTGTGGATCAAGCGCCCGGGCGAGTCGGACGGCGAGTGCCAGGGCGGGCCCGCCGCCGGCCGCTGGTGGCCGGAGCAGGCGCTGGAGCTGGCGAAGCTCGCCTCGCCGCCGCTGCGCTGACCCCGTCGGGGCCGCCCGATCGCCGGGCGGCCCCGACCCCGTCCCCTCGGCACGACGAAGTGCCCCCGTCGAACGGCTGCTCGGCGCAGCGCTGCCGCGACCCGACCGCCGCGCGGGTAGCCTGTGCGGCGACGAGTGGAGCGCCGCGGAGTGGGGGTGGCAGTGTTCACCGTGCCGGAGGCACGCGAGGAGCTGGCCCGGTTGCTGCCGGTGCTCACCGAGATCGTCGCGCTGCGGGCCGACGCGGCCGAGCTGGCCGCCTCCCTCAACGGCGGCGAGCCGACCGACCTCGGCGGGCTGCCCGAGCTGAAGGCGGCCCAGGCCCGGCTGGACGACCTGATGACCGCCGTGCAGGCGACCGGGGCCGAGCTGAAGGGCTTCGCTCCCCTGCTGGTCGACTTCCCGGCCGAGCTGGACGGCGTGCCGGTGCTGCTGTGCTGGTTGGAAGGCGACCGGGGCCTGGACTGGTACCACCGGGCGGACCTCGGCTTCGCCGGCCGACGCCCGCTGGCCTGACCGCTGTCCGCCGAGGTCAGAAGGTGATGGACCAGGCGTCGAGGGTCCCGGCGTCGTAGGCGAACGAGTCCTTCACCCGCAGCTTCCACGTGCCGTTCCTGTTCTCCGCCGACGTGTCCACCTTGTACGTCTCGTGGACGCCGTCCGCCGAGTTCTCACCACCGGCCGCCCGCAACGCGAACACCGCACCACTCGGACCGACCAGATCAATCGCCAAATCCGCCGTGTACGGATGGATGATGTCCACCTTCACCGACGTCGCCGCCGTGCCGCGACCGTCGCACTCGGACACCACGATCTCCGACGTCACGGCCTCGCCCGCGTCCGGGATCGCCACGTCCTCCGTGCTCGAACCACCCGCGCAAGCGGGCTTCTCCCCGCCGAACGACGCCGTGTGCAGCAGCCGGTTCGGCGAGCCGTTGCCCGCGTTGCGGACCACGTCCGGGGTCGCCGCGCCGGTCAGGGCCTCGGCGACCCGCGCCGGGCCGGCGGTGGGGTCGCCCGCCAGGAACAGCGCCGCCCCGCCCGCCACGTGCGGCGACGCCATGGAGGTCCCGCTCATCGTCGCGCGCCCCGTGTCACCGGTGTGCGACGCGGACGTGATGCCGCTGCCGGGCGCGAACAGGTCCACGCACGAGCCGTAGTTGGAGAACGACGCCCGCTTGTCGCCCTTGTCCGTCGCGCCGACCGCGATCACCTCGGGGTTGCGCGCGGGGCCCGCGCCGCACGCGTCGGCCGAGTTGTTGCCCGCCGCCACCACGAACGTGATGCCTGCGCCGGTGAGGCGGGAGATGGCCTCGTCGCCGATGCCCGGGGTGTCGAAGGTGAAGCTGCCGTTGACGACGGCCGGTTTCGCCGCGTGGCGGGCGATCCACTCGATCCCCTGGACGCCGGCGGAGTCCGGTGCGCTGCCGCCGCAGCCCAGGATGCGCACCGCCACCAGCTTGACCTCCTTGGCCACGCCCCACGTCCGGCCGCCGATCGTGCCGGACACGTGCGTGCCGTGCCCGTGGCAGTCCTGCGCGACCGGGTCGTCGTCCACGAAGTCGTAGCCGTCGCCCGCCCGGCCGCCGAACTCGGTGTGCGACTTGCGGATGCCGGTGTCCAGCACGTACGCGGTGACGCCGGCCGCGGTGGTGCGGTAGGTGTACTTGCCGTCCAGCGGCAACGTGCGCTGGTCCACCCGGTCGATGCCGTAGGTCGCGTCGGGCTGGGTGTCCGCGACCCGGGCCGTGCCGTCCTGGTAGACGCGTCGGACGGCCGGGTCGGCGGCGAGCCGGCGGGCCTGCTCGTCGGTCAGGTCCGCGGCCAGGAACCCGTGCATGGCGGCGGTGAACACGGTCCGGACGCGACCGCCGTACCGGTCGGTCAGCGCTTGCGACGCGGTCTGCGCGAGTCCCGCGCCGTCCCGCAGCGACACCAGGAAGCTGCCCGCCACGGGCCGCGACGCGGGCACGAAGTCGGCCTGGGCCTGCGCGGGCGCGGTCAGGCCGAGGGCGGCCAGCGCGGCGACGACCGCGGCGGCCACCGGTCGGTGTGCCATGGGTTTCCTCCACGGGCGCGGGATCGTCACGCCCGCGGCGCGCGTGGGGCACGCGCGCCGCGGGTCGACGGGGATCGGAGGGGGTCAGAAGGTGATGGACCAGGCGTCGAGGGTCCCGGTGTCGTAGGCGAACGAGTCCTTCACGCGCAGCTTCCACGTGCCGTTCTTGTTCTCCGCGGATGTGTCCACCTTGTACGTCTCGTGGATGCCGTCCGCCGAGTTCTCGCCACCGGCCGCCCGCAACGCGAACACGGCGCCGCTCGGACCGACCAGATCAATCGCCAGGTCGGCCGTGTACGGATGGATGATGTCCACCTTCACCGACGTCGTCGCCGTGCCGCGACCGTCGCAGTCGGACACCACGATGTCGGAGGTGACCGCGTCGCCCGCGTCCGGGATCGCCACGTCCTCCGTGCTCGAACCACCCGCGCAGGCCGGCTTCTCCCCGCCGATGAACCCGGTGAACAGCAGCTTGTTGGGCGACTCCGCGCCCGCCTTCTTGACCACCTCCGGCGTGGCGTTGTCGGTCAGGGCCTTGGCCACGTCGGCGGGCGCGGCGGTGGTCGCCGCGCTCAGGTACAGCGCGGCCGCCCCCGCCACGTGCGGCGACGCCATCGACGTGCCGCTGATCGTGCGGGTGCCGCCGTTGTTCCAGGTGGACGTGATGTTCGCGCCGGGCGCGAACAGGTCGGTGCACCGGCCGAAGTTGGAGAACGACGCCCGGTTGTCGGTGTTGTCGGTCGCGTTGACCGTGATCGCCTCCGGCGTGCGGGCCGGCGAGGTGGTGCACGCGTCGCGGCCGTCGTTGCCCGACGCCACGGCGATCGTGATCCCGGCCTGGACGGTCTTCTTCACCGCGTTGTCGACCGACGTGTTGGCCGAGCCGCCGAGGCTCATGTTGGCCACGGCGGGCTTGGCCGCGTGCTGGGCGACCCAGTCCAGGCCGCCGACGATCTGCGACCACTGGCCCGAGCCCTGGCAGTTGAGCACCCGCACGCCGACCAGCTTCACGCCCTTGGCCACGCCGTAGGTGGTGGACCCGATCGTGCCCGCCACGTGCGTGCCGTGGCCGTGGCAGTCCTGCGCCACCTCGTCGTTGTCGATGAAGTCGTGGCCGTCCGCGGCGCGACCGCCGAAGTCGGGGTGCTCCTTCTGGATGCCCGTGTCGACCACGTACGCGGTGACGCCCGCGCCGGTGGCCTGGTAGGTGTACTTCTGGTCCAGCGGCAGGTTCTTCTGGTCGATCCGGTCCAGGCCCCAGGTCGGGTTCGCCTGGGTCTCGGTGGCGTGCGCGAGCCCGTCCTGCTCGACGTACTCGACCGTCGGGTCGGCGGCGAGCCGGCGCGCCTGCTGCGCGTCCATGGCGGCCCAGAAGCCGCGCAGCGCGGCGGTGTAGGTCAGCCTGACCTCGCCGCCGTACCGGTCGACCAGCGCCTGCGCCGTGGCGGCCGTCTGCTCCACGGTCACCGCGGTCTCCTTCAGGGCGACGATGTAGCTGCCCTCCACCGTGCCCGGCCCGCCCGCGCCGAGCACCTCGCCCTCGGGTTGCCGCCCGACGGCGGAGCCGTGGCCGGCGCTCACCGACAACAGCGAAGCCGCCGCGAGACAGGCCGTGACGACCCGTCGCCGGGTCGAGCGCTCGTGTCGCATCGGTCGTTCTCCGTTCCACTAGACCGCCGAGCAGGGGTGTTCGTGAAGACAGGCGGTCACGTGGAACCACCCTCCGGTGACGGGGAACGCCGAACTACCCGGAGCGCACGGGGTAACGCGCGGTGCCTCGACGGCCTCGTCATGGTCCTCGACTACCCGAGCCGGGGCGCGTTCATGCTTCCGGGGCAGTCACCGGATCGGGCGAACGGCCGCGTCGGCTACCCCGATAGGCCCTCTCCCGGACGCGGGCCAGCACCGCCGGCGCCAGCTCCAGGCCGGCCGGTCGGTGCCGCACCGGGTCGAGCGCGGGCAGGTCGCGGTCGACGTCCAGCGGCCGGACCACGAGCCGGCCGACCGGCCGCCACGGTCCGCCGACCTCCAGCGTGAACCCGAGTTCGCCCGGCAGGTCGGCGAGCGCCGCCGACGGGGTGGCGTGGGCGTCGGGGACGGCCGAGAGCCACACCAGCCGGCCCCGCCAGCGGAACGGCGTGACGCTGCCGTACCGGGCGCTGGTCCACGTGCGCGCGGGGCGGGGCAGCACGCGGGCGAAGCACGTCGACAGCAGCACGTCCCAGGGCCCCGGCAGCCGGAACGCCAACCCGAGCACGTCGGGCAGGCCGCCCGGCGTGCCCACGCCCTTGGACAGCCGCCCGCACACCTCCGTCGCGCCGACCGGCAGCGGCAGGGCGGGGTCGAACGTCGTGGTCAGCACGCCCTCGAACCACCGGCCGCGCGGGTGGAACGCCTTGGCGTCGCGCACGCCCGCCAGCGCGCGGAAGGCGGGCTCGACGAGATCAGGCACTGCGGGCATTCGGGTTCCCCTTGAGCGCCAGGGCCAGCGCGACCATGCCGAGGCCGAGGCCCAGGTGCAGCCAGTCGTCGGCGTCGTTGACCGGCACGAAGTTCGCCGGGCCGGACTTGTCCACCACCAGCCCGTACAGCCACAGCACGAGGTACACCGCGCCGCCGCCGAGCAGGAACGCCCGGCCGCCCGAGGCCGTGCGCGCCATCGCCAGGCCCACCGCGCCGAAGAGCAGGTGCACCAGGTTGTGCAGGACGGACACGTGGAACACGCCGAGCAGGTGCGCGCCCGAGCCGGTACCGGCGAAGGCGATGCGGTCGAGGTCGGCGGTGATGCCCGGCACGAACCCGAGCACGCCGACCACGAGGAACACCACGGCGACCCCCATGGCCGCCGCGCGGACCGGGTGCGGCAGACGCGTGGTGGCACTCATGCGGATCACCTCGCCCGTGACGGTGGTCCCGCTCGGCTACCCCGCGATCACCGCTCGAAACGACCCCGGCCGTCACCCTCGGGCGAGGTGTCCTCCGCCACGGACCGCGCCCCTCCGGCATCGGCCTCGACGTCCCGCGAACCCGACCGCGCACCACCGGGAGCCGATGCGGTGTCCCGCGAGCCGGGCCGCCCGTCGCCACCGGCCGCCCGCCCGTCGCCACCCGACACCGCCCGACCACCGCCGCGCGAGACCACCCGCCGCCCGCCGACGCCCGCCGTCCGCGCGCCACCGCCGGCCGCCGCACCGCGCGCTTCGCCGACGACGCCCGTGACACCCGCGACACCGCCGGGCACCGCACGCCCGGTCGCCGCCGACGCCACGTCCGGGTAGCGGGGGAACAGCCGGTCCAGGTCCGTGCGCTCGAACACCCGCCGCACGTGCGGCGGCACGGCGGCCAGCCGCAGCCACCCGCCCGACCGCTGCGCCCTCGCCCTGGTCCGCACCAGCGCGCTCATCGCCTGCGCGCCGCAGAACGCCACCCCGGACATGTCGAGCACGATCCGGTCGCGCCCCTCGCTCACCAGGCGGTCCATCCGGTCCAACACCCGGCGCGCACCCGCCAGGTCCAACTCCCCGGTCGCCACGACCACCGCGCACCCCGTCCGGTGGGCCTCGACCGACAGCGCCAGCATCCCCGACCCCTTCACGCCACCCGGTATGACTCGTCGTCGTCGCCCGCCCCGAGCAGGCCCAGCAGCAACCCCTCGCGCGTGGACCACGGGCAGATGTCCACCTCGTCGTGCCCGGTCGCGGCCATCAGCGCCTCCGCGACCAGCGCGCCGGCCAGCGACTGCTCCGCGCGGTGCGGGGAGATGCCGGGCAGCCGGGCGCGGCGGGGCGCGGGCATCCTGGCCAGCTTGGGGATCCAGCCCCGCAGGTCGTCCAGGCGCAGCCGACGCGGCGCGAACGGCCCGTCGTGCTGGGGCCGCGCCCCGGTCAACCGCGCCAACTGCTGGAACACCTTCGAGCAGCCGACCGCCCGGTGATCACGCACCGCCACGCCCTTCAGCGCGGTCTTCACCCGGTCGTGCACGACGGTGGTCGCCCCGGACCGGTCCAGCGCGAGCCGTCGGGTCATGGTGCGCGCGCCGAACGGGAACGACCGCGCGAACGACGGCTCCAGGTCCGCGCCCGCCGCCAACTCGACCGTGCCGCCGCCGACGTCGAGCACCAGCAGCGGACCGGCCCGCCAGCCGTACCAGTGCCGCGCGGCCCGGTAGGCGAGCCGCGCCTCCTCCTGGCCGGGCAGCACGCGCAGCCGCGTGCCCGCGCGGCGGGCGACCTCGGCGATGACCTGGTCGGCGTTGACCGCGTCGCGGATCACGGACGTGGCGAACGGGACGATCGTGGGCACGCCGGCGCGGTCGGCGACCCGGCGTGCGGTGCGGACGGCGTGCACGACTTGTTCGACGCCTTCCGGGCCCAGCCGGTTGTCCCGGTCGAGGGCTTTGTCGAGCCGCAGGCGCGTCTTGTGCGAGAGCACCGGGTGCAGCGGCGAGTCGGCCACGACGACGAGGTGGGCGCTGAAGCAGCCGACGTCGAGCACACCGACCGGACCCGGTCTTCCGGACATACGTCACCACCATCCGCGAACCTGAGGTACCGGCAGGGATGCCCGGCCGGGGATCGGGTGAAACCGGATTGGGTGAGCCGGCTCCGGGTAGTTCACGGGCATGACTGCTTCGGAAAGGCCGCTGGCGGTGGTGACCGGCGCGTCCGGCGGGATCGGGCTCGAACTCGCGAAGGTGTTCGTCGAGCACGGGTTCGACCTGGTCGTGGCCGCGGAGAACGACGCGGTGCACGACGTCGCGCGCGAGCTGGCCGCCGGTGGCGCGCGGGTCGACCCGGTGCGGGCCGACCTGGCCACCTTCGACGGCAACGAGGACCTGGTCGCGGTGGTCGAGGCGACCGGGCGGCCCGTGGACGCGCTGGCGGTCAACGCGGGCATCGGGATCGGCGGCGACTTCGTGGACGACAGCGACCTGCGGTCACACCTGCGGGTGGTGGACCTCAACATCTCCTCGGCCGTGCACCTGGCGAAGCGCCTGCTGCCCGCGATGGTGGAACGCGGCGCGGGGCGCGTGCTGTTCACGTCGTCGGTGGCGGCGACCGCACCCGGCCCGTTCCACTCGGTGTACGCGGCGTCGAAGGCGTTCCTGGCGTCGTTCTCGCAGGCGTTGCGGGAGGAGCTGCGCGACAGCGGGGTGACCGTGACGGCGCTGATGCCGGGCCCGACCGACACCGACTTCTTCCGCCGGGCGGGGATGACCGACACGAAGGTGGCGACGGGCCCGAAGGACGACCCGGCCGACGTGGCGCGGGCGGGGTTCCGGGCGCTGATGGCCGGGGACGACCACGTGGTGACCGGGCTGCGGAACAAGGCGCAGGCGGTCGCGGGCCGGGTCGTGCCCGACCCCGTCAAGGCGCGGGCGATGCGCGGGATGACCGAACCGGGCTCCGGCAAGTAGCCGAGCCCCGGCGCACGACGGCCGCCCGCCGACCACACCACGCGACCCCGGCGGGCCGACCAGACCTCCCCGGCGGGCCGACCAGACCTCGCAGCCGCCGGCCGAACCTCGCAGCCGCCGGCCGAACCTCGCGGCCCCGCTCCCGCGCCGGACCTCCCGCCCCGCCGACCGCACCACGGACCCGACCGACCCGAACCCCCGCCCGCCCCTGCCGCCGCGGATCGGATCGGCCCTCCGGCCGCGGGTCCCGGGTCAGAGCGCGGGGCTGTCGTCGTCCGGTTCGGGCACCTCGTCCCCGATCAGCGTGCGGTACTCGTCGACCTCCTGCGGCGTGGGGTCGATCGGGGCCTCTTCGGCGATCTCGTCCGGGTCGACCGGCTCGGCCTGGTCGCCCGCGGGCTGCTCTGCTGCCGTCATGGCGGCTGGTTACCCCGTGTGCGCCTGCTCGAACGGGGTAACCACCGACGTGACCATCCACGCGAGACGAGACGTCCCCGCCCTGCCCGACCTCGTGTTCGCCGCCGCGGCCGACCCGGCCCGGCTGGCGTCCTGGCTGCCCGACCCGTACGAGGTCGTGGGCCGCTCGGACGACGTGCTGATCCTGCGCAAGCACGACGAACCGCTCCAGGTCGCCCTCGCCGCCGACTACGACCTGCTGCTGCTGACCTGGACCCCGCTGGCCGGGCACGGGTGCCGCGGCGAGCTGCGGGTCTCGTTGGCGGGCGCGGCCGGCAGCGTCGCCGAGCTGCGGGTGGACGACTGCGCGGACGACCAGCTGCCCGCGCGGATGCTCGAAGCCCTGGCGAACGAGGTTGAACGCGACCTCGCCGCCGGCTGATCATGCCCGGGTGGAGATCCGCACCGCCCGCCCCGACGACCTGCCGCTGCTGCCCCCGATCGAGCGCGCGTCCGGCGAGCCGTTCCGCGACATCGGCATGCCGGAGATCGCCGACGACGACCCGATGCCGCTGGACGCGCTGCGCCGCCTGCACGTCTGGGTCGCCGCCGACCCGCACCCGGTCGCCTGGGCGGCGGTGCGGGAGCTGGACGGCGCGGCGCACGTGGAGCAGATCAGCGTGCACCCCGGCCACGCCCGGCGCGGCATCGGGGCGGCGCTGCTCGACCACGTCGGGCGCTGGGCCGCGGCACGGGGGCTGACCGCGCTGACCCTCACCACGTTCCGCGACGTGCCGTGGAACGCCCCGTACTACCGGCGGCTCGGGTTCGACGAGGTGGCGGAGCCGTCGCCGGGGCTCGCGGCCGTCGTGGCGGCCGAGGCCGCGCGGGGGCTGGACCCGGCCGGCCGCGTGTGCCTGCGCCGGCCGACGCCGTGACGCCGTTCGCGAGCGATACTGAACGGGTAGACCTCCTCCAGCACACCCGTCCGGAGGTTCATCAAGGTGGTCGATTTCGTGCACGAGGCACTGCTCTACCGCGACGACGAGCAGTACCTCGCGGGAACGCTGCCGTTCGTGCGGGACGGCCTCGCCGCCGGTGAACCGGTGTTGGTCGCGGTGCCGCAGCGCGGCATCGACCTGCTGCGGCGGGCGTTGGGCGGGCAGGCCGAGCACGTCGAGTTCCTGGACATCCGGCGCGCCGGGCGCAACCCGGGCCGCATCATCCCCGGCGTGCTGACCGCGTTCACCGACAACAACGCCGCCGCCAACGGCCGGGTGCGGATCGTCGGCGAGCCGATCTGGCCGGAGCGCACCGAACTCGAGTACCCGGCGTGCGTGCAGCACGAGGCGCTGGTCAACACCGCGTTCGAGGACCGGCCCGCCTGGATCCTGTGCCCCTACGACACGGCGAACCTCACGCCCGCCGCGCTGCGCGACGCCGAGACCACGCACCCGGTGGTGGTCGAGGGCACGCGGCGCAGGCCCAGCGTCGACTACCGCGAGCCGTTCCTGGTCGCCGAGGAGTTCAACCGCCCGCTGCCCGCGCCGCCGCCGGACGCCCTGACCCGCCGGTTCGACCTCGACGCGCTGGCCGCCGTGCGGCGACTGGTCGCCCGGTTCGCCGCCGACGTCGGCCTGACCGCCGACCAGGTGGAGGACCTGGTGCTCGCGGTCAACGAGCTGACCACCAACAGCGTGGTGCACGCGGGCGGCGCGGGCACGCTGCTGCTGTGGCGCGAGGCCGGCTCGGTGGTGTGCGAGGTGCGCGACGCGGGCCGGATCCCGAGCCCCATGGTCGGCAGGCGGAACCCCGGCGTGAGCCCGGGCGGCGGGTACGGCGTGATGCTGGTGAACCTGCTGTGCGACCTCGTCCGCGTGCACACCGGCGAGGACGGCACGGCCATCCGCGTGTACGTCGGCTGACGAGGCGCACCGAAGCGACGTGAGCCGTGTTCGGGATCTCCACCGGCGCGGCGGCGGCTACCGGCAGAATCGGCTTCGTGACTCCCGCACTTCTGCTCGCCCACGGGGCCGGTGGCACGGTCCGCGCGAACTTCAGCCCGCTCATCCCGCGGCTGTCGCGCAAGCGCAAGGTGCACGCGGTGGACTTCCCGGGCTCCGGGACCACCCCGCGCGCGGGCACGGCCCTGGACCTGGACGACCTGGCCGACCGGCTGGTGGCCGCCGCCGACGGCGAGGAGCGGTTCGCGGTCGTCGGCTACTCGATGGGGTGCGCGGTCGCGGTGCGCGCGGCGCAACGGCACCCGGAGCGGGTGACGGCCCTGGTGCTGACCGCCGGGTTCGCGCGGATCGACGACGAGACCGACGAGCGGATGCGGCGCTGGCGGCTGCTGCTGGACGGCGACCGCGCCGAACTGGCCCGCTACCTGCTGACGACCGCGTTGGGCGAGCCGTTCCTGCGCCGGTTGACCGCCGAGCAGACCGACGGGTTCCTGGAGCTGATCTCGCTCACCGTCCCGCCCGGCTCCCCGGAGCAGGTCGACCTGGTGCGGCGGATCGACCTGCGGGAGGAGCTGTCGTCGGTGACCGTGCCGACGCTGGTGATCGGGGCCAAGCACGACCGGCTCATCACGCCCGGCACGACCCGCGAGCTGGCCGACCTGATCCCGGGCGCGCGGTGGGCGGAGCTGGACTGCGGCCACTCCCCCGCGGTCGAGGCCCCGGCCGAGTGGGCCGGCCTGGTCGAGGACTTCCTGGACTCGGTCCGCAACTGACCGCCCGCACGGCACCGCGCACGTCCGACCGCGCCGCGTCGAGCCAAGCCGGCCGGGCCGGCGCGGGCCAAGCCGACCGCGCCGGGCGCGCCGAGCCAAGCCGACCTCGCCAAGCCAAGCCAAGCCGGGCCGGGCCGGGCCAAGCCGGGCCAAGCCAGGCCGCGCCGAGCCAAGCCAGGCCAAGCCAAGCCAGGCCAGGCCGCGCCGAGCCAGGCCAGGCCGAGCCGAGCCGGGCCGACCCCACCTGCCCCGCCGCGACGATCGCGCCGCCGAGCCGTGCCCGACCGGAGCGAGCCGGCCGACCACGCACGTCCCCGACCCGCCCGAGCCGCCGGTTCGGGCGGGTCCGCCGGTTTGCGGTCCGGCCGGCGCGGCTAACCAGGCCGCATGACCAACACTCTCGTCCTGGACGTCGACGGGACGCTGGTGGACACCAACTACCACCACGCCGTCGCCTGGTTCCGCGCGTTCCGCCGCTTCGACATCACCGTGCCGACCTGGCGGCTGCACCGGGCCATCGGGATGGGTGGCGACAAGCTCGTGGCCGCCGTCGCCGGCGAGCACGTGGAGCGCGAACGCGGTGACGACCTGCGCAAGGCGTGGGAGGCGGCGTTCGAGCCGATGCTGTCCGAGATCCGGCCGCTGGAGGGCGCGCACCGCCTGGTCGCGGCGGCCCTGGAGGCGGACTTCGCCGTGGTGCTGGCCAGTTCGGGCAAGCGCCACCACGTCGACCACTACCTCAAGCTGATCGACGCCTCCGGCGTGCCGTCCACCTCGTCGGACGACGTGGAGGAGAGCAAACCCGCGCCGGACCTGGTCGAGGCGGCGCTGCGACACGTGGACGGCAGCGGCCGGGCGGCGGTGATCGGCGACTCGGTCTGGGACTGCGAGGCCGCGCGGCGGGCCGGGCTGCCCGTGGTGTGCCTTCGCACGGGTGGTTTCGGCGAAGCCGAGTTGCGGGACGCCGGCGCGTCGGCAGTCTACGAGGAGCTCGACCAGTTGCGGGCGGACCTGACCGACCTGCCCATGGCCTAGGAGGAAGCGTGCGGATCGGCTACACCCTGATGACCGAGCAGGCCGGCCCGCGCGAGCTGGTGCGGCACGCCGGCCTGGCCGAGCAGGCCGGGTTCGACTTCGAGGTCATGAGCGACCACTACTCGCCCTGGCTGGACGAGCAGGGGCACGCGCCGTACGCGTGGAGCGTGCTCGGCGCGGTCACGCAGGCGACCGAGCGCGTCGAGCTGATGACCTACGTGACGTGCCCGACCGTGCGGTACCACCCGGCGGTGGTGGCGCAGAAGGCCGCGACCGTGCAACTGCTGTCCGGGAACCGGTTCACGTTGGGCATCGGCGCGGGCGAGAACCTGAACGAGCACGTGGTCGGCCGCGGGTGGCCGCCGGTGAACGTGCGGCACGAGCTGCTCCGCGAGGCCGTGGAGATCATCTCGCAGTTGTTCGACGGCGGGTACGTCAACTACTCCGGCCAGCACTTCCGGGTGGACTCGGCGAAGCTGTGGGACCTGCCCGAGCAGCGGGTGCCGATCGCGGTCGCGGTGTCCGGCGCGCAGTCGGTGCGCACGTTCGCGCCCCTGGCCGACGCGATGGTGGCGACCGAGCCGGACGCGTCGCTGAGCCAGGAGTGGGACGTCTTCCAGGGCGGGACGTCGCGCAAGATCGGCCAGCTGCCGATCTGCTGGGACCCCGACCGGGACGCGGCGGTCGAACGGGCGCACGAGCAGTTCCGGTGGTTCGCGGGCGGGTGGAAGGTCAACTCGGAGCTGCCCGGCACGGCCGGTTTCGCCGGCGCGACGCAGTTCGTGCGCCCGGAGGACGTGGCCGCCCAGATCCCGTGCGGCCCGGACGTCGGCCCGGTCGTGGAGGCGGTGGCGAAGTTCCGCGAGGCCGGGTTCACCGACCTGGCGCTGGTGCAGATCGGCGGCGACCACCAGCAGGAGTTCCTGGACTTCGCGAAGGGCGAGCTGCTGCCCGCGCTGCGCTGAGGCCACCGTCCGGCCGGGCCCGCTCCCGGCCGGACCGCTCACGTCAACCGACCCCGGCCGGCCACCCCACTCGGCCGCCCCTCGGACACGACAGGACACCCGGCCCCGGCCCGCGACCACGACAAGTCGCACAGCCCTCATCCGCCCTCAACCACGACGGGGCGCTCGGCCCCGGCCGGCCCTTCACCGTGGCGAAAGCTCAGCCCTGGCGCGTCGGGGGGCCGCGTTTTCCCGTGGGCGGGCCGATGTCCGTCGGCGGACCGGGATCCGGGATCACCACCACGGGCGTCGTCGGCGGCTGGCGCACCGGCGTGCCGGGTGGCGGCTCCGTCACCACCGTGGTCGGGAAGCCTTCCACCGGACGGGCCTCGGTCGTGCCGTGGGACGTGCCGCCGGTCGGGCCGGCCTGCGGCTGCTGCGGCTGCTGCGCCGGCGCGCCCTCGACCACGGTCACCGTCGACGCCGGCGGCTGGCCGGGCAGCACCACGCCCGTGCGCGACGCCTGCTCGGCCACGGGGTCGGCCGGATCGGCCGGGCCGTCCGGCGCGGCCGCCGTGCTCGTCGCCGACCGGCCCGCCCGCTCGCCGGGCTCCGTCGCGGTCCGGTCGCCGAACACCAGGAACCCGATCAGCGTCAACACCACCGCGGCGGCGCCCGCGCCGACCAGCATCGCCCGGTTGCCCGGCTCCTCCGACCCGGCGGCCACGGCGTCGCGGTCCGCCGCCCCGGACGCCGCCCCCGCCTCCGCCGCCTCCGCCAACGGCGGCAGGCCGGCGCTGGCCCGCCGCGCCTGCGCCAGCAGCTCCGCCGACTCCGCCGCCGACGGCCGCGCGGCCGGGTCGGTCGCGGTCATCGCGGTCAGCACCTCGACCCACGGCGCGGGCAGGGTGGCGGGCACCCGCGGCGCGCGGTGCAGGCGCGCCAACGCCGCCTCCGTGTCGCCTCCGGGGTACTCGGGCCGCCCGGTCAGGCACTCCAGCAGCACCAGGCCCAGCGCGTAGACGTCGACGGACGGCTGCACGTCACCGCCGCGCACCTGCTCGGGCGCGAGGTAACCGGCCGTGCCGACCAGGACGCCCGACCGCGTCACCCGGGTGACCTGGCCCTGCAGCGCCAGCCCGAAGTCGGCGAGGTAGGCCCGCCGCCCGGCGGTGTCGAGCAGGATGTTCGAGGGCTTCACGTCCCGGTGCACCACGTCGTTGGCGTGCACGTGCGCCAGCACCTCGGCGATCTGCGCCCCGACCGAGGCGACCACCTCGGGCGACATCGCGCCCCGCATCCGGCGGCGCAGCGTGCCGCCCTCGACCGCCTGCATCACGAAGTACGGGCGGCCGCGGAACGTGCCGGTGCCGTACACCTCGACCAGGCCGGGGCAGCGCAGGCCGCCCAGCACCCGGGCCTCGCGGTCGAGCCGGATCCGGTCCTCGCCGGAGTCCCCGCCCTGGAAGAACTTGATCGCGACCTTGCGGTCCAGCCTGGTGTCCACCGCCCGGTACACCTCGGCCATGCCGCCCGTGCCGTACAGGTCGCCGAGCGCGTACCTCTCGTCGACCAGCTCGCCCGTCAGCTCACCGTCCCACATCCGGTCGAACCTCCGCTGTGTCGACGACGTCGGCCCGGACGCCGGAAGTTACCGGCCGCGCGGCACGGCCCTCCACCCGGATTGCCGGGTCGCGGCTGCGTACCCGAAACACTCCCGCCATAAACCGGCAACTTCTTCGGCTTCCCGAAGATGCCGTGCGAACCCCCTGGAGGAAGCCTACGAGCCGATTGCCCCAACGGGACTAGGCCGAACGACGGAACGCCGAAGATCACCCTTACGGGGGAGTCTCCGGCGTCCGGTCGTCCGGCACGTGCGGCCGGCGCGTCAGGGCGCGGCGGTCGCGCAGGTCGTCGTGGGCGGGGTGGTCGTCGTCGTGGGCACCGTGGTCACCGGCGGGCCGGCCGAGGCGGGCCGGGTGCCGCTGCACCAGTGCGACTCCACCCGTCCGTCGGACGCGTCGCCGTGCGCGAACACGACGTACGCCACACCGGGCTGGAGCCTGATGCCGCACATCGCGCCGCTGGTCGACGTGATGACGTCGACCTGCGCGGGCAGGGTGGCCTTGTAGATCCGGCCGACCGAGACGGCGTACCGGTACTTGTCGTCGTAGGTCACGGCCGGGTCGCCGGGCTCCAGGGTCTCGCTCAGCACGAGCCCGTCGAAGACGTAGGTCGCCTGCTGGAAGCGCTGGCCCTCGGTGCTGGGCAGGCAGCTGCAAGCGTTCGCGGGACCGGTGAACACGGCGGTGAGCAGGGCCGCGGTGACGGTGACGACACCGGCCGCGTGCGCCAGGAACCTCAAGCCCCTCATCGGTTTCCCTTCGTGGGGGCCGCCGACCGCGTGGTGCGGCGGTCGGCGGCGGGCGGACTGGTCGTCACGGCGCGGGCGTCGCGCAGGGCGTGGTGGGCGGGGTGGAGGTGCCCGACCACGGCGAGGTGGTCGTCGGCGGCCCGGCCGCGGCCGAGCGGGTGCCGCTGCAGTAGTCGGTCTCCACCCGCCGGTCGGCCACGTCGCCCTTGGCGAACACGACGTACGCGGCGTTGACGGTGAGCCGGATGCCGCAGGAGTTGTTCCGCTGCGTCAGCACGTACACGCGGTGCGGCACGTCGCCCTTGTACTCGGTGTCGACGTCGACCGTGTAGCGGTACACGGACTCCTCGACCTTCTCGTGCACCACCACCCCGGAGAACACGTAGGTCGCCTGCTGGTAGCGCAGCGCCTCGTTGGCGGGCATGCAGGTGCACGCCCCCGCGGGGCTGATGAAGACGCCGGTGAGCAAGGCCGCGGTGACGGTGACGACCGCCGCCGCGTGGGCCAGCAATCGGTAGCGCGCCAAAGGATCCCCCTCGAAGTCAAGGAGTGTTCGGTGGCGGTGTCGGTCCAGCGTACGGTCAGGCGTGCAGCGCGAACCAGAGTTCGGCGCGCGTGCCTGCGGGGTCCAGCGAACGGCCCAGCAGCCGCTCCGCCCGCTGGACGCGGTGGCGCACGGTGTGCCGGTGCACGCCCAGCCGGGCCGCGGCGGGCTCGGCCTGGCCGTGGCACGCCAGCCACACCCGCAACGTCTCCCGCAGCACGTCGTCCAGCGGCGCGAGGAGGGCGGCGGCGAACTCGGCCGCGTCGGGCGCGAGCAGCCCCGCGCCGGCGACCTCCTCGAACGTGGCCACGCCCGCCTCCCACGCCCGCGACGCCTCCCGGTAACCGCGGGCCACGCTCGTCGCGTCCACCGGGGAGGACGCCGCGGCGGGCACGTCCACCGACGGGGCCAGCACGACCACCCGCCCGTCCACCTCCGCCCAGAACCCGGTCGGCTCGGCGGGCTCGCGGTCGCGCAGCAGGAACACCCGGAACGGCCCGTCCGGCACGCCCTCCACCGGCTCGCCCGCGAGCGCCAGCCGGAACCGCGCCGCGCGCAGCTCCCGCCGCACCGCGTCGACCTCGTCCGACCGCGCCAGCGCCACGGTGAGCAGCGACGCGGCGGTGTTGACCACGCCCGCGTCCAGCGGCCGGCCCGCCGCGACGGCCAGGTAGCCGCGCCGGCCCAGCACCTGCATCGCGACGTGCCGCCCGCCCTCCTGCCACGCCGCCCCCGCCGGCCCGCCCGACGCCGCGAGCCGCCGCACGTGCCCGGCCAGGTCCGGCAGCGGGCCCACCGTGTGCACCGGCGCGCCGTGCGGGTCCAGCAGCGCCGCCGCGCCGTCGAGGAGCCGGGCCAGCCGCCGCACCACGCCCGGCGGCCCGTCGCCGACCGCCGCCCGGGTCAACGCCCGCTGCGCCGCGCCGGTGCGCGCCAGCGCCGCGTACTCGTCCGCCGCCACGGCCCGCGACACCGCCTTGGTGATCGCGATGAACGGCGTCTCCCGGGGCACCTCCAGCACCGCGAGCCCGGCGTCGCGGGCCGCGCGGACCAGGTCGTCCGGCACCCGGTCGTGGCTCAGGCCGACGCCGAACCCGAGGCCCACCACCCGCGCCGCCACCAGCCGCCGCACGTACTCCTCGTGGGGCCCGAGCGCGATGCCGGTGGTCAGCAGCAGCTCGCCGCCCTCCAGGAACGGCGTCGGGTCGGCCAGCTCGGTGCTGTGCACCCACGTCACCACCCGGTCCAGCCCGGCGTCCACGAGCACCGCCAACCCGACCTCCCGGGCCAGCGCCCCGACCGTCAACGCCATGGACACTGTGTACCGCCCGCGCGCCCCGGCACGCCACTGCGGACACTGTCCCCGGCGCGCCGACGGGTCGATGCTGGAGCCATGGCCCGACTGCGCACCGAGATCCCCGGCCCCCGTTCCCGCGAGCTGACCGCGCGGCGCAAGGGCGCGGTGGCGGCGGGCGTCGGCTCGACGCTGCCGGTGTACGTGGACCACGCCGAACCGGGGCTGCTGGTGGACGTGGACGGCAACCGGCTGATCGACCTGGGCTCGGGCATCGCGGTGACCGGCGTCGGCAACCCCGCGCCCCGCGTCGCACGGGCCGTGCGCGAGCAGGTGGACCGGTTCACCCACACCTGCTTCATGGTCACGCCGTACGAGGGCTACCTGGACGTGTGCGAGCGGCTGGCCGAGCTGACCCCCGGCCGGCACGACAAGCGCTCGGTCCTGCTCAACTCCGGCGCGGAGGCGGTGGAGAACGCGGTCAAGATCGCCCGGTACGCCACCGGGCGGCCGGGGGTCGTGGCGCTCGACCACGCCTACCACGGCCGCACCAACCTCACCATGGCGTTGACCGCCAAGGACATGCCCTACAAGCACGGCTTCGGCCCGTTCACCCCCGGCGTGCTCCGCGTCCCCGGCTCCTACCCGCTGCACGACGGCCTGACCGGCGAGGAGGCGGCCCGGCGCGCCGTCGCCGCGATCGACCGGCCCGAGGACGTCGCGTGCGTGGTGGTCGAGCCGATCCAGGGCGAGGGCGGGTTCGTCGTGCCCGCGCCGGGGTTCCTGCCCGCCCTCGCCGACTGGTGCCGGGCGCACGGCGTGCTGCTGGTCGCCGACGAGGTCCAGACCGGGTTCTGCCGCACCGGCGACTGGTTCGCGTGCGACCACGAGGGCGTCGTGCCCGACCTGGTCACCACGGCGAAGGGCATCGCGGGCGGCCTGCCGCTGGCCGCCGTGACCGGCCGGGCCGACGTGGTGGACGCCGTGCACCCCGGCGGCCTCGGCGGCACGTACGGCGGCAACCCGATCGCCTGCGCCGCCGCGCTCGCCGCCTTCGACACCATGCGGGACCTGCGGCTCGACGCCGCCGCCCGGCGCATCGAGGCGGCCGTGCTGCCCCGGCTGCGCGCCCTGTCGCCGGGCACCGTGGTCGAGGTGCGCGGACGGGGCGCGATGCTGGCCGTGGAGCTGACCTCGGCCGAGGTGGCGGCCCGGGTCGCGGCCACCTGCCACGCCGCGGGCGTGGTCGTGCTGACCTGCGGTACCCGTGGGAACGTGATCCGCCTGCTGCCGCCGCTCGTCATCCCGGACGAGCTGCTGGCCGAGGGCCTGGACGTGCTTGAAGGAGCCATCGAGTGACGACGACGCCGTACTGGGTCGCGGGGCAGCCCGCGACGAGCGACGACCTGGTGGAGATCCGCACCCCGCACGACGGCGCGGTGGCGGGCGTGACCTCCCACGCCTCGGCGGAGGACGTGGAACGCGCCGTCGCCGCCGCGCACGCCGTGGCGGGCGAGTTCGCCGACCTGCCCGCGCACGCGCGGGCAGCGGCGCTGGACCACGTGTCCCGCCGGCTCGCCGAGCGCGCCGACGAGGTGGCCGCGCTGATCACCGCCGAGTCGGGCAAGCCGGTGAAGTGGTCGCGGATCGAGGTGACGCGCGCGGTGTCCACGTTCCGCTGGGCCGCCGAGGAGGCGCGCCGGTTCTCCGGCGAGTTGCAGCGGCTGGACACCGACCCGGCGGCGAACGGCAGGCTGGCGCTGGTGCGCCGCGCGCCGCGCGGCCCGGTGCTGGGCATCGCGCCGTTCAACTTCCCGCTGAACCTGGTGGCGCACAAGGTCGCGCCCGCGGTGGCGGTGGGCGCGCCGATCGTGGTCAAGCCCGCGCCGGCGACCCCGCTGGTGGCGTCGCTGCTGGGCGGGCTGCTCGCCGAGACCGACCTGCCGGCCGGGTCGTGGTCGGTGCTGCCGGTGCCGAACGAGGTGGCGGGCGCGCTGGCCGAGGACCCGAGGCTGCCGGTGGTGTCGTTCACGGGGTCCGGCCCGGTGGGCTACTCGATCCTGGACCGGGTGCCGCGCAAGCACGTCGTGCTGGAGCTGGGCGGCAACGCGGCGGCCGTGGTCTGTCCCGATTGGACGGACCTGGACCGGGCGGCGCAGCGGATCGCCACGTTCGCGATGTACCAGGGCGGCCAGTCGTGCATCTCCGTGCAGCGCGTGTACGCCCACGAGGACGTGTACCCGGCGCTGGCGGACGCGGTGGTGTCGCACGTGCGCAAGCTCGGCACGGGCGACCCGGCGGACCCGGCCACCGACGTCGGCCCGCTGATCAACGAGGCGGCCGCGCGGCGGGTCGAGGCGTGGGTGGACGAGGCCGTGGCGGCGGGCGCGCGGGTGCTGACGGGCGGCCGGCGGTCCGGCGCGGTCTACGAGCCGACCGTGCTGGCCGACGTGCCGGCCGCGTGCAAGGTGGTGGACGAGGAGGTCTTCGGCCCGGTGGTGGTGCTGGAGCCGGTGGCGTCGGCGGACGAGGCGTTCGACCGGGTCAACGCGTCCCGGTTCGGCTTGCAGGCGGGCCTGTTCACGCACGACGTGCGGCTGGCGTTCCGGGCGGCCAAGCGGCTGGCGGTCGGCGGGGTGATCGTGGGCGACGTGCCGAGCTTCCGCGCCGACCAGATGCCCTACGGCGGGGTCAAGGAGTCGGGCACCGGCCGCGAGGGCGTCCGCGCGGCCATGGAGGACCTGACCGAGCAGCGCGTGCTCGTGCTGACGGACCTGGAGTTGTAGCGCGTCGTCGGCCCCGCGCCGGATCGGCCGGACGCCGAGCCGAGCCGAGCCGAGCCGCCGTGGCGGGGTGCCGTGGCGGGGCGGCACTCCGACGTGCCGGGGTGCGGTGCCGCGTGCCGTGCGCCGGTAGGTTCGCCCATCGTGGACAGGGTGCGGGTGACGTCGAAGGCCGAGCTGCGCCGGATCGGGCTGCCGCTCGGCCGGCCGGTGCTGGTGCTGGTCGGCGGTGCGGGCGGGATGGGCGGCGCGGACCAGGAGGCGTTGGTCGCGGTGCTGCGCGGGCTGGTGCCGGTGCTGGACGAGTGCGGCGCGGTGGTGGTGGACGGCGGCACGGACGTCGGCGTGATGCGCGCGGTGGGCCGGGCGCGGGCGGCGGCGCACGGGGCGTTCCCGCTGATCGGCGTGGCCGCCGAGGTCGCCGTGGACGTGGCCGCGTTCGAGCCCAACCACACCCACCTGGTGCTGGTGCCCGGCGGCGCGTGGGGCGACGAGTCGCCGTGGCTGGCCGACGTGGCCGACCTGGTCGCCGGGCCGCTGCCGTCGTTGACGGTGCTGGTCAACGGCGGCCCGATCACGTTCGACGACGCCGAGCACAGCCTGGGCCGCAACCGGCCGCTGGTGGTGCTGCGAGGCAGCGGCCGCACCGCGGACGCCATCGCCGAGTCGGCCGACGAGCGCTCCACCGCGATCGCCACCTCGCCGCTCACCACCGTGCTGGGCGCGGACGAGCTGCGCGCGCACGTCGAACGGGTGCTCCTACCGGAGGGCCGGCGATGACGGCGAGGGGCCTGGGGAACGACGACCTGCCGGGGTTGTTCGAGGCGGCGGACAGCGCGTCGCTGGACGGCCAGCGCCGCTACGTCCGGGCCGTGCGGTTGCGGCTGGTGCTGGCCGTGCTCGCCGCCGCGAGCGGCGCGGTGTCGTTCCTGGTGGGCCGGATCGACGTGGCCGCGATCGGCACCGCCGTCGCGCTGGCCGCGGTGTCGGTCACGGAGCTGAACCTGAAGTCCGCGCGCCCCGAGGACCGCTGGTACGACGGGCGGGCGTTGGCCGAGTCGGCCAAGAGCCTGGCGTGGAAGTACAGCGTGGGCGGCCTGCCGTTCGAGCGGGTCGGCGACGAGCACGAGAACGAGCGCCGGTTCATCCTCCAGATGCACAAGCTGCTGGAGGACGCCCCGGCGACCAGCATCCGGCCGTCGGAGCGGCCCGTGGTCACCGACGGGATGCGCGCGCTGCGGGCCGCGCCGTTCGCCGAGCGCAAGGCCGCCTACCTGGAGGCGCGCATCGCGGACCAGCAGCACTGGTACACCGACAAGGCGGCGCGCAACGAGCGGCTGGCCGGGTGGTGGCGGGCCGGGCTGCTGACGATCGAGGTCGTCGGCATCTGCGCGGCGTTGGCGAAGGCGGTCGGCGCGGTGCGGTTCGACCTGGCGGGCGTGGTGGCGGCGGTGATCGCGGCCGGCACGGCGTGGATCAGCCTGCGCCAGCTGTCCACGCTCGCGCGGGCCTACACGTTCGCGGCCAACGAGCTGGCGATCGTGCGCAGCCGGCTGGAGCTGGTCGAGGACGAGGCGGCGTGGGCCAGCGAGGTGGCCGACGCGGAGGAGGCCGTGAGCCGCGAGCACACGATGTGGCGGGCGTCCCGCACCCGGCCGTCGACCTGACACCCGGTCCGGCCGACAGGTTCCACGCCGACCCGGCTACCGCCTTCGTCGGCGTGCGCGAACCCGCACGCCGTGCCCGGAACGGGACAAGCTGTCCTGTCCGGCGAAACTTGGCGGGTCGGGGCATCGCTGACCTGCGGTCCGCCAACTAGGTCCGGACAACTGGCTGGCGAAGTGTCCGGACCTAGTTGGCGGATTCGGCGGCGAAGAGCTGCAGTGAGAGCAAGGTGGGTGGCCGCCCCTGAGCTCGCGACGTACCCACCATGAGGCCCCGTGCCCGGTGCTGTCACCGGAGGCTTCATCGCCGAAACGGGCAGCGCCCCTCGGGGAGCCAGCGGACGGTGTGCGGGGAGTGCTCGGTCACCGCCGCGAACGTGTGCGGCGGTGACCGAGCGGATCGCCATCGAGTTCCGACACGGAAAGCGTCAGGCGGCAAAGCGACTCGGTAGTGCCGGAGGTTGCATCTACCATGCGCGTATGGCGCGATGCACAGCACCAGTCGAAGGCCACCGCTCGTCAGCGGCAGCTGCGCGATGCCCGGCATGTCGTGGGAGAAGGTCGTATCGTTCCTCCTCCTACAACTCGCCACAGACTTCTTACAGTGGCGGGTCGTCGTCCAGTGGTAGCCGCGGGGGTTACGGCAGCTCGTCAGGCGGCGGAGGCTCGCGCCGCACGAGGACCGGCAGGACGGTGTTGTACACCCCTGCCGAATGGCGCACTGTCGAGCCCTTCACCCAGAAAGCCAGCGAGCAGGCTCAGGCGCACCCGGAACGCCGCGACCTCTTCCTCTGCCACGCCTGGGACGACCGAGAAGGTAGCGCAAAAGAGCTGTATGGCCACCTGAAGTTGAATGGCGCCTCGGTGTGGTTCAGCGAAGAAGACCTCCCACTTGGTTCGCTCATGATCCGTGAAATCGATAAGGGGCTACGAAACTCCCGCGTCGGGATCGTGCTGGTCACGCCTGCGCTACTCAAGAGCATCGAGTCCGAGGGCGTAGCCGAGAAGGAGCTCGCCGTACTGCTTTCCACTCGTCGCGTCATCCCTGTCCTGCATGGGGTGGGCTTCGACGACCTCAACAACGTCAGCCCGCTGCTGGCTTCGCACGCTGGACTGAGCACCAAGGAGTCGACACTGAGCAACGTCGCAGCCAAGGTCGCCGCCGCTGCGGCTGCGCTCCCCGCTGTGTAGACCGACTAGCTACAAGAGGTCAGGCCGGTGACCCGAGGCCATCGAGGCCAGCTCTAGGATGCGCCACTGCCGTCCGACGGCAACGGGTCAGGGCCCCGTCGGCCTGATTGGTCACCGCGAGATCGAGCCCCGCCGTTACGGTTTAGCGGTGTGCTGGCCTAGTAGAACCACGATGGCGTTGGCACCTACGGGCATGTAATCCAGATTCAGCACCGAGGCATCTTCCCGGTCGAGCGGCGTGCCACCTGCACCAGCCCCAATCAACTAGTCCCGGGCTCCGCCGCCTTCGTGCGGACCCAGACAAACCCGTTATTCTGACCGCGCGAACTTGATGGCGTGAACTGTCGTTCGTCAACTAGCTCCGAACGGGTACTCGTTAAGTTGCCCGGACCTAGTTGTCCCAACTTAGGACGTTGGGAACACTACTCTCGGGAAGGCTCGGGAGGGATGCCCACGATGTTGACGATGTCAGCCGCGACCGTCAGCGGCCCTTCGGAGATCGTCGCTGAGGAGCACGATCAGGCCGGTGCGGTCCCCGTCGCCCGTAGGGTCCGCAGCTGCGCCAAGGACAACTCCCGCGTCCGGTCCGACACGGGCGAGGACGTCCAGTCGTTCAAATGACGGTTCGCCGTCACCTGACTCGTGTCAGGGGTGATGTCGTGACCGTCGGAGGCCACGATCTTCTCGATCATCTCGGCGAATTTCCCAGGCCCACCGCCGCCATAACCGACGCTGTAGCCCTCGCCGGTCTTCTCTGGCAGGAAGTGCAGCTCGCCGCGGTCGTTGCGCAGCCACATGACGCCAGCCTCCCGATCGATGATCAACCGCTCGAGCGCCTGACCCTCGGGCAGCGACAACGGGGCGAATGTCCAGTAGGTCCAGTTCTCGATGTTCCCGCTGACCGTGCGGTAGTGCTGTTTCACCACCGGCATCCAGGTGAGCGGATCGTAGAGGGTCGTTAGGCACAGGCAGCCGTCGCCGGCGACTGCCGACGGCGACTCGGGGTCGTCGAAGACGCAGGGATCCCACAGTCGCGGGGCCTCATCATTGGAGACCAGGGCCATGTGAAGTGGGGTCGGCTCGGTGTCTTGCAACCGGCCAATCCACTCCTGCGTGTACCGGCTGGACTTGCGCAGTTGCTGGGTGGCATTGAGCGCAGATCCCCAGTACTTCGGTGTTTCGCTGTAGAGCACGAAATTGAACCATCCTCGCTGCGGATCATAAGTCAGGTTCAATTCGCGCCCAGGCTGGTAGGCCATCAGTCGGGAACCCCTTCCGTGGTCGGTTCTGCCAGCGTCCCATACGCCCCCGATAAGATCGATCGGCAGCCCCTGGGATAAAGGGAGATTCAGCCAATCGGCGCAACCGCGATCACTGGCAGGGTCAGCGAAGAGCAGGGACGCGCTGAACGTGTCAGGCGTGGCGTGGGGCGGGATGAGCAAGGCGAGCAGGCGCTCGCGCGCGTAGGTGCTGCCGACCAGCGCCAACCACGACGCGACATCCGGCGGCAACGGGTCCCCCCTGAGCCACCGAGATCGGCGCGTTCAGCAGGACCTGGAACTGCTCCACCAGCGCTTGGTCCACCGATGTCCAGAAGTAGTCGTCGTCGGCCATACGGACCAGGGTCCGGAGTGGGACGTGCCTCGCGTCCTGCGGAAGCCCGTCGTTCGCCTGCCCGCAACTCTAGAACAGCTACCGGTCGAGATCGGCCTGCAGGACTGCCAGCGAGTGGGTCCGAGCGGCGTCAGTAGCAGCGCGCGGCAGCGGCGAGGTACGGAGAGGGACGTCGCAGTCCTTTTTGACCGGTTTCCTCTCCCAGGCAGCGGTCATCTGCGGACCGGCTTCCCGCTGAGCGGCCGTGACGAACGCGTCATAGGCAGCACGCACCTCTATGGTGCCGTAGATCGCTATCCATCCGGTGTAGAAGCTGATCCGTGACTTGACGTCGCTGATGTGCTGGGTTATCTCGCGACGAGCCTGCGAGGAACCGTCCTTTCTGAGGATGCGGTAGGGGCATTCCATGTAGTCCTCAACCGCCCGCACAGCCTCGGCATACAGGTTGGCTTTCTGCTGTCTGCGGGTCTCCCGCTGCTGGGTAGTGAACGCCTTCACCGCAACGATGGCGGCGACGATCCCTACGGTAAGCGTGGCAACCGCACCGATGAAGGTGGCGATGTTGGCGGCGGTGGTGCCATCCTAGAAGCCCGGCCCTGGCTGCTCCGCCGTGGTGGTCGCCGCAGCAGTCAAGGCCCGGTTCACGCGAACCGGCCGGCGATCTGGCGGCCGCGGGGTCCGGCGAACATGCCGCGTTCTTCAACCTCGATCCCGGCGTAGGCGAAGGTGGCCGGGAGTCGTTCGGCGAAGTATTTGAGCTGGTCGGAGACCTCGGCGCGGGCGCGGGTGTCGAGGATGTTGTGGATCTCGTCGATCAGTACCAGTTCCAGGTGGGTGCGGGCGGCAACGGCGCAGACGGTGTTGACGATGTCGGGCATGGTCGCGCGCGAGTTGAACTCGACGCCGTAGAACCGCGCGAACTCGACCGCGAGCATCTTCGGGGTCGCGTCTGTGGGAACCGTGACATAGACGACCGGGATCCGATCCTGCCCGGCGCGGCCGGGGTGGCGTTTGCGGACCGCGCGTTCGTGGATGCGGCCGAGTTGGGTGAGCGCGGTGGTCTTTCCTGTGCCGGATACGCCGGAGAGGATCATGCCTCGTCGGGCGGAGATCTGGCCGCGGTTGAGCTGGACCAGCAAGCGCCCGGTGGTCAGCAGTTCCCGGATGACCGGGGTGTGGGCCAGTGGCAGGTCGCTGTGGTAGTCGCGGCGGGCTTGGACCAGTTCGGCGCGTGCCCGAGCCGACAACGAGGCGAGTTCGGCGGCGGTCGGGAGGACCGGTGGGACGCTTTGGTGCTCGACGAACCGCCGCCAGCCTTCCCTGGTGGTCAGTGACTCGTCGGGCACGAGTTGGTCGACGTGGTCGAGCTCGGCTTGCAGCGTGGTCATAGCCACCTTCCGCTTCTGCGTCGGCGTCGAAGACACCGAACGGAATGACCTGCGCCTTCTGCGCGGCGGGTGTCGGGTCGGCTTGGGATGCGTGCCTGTCGTCGCCCTCGGCCGCTGCGGGAAGTTCGGGCCGGTGCGCGGCTGCGGCGGTGCGGGTGCGGGCGGCGATTCGTGCGCCGGACTTGTCCGGTCCGTGCTCGGCGCGGGTGAGCAGGGCGTCCAGCGCGCGGGCGATCTCGGTTTCGGTCGCCGGTTCATGCTTGTGCCGGCCAGCCTGTTCGGCGAGACGGCGGGCGTGGCGCCAGGTGAAATCGGCGAACGGGGCGGTGATCATCGACCGGTGCGTCCAGGGAACGGTGATCCCGCCACCCGGCGTGCGGACGAAGACCTGGGAGAGATCGTATGGGTCGTAGTGGATTTCCCAGAGGCCGCGCTTGCCAGTCAGCCCGGAGTGCTGCCGCCGGTAGTCGCCGAGTTCGGGGCAGTCGTAGGTGCGGTAGTCGATCCGGATGCCGTAGTCGTTGATCACGCGCCATTTCACCGGCAGCAGTTCGAGGTAGTCGGTGCCGGTCAAGGTGAGCGGGAGGTAGCCCGCGATCGCGACGAGCGCGGCGTAGCGCTCGTTCGGGGTCAGCGTCCGGCGCGGGGCGTGTGGATCGCGCAGGGCGTCGTGCGGGCGGTGCTGCCAGCCGACGATCAGCCATTCGTCGAGCAGGTCCTGTAGCTGGTCCAGCGTCCAGGCGGCGGCGATACCCCTCCCGCGCTGCTGGGTGTTGGCTCCCTTGAACCCGGCGACATGCTGGACGAACAGTGTCTTGATCGCCTTGAACGTCGCCTCGACCACGGCCTTGTCGGTCGGGGTGTCCTTGCGTGCGGGCTGGACGGAGATCCCGAGCCGTTCGCAGGCGCGGGTAAAGGTTTCGGAGACGAACACTCGCCCGTGGTCGATCACGACCTGGTCGGGGACGATGACCGGCCGAGCCGCAGCCTCGCGCATCCGTGCGTCGATGTCGAGCAGCCGCTGGAACGGCAGCCGGGATGCCGACATCCGCAGCGCATCGGTCCAACCGGGCCGCATCGGTTCTGGGACGAGCATCTTGGCCAGTAGCGCAAGGAAGCATCGACTGCTTTGGTGCCCACCGGGCGCAGCACCGCCGTGCAGATGGTGCGTGTGGCGACGTCGACGGCGATGGTCAGATCGGCCTTGACCGGGACGCCGTCGGCGGCCAGGACCATGACGTCGATCGGTGTGGAGTCGATCTGGACCTGCTCACCGGGGCGCGCCGCGATCGTCGCGGTGAACGCCCCGGACGGGCGATTCGCCGTTTGCCGCCGGGTGACCGCTGAGCCGAAGGTGTGCCGCCCGACCGTCAGACGGTCGACCAGCTCGTAGAAGGCACTGCGCCCCGGCAGTGGCACCACCCCGACGCCGTGCAGCTCCTCGACACGCTTGGTGGCGCGGCGGATCAATCGCGATCGCGTGCCCGTCGACACGTCCGTCTCCGCCGCGATCAGCTCCCGCAGCACCTCCACCAACCGGACGTCGGCCTGTCCGGCGACATCCAGGCGGCGTGCCGCGCGCTGGTCGACCAAGCCCCAAAGGCCCTGCGCCTCGAAGAGGGCGCGCTTGCGTTCGACCGTGCGGAATCCGACGCCCAACTCGGTAGCCTTGGCGTGCTGACGCTCGGCCAGTGTCGTGCTGTGAGGGTCGTAACCCGGCCGTGGGACCGCGCCGGGCCCAGCTCCCGGCGGTAGACCGGTCTGCACTTCGATCAAGTGGTCACGCCAACGTTCGGCTTCGGTGACGACCTCGGTGGGCAGGGCGTCCAGCAACCCGAACGGCTCGACCGCGGTAGCACGACCTGCTCCCCGCCGGCGTCTGCACGCAACCGGACCATCGAGCCTGCGAGCCCTACCACCAAGTGTTCGTCGCCGTCGAACGCGACTCGGTCGCCGACCCTCAGAACCGCCCCGGCCGAGATCACCAGCCCACCGCCTCGGCCGTCACGATGGACTCTGGGTGCAGCGGTTGGTCCAGGTCGGTGTGCAGCTCCTGCCGCCAGAGCAGGTGGAACAGCACCGGCAGCACCTCGATCGGATCGCCGACCTCCTCAGCTCCGTGCAGCAGCCCGGCCGGGGCGGCGAACGCCGTGCGCAGCGCCGCGGCGACGTCATCGAGCTGGTGGCGGGGATGGCGGTAGCCGGCCAACCAGCGCACGTTCGCCAGCAGCGTCTGCGGCAGGCTGCCGACGACGTCATAGTCCCAGCCCAGCGCCTCGCAAGCCTTCCGCGTTGCATCGAACGCGACCCGGTCGCGTGGCTTGATCCGATTCGCCGCGCGGACATCGAGCACCAGCGCGGACCCGTCGGCACGACGGGCGAAGTAATCCGGGGCGTGCGACCGGGCCTTGCCATCCGCCGTGGTCCAGAACAGCCAGAACGGCTGCGAGGCGATGCCGACGACATCGGGGTCGAAGTCCAGGAGGATCAGCCGGTCGCGCTCCAGCCACGACTCGTAGCCCACCAGGCCGCCGGTCGTCGCGGTCCACCAGCGCCCGTTGTAGTGGCGCTGGCCCTTGTACGAGGGGAACCCCCGCACCGGCGAACACGCCTCGAACGGCACTGACCATGCCTCGGTCAGCGCAACACGCTGCTCCCTGCCTTCGTCGGCGTACGAGAACTCGAAGCCGCCGAGAACCGCGGCCGGGGCGTCCCCAGGGACAAGATCCAGCTCAGGCACAGGGGCATTCTCCCGGTCATCGACCAGCCAGCCTCACGGGTGTCCCGCCATGTTTCCTGGACACCCGCCAATCAGCCCGCCAACTATGCCGGACTCCGCCATGTTCGCCCGGACAGGACACAAGCTTCGAGATTGCGCCGAACAGGACGTTGTCATCACGTGGTCACGGAGAGTATGGTCTAGACCTAGCCGCCGCGTTTGGGTGAACGACCACCCAGCGCACTCGGGTTGGCGTTCGCCACAAGCGTTTCCGCCCATCCGATCAGAGGAGTCCACATGTCACTCCGCCGAAGGATCGCCGCGGTGGCGGCCGGCGTGCTCGCCGCGCCGCTCGTGACGGTCGCCCTGCCCTCGGCGCCCGCGTTCGCGCACGGCTACGTCTCGTCACCGGCGAGCCGCCAGGCCCAATGCGCCCGCGGTGTCGTGTCGTGCGGCGACATCAAGTGGGAGCCGCAGAGCGTCGAAGGCCCGAAGGGCCTGCGGAGCTGCAACGGCGGCGTCGCCAGGTTCGCCGAGCTGAACGACAACAACAAGGGCTGGCAGGTCGCCAACACCGGCCGCACCATCTCGTTCACCTGGACCTTCACCGCCCGGCACCGCACCGCCAACTACGAGTACTACGTCGGCGGCAAGCGGGTCGGCTTCGTCGACGGCGGCATGCAGCAGCCCCCGGCCTCCGTGACGCACACGGTGAACCTGGGCGCGTCGGGCCGCCAGACGGTGCTCGCCATCTGGAACATCGGCGACACCTCCAACGCGTTCTACGCCTGCATCGACGTGAACGCGAGCTAACCCGAGAGTCCTACGTCCAGCACGCGAGAGTCCTACGTTCACGGACCCCGAATTCAACGCTCGGCGCGGCCCGAGGGAGCGCTGAGCGTTGAACTCACGTGTCCCGAACGTAGGACTCTCGCCGCGTGAACGCAGGACTCTCGCGGGGGTCAGGCGGTGAAGCCGCCGTCCACGTGCAGTTGGGCGCCCGTCACGTAACGCGCCTCGTCGGACGCCAGGAACGCCACGGCCGCCGCCACCTCCTCCGGCACGGCGTAACGCCCCACCGCCGTGAAGCCGCGGATGACGTCGGCGCCGTCGCCGTCCGCCGGGTTCGCGTCGGTGTCCGTCGCACCGGGGTGCACGAGGTTCACCGTGATCCCCCGCGGCCCCAGCTCCCGCGCCAACGCCTTCGTCATCCCCGCCAACGCCGCCTTCGACGCCGCGTACAGCGAGAACCCGGGGAACACCGCCCGCTCGGCCACGTTGCTCCCGATCCCGATGACCCGGCCGCCGTCGCCCAGGTGCGGCAGCGCCGCCTTCACCGCCACGAACGCCGCCCGCACGTTCACCGCGAAGGTCCGGTCGAACTCCGCCACGCCCAGCTCCTCCACCGGCCCGACGACGAACTCCCCGGCGTTGTTCACCAGCACGTCCAGCCGCCCCAGCACGGCCACGGCCTCCTCGACCGCGCCCGCCACCGCGTCGGCGTCACCGCTGTCCGCCCGCACGGCGACCACCCGCCGCCCCAGGCCCTTCACCCGGTCGACCACGTCGCCCGGTCCGTTCCGGTACGTGATCGCCACGTCCGCGCCCAGCTCGGCCAACCGCACCGCGACCGCCGCGCCGATCCCCCTGCTGCCGCCCGTGACCAGGGCGACCTTGCCGTCGAAAGCCATGCCGACGATCCTGCCGACGCGCCGGGCCGGAGTCCGGCGGGAATCGGACCGGGGCGTCCGGACCGGGCCGGAAATCTCGTTGCGGGGTCCGCCGCACCTCGCATAGGTTCGTGGTACACGAGGAAGGAGGTGGTCCGAAGTTGAATAGCTATAGGACTCGTCGTGAGGTGGCTGTCCGCTAGGACCGACCTTTCCCAGGTGGTCTGGGCGAATCCCAGGCAGCCACCCGGCCCCCGTGACCCCGAGCCCAGTCCAGCTCGGCCCGCACCCCGTGCGGGAAGTGGTCAGGGGGCCGCTTCACGTTCCGCGGCCGACGGGTCAGCCCAGGTGCGCGCGCACGACCCGCAGGTCGGCCAGGAACGCCCGGTACGCCTCGTCCCGGTCGGGGGCGCGCAGCACGGCGGACGGGTGCACGGTCGCGATCACGTCGTGGTCCTCGACCCGCTCCACCTGCCCGCGCCGCTCGCTGACCTTGAACGAGCTGCCCAGCACGGCCTTGGCGGCCGTCGCGCCCAGGCACACCACGAGGTCGGGGCGCACCCGCGCCAGCTCGGCCCGCAGCCACGGCAGGCAGGCCAGGACCTCGCCCCGCGTCGGCGACTTGTGGATGCGCCGCTTCCCGCGCTCGGCGGGGACGAACTTGAAGTGCTTGACCGCGTTGGTCAGGTAGACGCCCTCACGGGCCAGGTCGGCCTCGTCCAGCGCCTTGTCCAGCAGCCGCCCGGCGGGCCCGACGAACGGCTCGCCCTGCCGGTCCTCCACGTCGCCGGGCTGCTCCCCGACGAGCACGAGCCTGGCGTCCTCCGGCCCCGCGCCGAACACGGTCTGCGTGGCGGGCTCGTAGAGGTCGCAGCCCCGGCACCCGGCCGCCGCACGGCGCAGCGCCGCCAGGTCCGCGCCTTCCGGCACGAACGAGGCGGCGCTGGTGGTCCGGTCAGTGGTCGTTGCCACGGAAGGCGTCCTTGACCTTCTCCCCTGCCTGCTTGAGCGAGCCCTTGGCCTGCTCGGTGCGCCCCTCGGCCTGCCACTGCTCGTTGTCGGTGGCGTCGCCGACCGCCGCCTTGGCCTTGCCCTTGAGCTCCTCGGCCTTGTTGTTGAGCTTGTCGTCGGTGCCCATGACCGTCCTCTCGTCGGCGGTTCGCTTGCACCGGACGAGTACCCGCCACCCGGACGGGGAAACTCCGACGCATGACCGCACGCATCGAAGCCATCGCCCTCGACTGCCCGTCGGACCAGGTCAAGGCCCTGGAGGAGTTCTGGTGCGCGGCCCTCGGGCACCACGTCGCCGGCCGCTGGAAGGACCCCAAGGGGGTCGAGTACACCGAGCTGGCGGGTGACGGCCCGACGCTCGTGCTGCAACCCGTCACCGGGCCGAAGCGGACCAAGAACCGGGTGCACCTCGACCTCGCGCCCGACGGCGACCGGGACGCGGAGGTGACCCGGCTCACCGGCCTGGGCGCACGCGTGGTCGACGCCGACCCGGCCCTGCCGTGGGTGGTGTGCGCCGACCCCGCGGGCAACGAGTTCTGCGTGCTCCCGGCGCGCTGAAGCCCCTCCGCTTGCACCTCACCGGCCCTCCTCTACTACGGTGATCGTCTACGCGGTTGAAAAGCCAGCCGCAAGCCACCCGGCACCCGCAAGGGCACCTGGGTCAGCGAGAGCTGTGGGCTTGCCGGTGCTGGCACCCGCGTGTCCTGACGCTCTCGCACTGCTGGCCTGGCTGACCGGTACCGACGTGCGAGAGAGGAGCCCGACCGTGGTCGGGGACAACGGGCGTGACGATTCGCTGACCGCGCGGATCGCCGGCCTCGAGGCCGAGATCGTGGGACTGCGCAAAGCCGTGCAGACGCGCACGGTGATCGGACAGGCCACCGGCCTGATATCCGCGGTGCAGGGCTGCACGCCCCAGGAGGGCTTCCAGCTCCTGGTGCGGATGTCGCAGCACCACAACGTGAAGCTGCACACGATCGCGCTGAAGTTGCTCGACCTCTCCGCCGAGCTGGGACCCCGGCAGGCGGTGCGCGCCGTGCACGCCTCCACCGAACCGCACGACGTCCCGATCGTCGTCTCGCAGTGGCCCGGGGTGGAGGTCGTGCACGCCGCGCGCAGGCTCGTCGCGGCCTACGACGCCGCCCAGGGTTCGGGCGACGACCGGCCGGAGGTGCGAAGACAGCTCGCCGACCAGGTCGAGCTGGCCGGTCGGCTGCTGGCGGAGAAGCTCAGCGAGGTGGGCTGGCTGGCCCCGGACCAGGGTCCGTGACGGGGCCGTCCAGGATCGCGAAGGAGTCGGCGGGCAGGTGCACCGCCTGCCCGTCCACCTTCACCTCGGCCGACGCCAGCAGCACCCCGGCCGGCTCGACGTCCAGCCGCACCTCGGCGTCCTCCCCCAGGTTGCACACCACCCGCAGCCCGCCGCGGTGCAGCACGAGGACCGAGCCCTCCTCCCGCACGCCGAACCGGTCCAGCCTCGGGTCGGCCAGCTCGGGGCGGGTCCGGCGCAGCGCGATCAGCGACCGGTAGAGGTCGACCAGCTCGCGGTGGCCCGGCTCGGACACCTCGTCCCAGCGCAGCGTGGACCGCCGCACGGTCTCCGGGTCGATCGGGTCGGGCACCTCCGACTCGCCCCAGCCGTGGCGGCCGAACTCGCGCCGCCGCCCGGTGCGCACGGCCTCGGCCAGCTCCGGGTCCGGGAAGGACGCGAAGAACTGCCACGGCGTGCTCGCCGCCCACTCCTCGCCCATGAAGATCATCGGCGTGTAGGGGGAGCACAGCACGATCGCCGCGCCCACGGCCTGCCGCTGCCAGGGCACCGCCGCCGACAGCCGGTCGCCGGCGGCGCGGTTGCCGACCTGGTCGTGGTTCTGCAGGTAGGCCAGGAACCGGTAGCCGGGCAGCCGGTCGCGGTCCACCGGGCGGCCGTGGCGGCGGCCCCGGAACGACGACCACGTGCCGGCGTGCAGGAACACCTCGCGCAGGGTCCGGCCCAGCTCGCCCTCGAAGTCCGGGTAGTAGCCGAACGTCTCGCCGGTCAGCGCCACGTGCAGCGCGTGGTGCAGGTCGTCGGCCCACTGGGCGTGCAGGCCGTAGCCGCCGCCCTCCCGGGCCGTCACGAGCCTGGCGTCGTTGAGGTCGGACTCGGCGATCAGCGTCAGCGGCCGGCCCACGGCGGCCGACAACGCGTCCACCTCGACGGCGAGCTGTTCCAGCACGTGCAGCGCGCTGCGGTCCACGAGGGCGTGCACGGCGTCCAGGCGCAGCCCGTCGACGTGGAAGTCCCGCAGCCAGCCCAGCGCGTTGTCCACGACGTACCGGCGCACCTCGTCGGCGCCCTCGCCGTCGAGGTTCAGGCCCGGTCCCCAGTCGTTGCTGCCCGCGAAGTACGGCCCGAACCGGTCGAGGTACGCGCCGGACGGCCCGAGGTGGTTGTAGACGACGTCCAGGACCACGGCGAGCCCGCGCCCGTGGCAGGCGTCCACGAACCGCTTGAACCCGTCCGGCCCGCCGTAGGGCTCGTGCACCGCGCCCCACAGCACCCCGTCGTAGCCCCAGCCCGCGACGCCGTCGAACGCGTTGACCGGCAGCACCTCGACGTGCGTGACGCCCAGGTCGACCAGGTGGTCCAGCCGCCCGATCGCGCCGTCGAACGTGCCCTCGGGCGTGAACGTGCCGATGTGCAGCTCGTAGAGCACCGCGCCGGGCAGCGCCCGCCCGGTCCACCGGTGGTCGGTCCACTCGAACGCGGAGTGGTCGTACACCCGCGACGTCCCGTGCACCCCGGCCGGCTGCCACCGCGACCGCGGGTCGGGCAGCACGTCGTCGGAGTCGCCCAGCAGGAACCCGTAGTCGAGCCCGTCCGCGTCGCAGTGCCACCACCCGCCGGCGCCGGCCGTCATCTCGTGGTCCCGACCGTCGACCCGGACCCGGACGCGCTCGTGCGCCGGCGCCCACACCGAGAAAGTCACTGATCTCCTCTTACCAGCAGTGCCACGGGGTAGCGGTCCAGCAGGTCCGCGAGCAGCGGTCCGGCCGGCCGGGAGGTGAGCACGTCGGTCCACTCCCCCGGCGGCAGCGGGAGCACCGTGTCGCCCCAGCCGCCCGCCGCCGCCAATCCCACCGGGAGCCGGGTCGCCACCGCGACCAGACCGGTCCGTTCGAACGCGACTACGTGCGGTGCGGCCCGGCCCGACGCGGGCAGCGGCCGGTAGCCGCGGAACAGCTCGGGCCGTTCCCGGCGCAACCGCAGCGCGCGCTGCACCACCAGCAGCTTCGCCGCGCCCGAGTCGTCCACGTCGGGCAGCCAGCCGTTCTCGATCCGGGCCAGCAGCCGCCGCCGCACGTCGTAGTCCACGGGCCGCCGGTTGTCCGGGTCGACCAGGGAGAGGTCCCACAGCTCGGTGCCCTGGTACACGTCCGGCACGCCGGGCGCGGTGAGCTGCACGAGCTTCTGCCCGAGCGCGTTGGACCAGCCCGGCGCGACGATCCGGTCCACGAACGAGGCCACCTCGGCGGCCACCGGGCCGGCCAGCACCTCGTCGGGCCACGCCGCCACGGCCGCCTCGAACTCCTCGTCGTGGTCGACCCACGTCGTGCGGACCTTCGACTCCTTGGCCGCCTTGTCCAGGTAGGCGCGCATCCGGTCGGCGCCGATCGGCCACGCGCCGACCAGCGACTGCCACGCCAGCAGGTTCAGCGACGGCTCGTCGATCGGGTGCGCGGCGGTCCACCGGCGCACCGCCTCGGCGAACTCGCCGGACAGCTCGGACAGCACCGCGAGCCGGGCCCGCACGTCCTCGGACCGCTTGGTGTCGTGCGTCGACAGGGCCGTCATCGCCGCCGGCGACCCCGCCTCCCGCGCCGCCGCCCGCGCGTGGAACTCCGCCGGCGGCACGCCGAACCGGTCCGGCGCGCCGCCCACCTCGTTGAGCGCCACGAACCGGGTGAACCGGTAGAAGGCCGTGTCCTCGGTGCCCTTGGCGACCACCATGCCGGAGGTCTGCTGGACGCGGGTGGCCAGCTCGCCGTGCGGCTCGGCCCGGACCTGCCGGTCCAGCTCGCGCGCCGCGGGCGAGGCCGAGGCGCCCACCGCCGCCGTCCACGCGTCGAGCCCTTCGGGCAGGTAGGAGCGGTAGACCGGGAACGCCGCCATGACCTCGGCGACCGCCCGTTCCGCCTCCCCCCGGTCCACGCCGCGCACCAGGGCGGCGATCCGACGCACCTCGGCGCGCAGGATCGACCCCGTGACCAGGTCGCGGGACTCCCGCTCGACCGCGGCGAAGTCGGTGGGCGCGCCCAGCCCGCCGGCCAGCGCGGTGAACGCCTCCTCGCCCGCCGGGTCCACGAACAGCCCGCACACCTCGCGCAACGCGTCGTAGCCCGTGGTGCCGTCCGCAGGCCAGCTCGCGGGCAGCCGCTCGTCCGCGCCGAGGATCTTCTCCACCACCAGCCACACGCCGGCGCGCTCCTTGAGCCGCCGCACGTACCCGCCGGGGTCGGCCAGGCCGTCCGGGTGGTCCACCCGCAGCCCGGTCACCTCGCCCGCCGCCACCCACCGCAGCACCTCGCCGTGGGTGGCGTCGAACACCTCCGGGTCCTCCACCCGCACCGCCGCGAGGGTGGTGATGTCGAAGAACCGCCGGTAGTTCAGCTCGGTGTTGCCGCGCCGCCAGTGCACCAGCCGGTAGTGCTCGTGCTCCTCCTCCGACGCCTCGTCGGCGGCGAACGGCAGCAGCAGCGGCCCGGAGTCCCAGTCGATGTCGAAGAACTTCGCGTACCGGGACTCCCGGCCGTGCCGCAGCACGTCCCACCACCACTTGTTGACGTCGTCCGGGCCGACGGCCATGTGGTTGGGCACGATGTCGAGCACGAACCCGAGGCCGGCCCGCCGCAGCGCCTTGTGCAGCGACACCCGGCCCGTCTCGCCGCCCAGCTCCTCCCGGGCGCGGGTCGGGTCGACCACGTCGTAGCCGTGCGTGGAGCCGGGCACGGCCTCCAGCACCGGTGACGCGTACAGCGCGCCCACGCCCAGCGCGTCGAGGTAGTCGACCACGGCCTCGGCGTCGGCGAACGTGAACCCGGGGGTGAACTGGATGCGGTAGGTCGACGCGGGAGGTGCGCCGTGGGGGCCGCTCACTCCTGCTCCACCCGCTGGAGCACGACCAGCGACCGGGCCACGAGCGTGACCTTGCCGCCCGCGGGCACCGGCTCCCCCGCGTCCGGCGGGGTCACCGCGCCGGTCGCGGTGTCGATCACGACCGTCCACTGGGGACCGTAGCCCTCCTCCGGGAGCGTGACCTCGATGTCCTCGTCGTGCGCGTTGAACGCGAGCAGGAACGAGTCGTCCAGCACGCGCATGCCGCGCTGGTCGAGGTCGGGTATGCCCTCGCCGTTGAGGAACACCACGACGCAGCGGCCGAAGTCGTCACCCCAGTTCCGCTCTGTCATCTCTTCACCCGAAGGCGTGAACCAGGCGATGTCGCGCAGCTCGTCGCCCTTGCGGATCGGCTTGCCCTGGAAGAACCGGCGCCGCCGCAGCACGGGGTGCTGCCTGCGGAACTCGGTCAGGGCGGAGGTGAACTCCAGCAGGTCGCGGTTCTTCTCGGCCAGCGTCCAGTCCACCCAGGACAGCTCGTTGTCCTGGCAGTAGGCGTTGTTGTTGCCCTTCTGGGTGCGGCCCAGCTCGTCGCCGTGCAGCAGCATCGGCACGCCCTGCGACAGCAGCATGGTCGCCAGCAGGTTGCGGCGCTGCCGGGCCCGCAGGTCGTTGACCTCGGGGTCGTCGGTCGGCCCCTCGACGCCGCAGTTCCACGACCGGTTGTCGTCCGCGCCGTCGCGGCCGTCCTCGCCGTTGGCGTCGTTGTGCTTGCCGTTGTAGGAGACCAGGTCGTTGAGCGTGAACCCGTCGTGCGCGGTGACGAAGTTGATCGACGCGTACGGCCGGCGGCCGTCGTCCTGGTAGAGGTCCGACGAGCCGGTGATGCGGGACGCGAACTCGCCCAGCGTGGCGGGCTCGCCACGCCAGAAGTCGCGCACCGTGTCGCGGTACTTGCCGTTCCACTCCGTCCACAGCGGCGGGAAGTTGCCCACCTGGTAGCCGCCCGGCCCGACGTCCCACGGCTCGGCGATCAGCTTGACCTGGCTCACCACCGGGTCCTGCTGCACCAGGTCGAAGAACGTGGACAGCCGGTCCACGTCGTAGAACTCGCGGGCCAGGGTCGCGGCCAGGTCGAACCGGAACCCGTCGACCCGCATCTCCGTCACCCAGTAGCGCAGCGAGTCCATGATGAGCTGCAACGTGTGCGGGCTGCGCACGTTCAGCGAGTTCCCGGTGCCGGTGTAGTCCATGTAGAACTTCGGCTCGTCGTCCACCAGCCGGTAGTACGCCTGGTTGTCGATGCCGCGCATGGACACCGTGGGGCCCAGGTGGTTGCCCTCGGCGGTGTGGTTGTAGACCACGTCGAGGATGACCTCGATGCCCGCCTCGTGCAGGGCGCGCACCATGCCCTTGAACTCCTGCACCTGGTTCGCCGACTCCGGCATCGCCGCGTAACCGGCGTGCGGCGCGAAGAACCCGATCGTGTTGTAGCCCCAGTAGTTGCGCAGGCCCTTCTGCTGCAGCGCGTGGTCGTTGACGAAGTGGTGCACCGGCATCAGCTCGACCGCCGTGACGCCGAGGCCCTTGAGGTGGTCGATCACCGAGGGGTGCGCCAGGCCCGCGTACGTGCCGCGCAGCCCCTCCGGCACCTCGGGGTGCTGCATGGTCAGGCCGCGCACGTGGGTCTCGTAGATGACCGACTCGTTGTACGGCGTCTTCGGCGGGCGGTCGTTCGCCCAGTCGAAGAACGGGTTGACCACGACCGACAGCGGCACGTGGCCCGCCGAGTCGAGGTCGTTGCGCGCGGACGGGTTGTCGAACCGGTAGTCGAACAGCGACTCGTGCCAGTCGACGTCGCCCGTGATCGCCTTGGCGTACGGGTCGATGAGCAGCTTGTTCGGGTTGCAACGCAGACCGCGGTCCGGGTCGTACGGACCGTGCACGCGATAACCGTACTTCTGCCCCGGACCGACCCCGAGCAGGTAGCCGTGGTGGACGAAGCCGTCCACCTCCGGCAGCCGGACGCGGGTCTCGGTCCCGTCGTCGTCGAACAGGCACAGCTCGACGTACTCCGCGACTTCGGAGAAGAGGGTGAAGTTGGTGCCCACGCCGTCGTAAGCGGCGCCGAGCGGGTAGGGAGTTCCGGGCCACGGCCGCACAGGGATTCCTCCGGACGAGCTTGGACGATCGACCCCTACCGTTCTAGATCACGTTCTGCCGCCGTGCGACCGGACGAGCTGTCCGCGCGCGGCGACCAGCAGGAGCCTGGCCTCTTGCAGTTCGCAGTAGCGCAGGTGCTCGCAGGCGGCCTCGGCGCAGGCCACCGCCTGGGCCAGCGCCGCGTCCGAGCCCGCGTCGGTGCGCCGCAGAGCGTCCCGAAGGGACTCTTCCGCGTGGCTCGCGCCGGCGAGCGGGTCGGCGAGGTTCGACGGGCGGACGGCCACCAGAACCCGCTCCACGGCGGTCTCCAGGGCGTCCGTCGGCCTGCTGTGGGGGATCATCTGCTCGGGCACCAGCCCGGTACGGGACACCAAGTCGGTGTTCACGGGAGACTGCCACCTCCAACCTTGGCGCGGGTGACTGGTTGACGATACTCCGCGGCGGTGCCGCGCGCTGTGACGTGCCGGTGTCGCTTCATGACGAACCGGTTCCCGGTGCGCGACCCGCGGCCAACGCCGCGGCCACCGCGCGCACGCCCGGCTCGGCGAACAGGTCGGCGAGCGGGACCGGGAGCGGGATGCGCCAGTTCGGGTACTGGTCGGTGGTGCCCGGCAGGTTGGGCTGGCGCAGCTCGCCCAACGCGTCCTGCGGCGAGGTCAGCACGAGCGCCGACCGGGCTTTCGCCAGCAGGGCGTGGAACGCGGTAACCACATCATCGGCGGCCAGGCCTTCCTGCTTGAGGAGTTCGAGCAACTCGCCGCGCTCGCGCTCGGCTGCCCCGTATTCCCCGTCCGCGGGCCCGTCAAACAACCCCAGTTCGGCTCGCACCCGAACGTGTTCGGCGGCGAGGAACCCGGCCACCGTCGGCAGGTCGTGGGTGGAGATGCTGGCCATGGCCGACGCGGTCCACTTCTCCGGCGGGATCAGCGGGTGGTCGGGCAGGTCGTACTCCCGTTGGAACCACAGCACGGCCGAGCTGAGCATGCCGTGCTCGTGCAACGCCTCGGTGACCTTCGGCTCGACCGTGCCCAGGTCCTCGCCCACGACGACCGCGCCCGCGCGGTGCGCCTCCAGCGCCAGCACCGCGAGCATCGCCTCGGAGTCGTAGTGCACGTACGTGCCGCGCTTGGGCGGTTCGCCCGGCGGGATCCACCACAGCCGCCACAGACCCGCCACGTGGTCGATGCGGATGCCGTCCGCGTGCCGCAGCACGCTGCGCACCACGGCCCGGAACGGCTCGTAGCCCTGCTCGGCGAGCCGGTCGGGCCGCCACGGCGGCAGCCGCCAGTCCTGGCCCAGGCGGCTGAACGCGTCCGGTGGCGCGCCGACCGTGACGTCCGCGGCGAACGCGTCCCGCACGGCCCACGTGTCCGCCCCGCCGGGGTGCACGCCCACGGGCAGGTCGTGCACGATGCCGACGGGCATGCCCGCGTCGCGCGCGGCCCGGCGGGCGGCGGCGAGCTGCTGCTCGCACAGCTCCTGCAGCCACGCGTGGAACGCCACCCGTTCGGGGTCGGCGGTGGCGGTCGCGGGGTCGCGCTGCTCGGGCGGCCACTCGCGCCAGTCCGGGCCGTGCCGCTCGGCCAGCGCGCAGAACCGGGCGAAGTCGCGCAGCTCGCCCTCGGGCTCGCGGTGCCCGACGTGCCGCCAGAGCAGCTCCAGCGCCTGCGCCTTGGCCCGCCACACGGCGTCGTAGTCGATCAGCTCGGTGTCGCCGGGCGGGCGCAGCGCGTCGACCGCCGCGCGGGTGGCCTCGTCGGCGTCCCGGTACGCCGGGATGTCGGAGATCCGCAGGTAGAGGGGGTTGGCGAAGCGGCGGCTCGACGGCGAGTAGGGCGAGCGCTCCACCGGCGTGGTCGGGCTGATCGCCTGCACCGGGTTGACCAGCAGCACGCCCGCACCCAGCTCGGCGGCGCTGCGCCGGGCCAGCGTGGCCAGGTCGCCGTAGTCGCCCATGCCCCACGACTCGGCCGAGCGCATGGCGTAGAGCTGGAGCATCCAGCCCCACGACCGGGGGACGGGCGCGAGCCGGCGCGGGGCGACGATCACGGTGCGCCCGCCGAGCCGGTGGTAGCCGAGCGGCAGCGCGGCGGGCAGCCCGACCCGGCCGCCGTCCTCCAGCTCGACCACGCGGTCCGGGCCGGGGTCGTCCAGGACGTCGCCCTCGCGCAGCACGATCGTGCGCGGTGGCGGCTTCGGGGCGGCGAGCGCGCGGCGCACCGCCTCGGGCGTGGACGCGTCCACGTCCAGTTGCGCGAGCACCGCGACGACCACGTCGGGGTCGACGTCGGCGCGGCGTTGATCGGCGTCCTCGTAGTGGGTGGCCACGCCGTGGGCCTCGGCCAGTGCCGCCAGCTCGTCGTCCACGTCGGACAGCTTCGCCTTCCCCGTCGGTCCGAATCCAGGCCGGTGACAAGTGGTCACCCGATGGTTGCAGGAGGTTGCCCGGGGTTAATAACCCAGCCGAGTGAGGTTCAAACCAGGGAGGTCAACTCCGGCGCGCCGGACCGGTCGACTCGCGCACGACGAGCTGCACCGACGGGGGCTCGGTGTCGTCGTCCTCGCCGCGCAGGCGGGCCAGCAGGACGTCCACGGCGTGCTCGCCGCGCTCCCGCCACGCGCCCTCGACGGCCGTCATGCCGACGGCGCGGGCCAGGTCCGTGCCCTCCAGGCTGACCAGCGAGACGTCGCCGGGCACCTCCCGGCCGTCGCGGCGCAATCGCAGGAACACGCCCAGCGCCACCTCGCCGCTCGTGCTGATCACCGCGGACGGCAGCCGCTCGCCGTCGAGCAGCGCGTCCACCACCTGCTCGCCGCCCGCCACCGTCGAGGACGACCACAGGGTCCACTCGGGACGGACCGCGAGACCCTCCGCGACCAGCACCTCGTCGTAGGACTCGTCGATGTCGCCCGCCAGCACGAGCGCCACGTCCCGGTGCCCGGCCCCGGCGAGGTGCCCGACCGCCAGCCGCAGCGCCTCCCGCAGGTCGTCGTCCCAGACCGCGACCACCGGCACGTCCAGGCCGTCCAGGGCCGCCTGCTCGGCGTCGGTGAGGTTGACCGCCAGCGCCAGCACGCCGTCCACCCGCCGGGCCAGCGGCAGCTCCTCGAAGAAGCGGCGGCGCGCGTCGGCGTCGCGGAGCACGTAGAGCAGCACGTCGTAGCCGGCCTGCCGCAACGCGCCCTCCGCGCCCGCGAGCAGGTCGCCCCGGCCGACGTCCGCGGTGAGCACGGCGATCGCGTACCGCCGGCCGCCGGCGAGGCTGGACGCGTCCCGGGCGATGGCGTACCGCATGCGCTTCGCGACCTCGGTGACGTACCGGCGGGTCGCCTCGGACACGCCGGGCTCGCCGCGCAGCGCCCGCGACACCGTCGCCGCGGACACCCCGGCGGCCCGCGCCACGTCGGACATGCTCGTCAACTCACACCTCCCGGCCTGGTACGAGATTAGCGAGAACCGTACGGTTGCCCGGGCGCGAGCACCCCGCGCGACGTGATCGGCACACCGCGGAAGGACGTCCATGAAGCCCGGCGACCAGGCACCCGACTTCACCCTGCCCGACCAGGACGGCGTCGACCGGACCCTGTCCGACCTGCTGGCCGACGGCCCCGTGGTGCTGTTCTTCTACCCCGCCGCGATGACCGCCGGGTGCACCGCGGAGAGCTGCCACTTCCGGGACCTGGCGGCGGAGTTCGCCCAGGTCGGGGCGCAGCGGGTGGGCATCAGCCCGGACCCGGTGCGGCGGCAGCGGGAGTTCGCCGACCGGCACGGCTTCGACTACCCGCTGCTGTCCGACGACGCAGGCGGGGTGGCCGCCCGGTTCGGCGTGAAGCGCCGCTTCGGCCCGCTGCCGGTGAAGCGGCACACGTTCGTGATCGACACCGACCGGACCGTGATCGAAGTCATCAAATCGGAGTTCGCCATGGCCGCCCACGCGGACAAGGCGCTGGAAGTCCTGCGCCGGCGGACCGACCGCACCCCCTAGCCGCTCCGGCGGCCGGGCGGCCTCGGCAGCGGGCGCTGCCCGACACCCCCGCCCCGACACCCCCGCCCCGACACCCCTGCCCCGGCCCGAGCCGGTCCGAGCCGCCTCGGGCCGGCTGCCGGGCTCGAACCGGCCCCGCCCGCCGCCCGACACCGCGCCGAACCCGCCTCCGAGCGGGGTCCGCGCCGATCGCCGGCCACCGCCACCGCCGCCACCACCGCCACCGCCACCACCGCCACCACCACCACCGCCACCGCCACCACCGCCACCACCGTCGCCGCCACCGCCACCGCCACCGCCACCGTCGCCGTCGCCGTCGCCGTCGCCCGAGCGCGCCACCGTCCTCCGAGTTGCGCGTAGTGCCTGGTCAGGGGCGGTCGGTCGGCGGTCGGTCGTCCTCCGGCCGGGGTGCGGCCCCGAGGCCCGCCAGCACGAAGTCCGCGATCTCCTCCCCCAGGCGGGTCGGCGACTTCGGCCCGTCCGGGCGGTACCAGGTCGGCAGTTGGTTGACCACGCCCAGCGCGATCAGGACCGCCGTGTCGGCGGGCACGGCGGAGCTGAAGCGGCCCGTCCGCTGGGCCTGCTCGACCACCGCCCGGAACGTCTCGTGGTACCGGCGGCGCTCGGCCCGGAAGTTCGCCATCCGGCCCGCGTCCAGCCGGTGCATCTCGCGCACGAACACCGCCGTCTCGTCCACGCTCGCCGCGGTCGTCTCGACCAGGCTCACCAGGATCCGCCGCACCGTGGTCGCCGGGTCGAGCCCGGCCGCGACGATCCCGTCCAGGTCGGCCATCTGCCGCCCGATCAGCGACCGGTAGATCTCGAACAGCAGGTCGTCCTTGGACTGGAAGTAGTGGTAGAGCGCGCCCTTGGTGACCGAGGCGGCCTCGACCACCTCCTGCACGGTCGTGGCGTCGAACCCCTTCGCGGCGAACAACCGCACGGCCGCGCCCACGATCCGCTCGGGCGTCGCCCCGGTCCGCCGCGCCACCGTCAGGCCCCCGGAGCCAGCGCGCGCACGAGGTCGAGCGGGTCCCCGCCGGTGGGCAGCAGGGCGATGACGGGCGTGTCCACGCCGTTGGCCGCGTACTCCGCCACCCGCGCCCGGCACGCGGCCACGCTGCCGTGCACGACCAGCGCGTCCACCACCTCGTCGGGGACGAGCGCGCCCGCGCCACGCCGGTCGCCGGCCGCCCACGCCTCGTGCATCGGGCGCAGCGCCTCGCCGCGCCCCAGCCAGTCGTGGAACGCCGCGTAGGCGGGCAGGGTCAGGTACGTGCTGATCAGCATGCGCCCGAGCGCGCGGGCGGCGTCGGCGTCCTCGGTCGGGCAGACGAAGATCCGGGCGGCGAGTTCCCCCGCGCCCAGCTCGGCCCGCACCTTCGGCACGTCCTCGACGCCGAGCCAGTTGGTGATCGCGCCGTCCGCCTCGCGCCCGGCGAGCCGCAGCATGCCGGGGCGCAGCGCGGCGAGCATGATCGGCACCGGCTGCTCGGGCGTCCGCTCCAGCCGGAACCCGCGCACGGAGAACGTCTCGTAGTCCTCCGACACCTTCCCGCCCGCCAGGGCCGCCTTGAGGAACCGCAGCGTGTCCCGCGTGCGCTTGAACGGCTCGGCGAACGGCACGCCGTTCCACCGCTCCACGATCGCGGGCGAGGACGAGCCGATGCCGAGCACGAACCGCCCGCCGGTCACCTCGGCCAGCGTGGCGGCCGTCATGGCCAGCGTGGCCGGGCCGCGCGTGTAGACGGGGGCGATCGCCGTGCCCAGCCGGACCCGGTCGGACCACTGCGCGGCCAGCGCCAGCGGGGTGAAGGCGTCCGTGCCGGCGGTCTCGGCGGACCACACGTCCGTGTAGCCCAGCTCGGCCAGCTCGGCCACCAGCGCGCGGTGGTCGAGCACCGGCACGCCGGTCAGCGGCAGGGTGATTCCCCAACGGCCCACGATCGCCTCCCTGAAGGTGTCGACCGCCACCGTACCGCAGGTACCGACCAGTCGGTATGCCCGTCACGCGACCAGCGCGCACGACCTGACCTGCCACGTCGTGCGGAGAAGCGGTCCGAACCGGGCCGGGGCTCGCCGCCCTGCCGGCACTCCCCGCCGGAACGACCCCTGCCGGGTCGGGGTCCGCGCCGCACGAGGGCGTGACGCGGACCCCGACCCGGCAGGTGCGGTGACGGGCGTGGTCGGGCTCAGAGGCTGATGCCGCGCTCGCCCAGCCAGCCGATCGGGTCGATCTTCTGCGAGCCGTTGATCCACACCTCGAAGTGCAGGTGCGGACCGGTCGACTGACCGCGGTTGCCCATGGTCGCGATCTGCTCGCCCGCGCGGACGTGCTGGCCCGCGGTCACGAGCGTCTCGTTGACGTGACCGTAGATCGTGATCGTGCCGTCGTTGTGCTGCACGCGCACCCAGAGGCCGAAGCCGGACGCCGGGCCCGCCTCGACGACCACGCCGTCCATCGCGGACAGGATCGGGGTGCCGATGGCGTTGGCGATGTCCACGCCGTAGTGCGTCGTGCCCCACCGGGCCCCGAAGCCGGACGTGAACGTGCCCTGGGCGGGCTTCACGACCGCCGGGCGCTTCGCGGCCTCCTCGGCGGCCCGGGCGGCCTCCTCGGCGGCCTTGGCCGCGGCGGCGCGGGCCTGCTCCTCGGCGACGCGCGCCTTCTCCGCGTCCTCGGCTTCCTTCTGCCGCTTCAGCTCGGCCTGCCGCGCCTGGTAGCCGTCGGACGCGTGCCGGATCGCCTGGTCGACGTGCTGCCGGGCGAACAGCCCCTCCGACCGCATCAGCTTCGCCGCCTCGAACGCGGGCTGGACGGCGTGGACGGTGCGGACCTCGGCCTTCTGGGGCGCGGAGGTGTGGACCAACGCCGCCGCCAGGTCGGGGCCCGCGGCGAGCGGGAGGAACTTGGTCTCGCCGCCGTCGAAGCCGCCGGCGGCGCCGACGCCGCCCGCCAGTGCTCCGGCCGCGACCACGACGGCCGCGACGCGACCGCCCACGGGTTTCCTGTCGCACACCGCTCGGTGCGAGCGGCGGGGGCCGGTCGGGGGGTGGGGCGCGACGAACGCGCGTCGCCCGCCGGCTTTCGAGTGCCGTGCCAAGGTAGTGCCTTCCTGCATCGGGGAGCACGGCCCGGTCACAGGGACACCTGGCGGGGGATCCAGGCTGGCGGCGCTTTCGGGGAGCGACCGCCGTGTCCCTATGGTGACCGAACCGTGACATGCGGCCGGGACCGTAACCCGATGTAACAGGAGAGGGCAAGTCCTAACACAAGCGCTGCGACTTTTTGGTGAGATAACCCACTGATCGTCACACTGCGTGTTCGGATACCCGTAAGTTCCGTATCAGTCCGTTATAAAACCCCAGGTCAGAAGGCAGATTGGTCGTGACGTAACCCGTGACGAAGGTCGACTAGCGGTAGCGCGGGTCGACCGGCGGGAGATCCACCTGCGGCTTGCCCTCGTGGATCACCCGCATGGCGTTGAACCAGGTCGGCGCAGCCACCTGACCACCGTAAACACCGCCGGCGTCGTTCGTGCCGCACAGCCTCGGCGGGGTGCCGTTGCAGATCACCTGCGGCGCCACCCCATCGGTGAACGTCATGACCGCGCCGGCGAACTGCGGCGTGGCGCCGATGAACGCCACGGACCAGTGGTTCTCGGTGGTGCCGGTCTTGCCGATCATCGGCCGGGTCCAGCCGGTCGCCGCGCCCGCGGCGGTGCCGCCCGGCTTGGTGTCGTGGCTCATCGCGGTCGCCAGCGCGTTCGCCACCTCGGGGGCGACCGCCTGGTCGCACGGGATCTCCTTCAGCGGGACCGGCCGGCCGTTGCGGTCCACGATCTTCTCGACCGGCGTGGGCGGGCACCACTTGCCGCCGCTGACGATCGTCGCGGCGACGTTCGACAGCTCCAGCACGCTGGTCGGGCCGGCGCCCAGGGTGAACGAGCCGCTGTTGTCCCGCTTGTAGGTGTCGCCCTGCGACGGGCCGTTGGAGCCGTCCGCCTTGAGCGGGTCGCCCGCGTTGTTCACGCCCTGCATCGACTCCCGCAGGCCGAGCCGGTACGCCATGTCGACCACGTTGTTCAGGCCGGCCTTCTCCTGCAGGATGATGAACCCCGTGTTCGGCGACTGGGCCAGCGCCTCGGTCAAGGTCATCTTTTCCTTGTACTCGCCCGCATTCTTGACCGTGTAGGGCTTGTTGCCGTCCTTGTAGACCCTGGACGTGTAGAGCTTCGGCACGTCGATCTGCTTGTCGATGCCGGTGACGTGCTGCTCCAGCGCGGACGCGGCGGTGAACACCTTGTAGATCGAGCCCGCGCCGAACCTGGTCACCTCGGCCGGGATCGAGTAGGCGCTCTGCCCGGCGTCGGCGTTGTTGCCGAAGTCGCGGTTGGCGGCCAGCGCCCGCACCCGGTGCTTGTCCGTGCCCGGCTCGACCACCGCCATGGCGTTCGCGACGCCCGGCTGGGTCTTCGGCACCTGGCCCTCGGCGGCGTCCTTGGCCGCGCGGGTGGCGACCGGGTCCATCGTGGTGGTGATCGTGTAGCCGCCGCGCTTCAGCTCCTCGACCGACAGGCCCGCCTTGTCCAGGTAGTCGATCAGGTAGCGGCAGAAGAAGCCGTAGACCGGGCCGTCGCCCGCGCCGACGCACCCGTTGGGCAGCAGCTTCAGGTCGGGCACCACGCCGATGTCGGCGGCCTTGTACTCGTTGGCCTGCTCCTCGGCGACCTTCGGGTCGGGGCCGAACGCGCCGTTGTCGCGCATCCGGTCGATCACGGTGTTGCGGCGCTTGATCGCGGCGTCCACGTCGGAGCCCGGGTTCAGCCTGCTCGGCTCGTTGACCAGGCCCGCGAGCATCGCGGCCTGCGGCACGGTCAGCTTGTCCGGGGTGGTGTCGAAGTAGGTGCGGGCCGCCGCGCCGACGCCGAACGCGCCGTTGCCGAACGGGACGACGTTGAGGTAGGCGGTGAGGATCTCGTCCTTGCTCATCCGCTGCTCGAGCTGGGTGGCGATCCGGGCCTCGCTGATCTTGCGGCCCAGCGTCACCTCCGTCGCCTTCTCGTACGCCTCCTCGGAGCCCTTGCCGACGACGAACGCGAGGTAGTTCTTCACGTACTGCTGGGTCAGCGTGGACGCGCCCTGGGTGGTCTCGCCGTCGACGCCCGCCTTGGCGGCGGCGCGGGCGATGCCCTGCCAGTCGACGCCCTTGTGCTCGAAGAACCGCTTGTCCTCGACCGCGATGATCGCGGCCTTCATCGTGTCCGCGATGCCCTCGGACGGCACCGGGATCCGGTACTGGTCGTAGAGGTAGGCGATCGGCTGGCCGTGCATGTCCAGCACGGTGGTCACGAGCGGCAGCTCGGCCTTGGTCAGCTCACCGGAGGTCTGGTCGACCGTGTCCGCCGCCCGGTTGGACGCCAGGCCGAGCCCGCCGACGACCGGGAACAGCACCGCCGCGACGAGCACGCCCGCCATCAGGCACAACCCCACCAACTTGACCAGACCTGTCGCGCGCGCGGCGAACACGAACCAGCAACCCCTTCCAACAACCCCTCGGGAACCCCCACTGACTAAGTCGCGCGAAGACCCCCGCAGGTTGCTCCGCGGCGGGCGGGAGTTCACCGGGTGATCTTCGACGACGGTTGTCGAAGTTACTCCTGCCCGCTCGAACCCGTGGTCAAACCCCACTGGGCCGGACGGCGGCACCCCGCCAGGCACGAGAGGGTGATCGACCTCACCTCCGGGCGGCCGTGCGGCGGGCCCTGGCGGAGGCTCCGGTCGGGTTCTTCGACGGGTCAATGATCGAACAGGTGTTCCCCCGCCGGCAAGATCACGATCGGGTGATCCGCCGACGCCCACGGCGTGTCGACCACGTCCGCGCCGATCAAGTCCGCTGCGAGCGCGTCCGGGCCGGCCGTGTCCGTCGCGGGCACGTCGGGGCCGATCGGGGTTCGGCGGTGCCGAACGCGGCCCCCGAGCGGTCAGCTCGACGCGCGCAGCCGGATCGTCGCGCTGGCCCGGCGGACCTCCACCCCCGTGTGGCTCGGCACCACGTCCTCCAGGAACCCGTACTCCTTCAGCTCCTCGTCCGGCCGCCGCGACACGGTCCGCCACCAGGTGGCGATGTCGGCCCACCCCGGCGCCGACAGCGACCCGCCGAAGTGCTGCACGGACAGCGCGGCGCACAGGTTCGCGAACCGCACCCGGTGCGCCAGCGGCCACCCGGCCAGCGTGCCGAGCACGAACCCGGCCCCGAACACGTCACCCGCGCCGGTCGAGTCCAGCGGCGCGACGTTCAGCCCCGGCACGTCCACCATCTCGCCGGTCGCCGAGTCGACCGCCACCGCTCCCCCGCCACCGCGCGTCACCACCACCACGGGCACGTGCTCCGCCAACGCGATCGCAGCGCGCTCCGGCGTGTCCGACCGCGTGTACCGCTGGGCCTCCGCGTGGTTGGGCAGGAACGCGTCGTAGTGCTCCAGCCGCCGCACCAGCTCGGGCGCCCACGCCTCGGTGCGGTCCCACCCGATGTCGGCGAACAGCAGCGCGCCCTGGCGCTTGGCCTTCATCACCCAGCCCTCGTCGTCCGCGCCCACGTGCACGAAGCACGCCCGCGTCCGCGGCGGCGGGTCGAGCAGCTCGTCGGCGGACACCGGCGACCGGTGCCCGTGCGTCACCATGGACCGGTCCTGGTCCATCGCCATGGACACGGTCACCGGCGAGTGCCAGCCGTAGAACCGGCGGCAGTAGCTGAGGTCGACGCCTTCCTGCTCGGCCAGGATCTCCCAGCAGAAGTCGCCGTAGGCGTCCTCGCCGAACGCGGCGGACAGCGCGGTCCGGAGCTGGAGCCTGCTCAGCGCCACGGCGAGGTTCGCGATGCCGCCGGGGCACGAGCCGAGCCCTTCCGCCCACACCTCGGTGCCGGGGGCGGGCGGCCGGTTCAGGCCGGTGAAGATGATGTCGAGGAAGACCGTCCCGGACAGCAGCACGTCGAACTCCGGCGGCGGACCCGCACCGGCCGAGGGGTCCGACGGCGGCGCGGGCGGAGGCGTGGCGGCCATGGACCCACCATGCCAGGACCGGTCAGCCGTCAACAGCCGCGAACATCTCGCGCATACGGGCCAGCGCACGGTGCTGCGCGACGCGGACCGCGCCCGCGGTCGAGCCCACCGCGGCCGCCGTCTCCTCCGCCGACAGCCCCACGGCGACCCGGAGCACCAGGATCTCCCGCTGCCGCTCGGGCAGCCGCTGGAGCAGCTCGGTGACGTGGCCGATCATCTCGCCGGTCATCGCGCGCTGCTCCGGCCCGTCCTCCAGGGTCGGCGCGTCCGGCAGCTCGGGCACGACCTCGGCCCGGCTGCGCACCGCCCGTCTTCGCGCGTCGGCGACCTTGTGCGCGGCGATCCCGTACACGAACGCGAGGAACGACCCGGGCTCGTAGCTGTACCGGCCGAGCGCCGCCACCACGGCCAGGCACACCTCCTGGGCGATGTCCTCGGCGGAGACGAGCGTGCGCTCCCTGGACCCGACGCGCGCCCGGCAGTAGCGCAGCACCAGCGGCTGGATGCGCGCCAGGAGTTGGCCGACGGCGCGCGGGTCGCCCAGCAGCGCCTCGTCGACCAGTTCGGACAGCTCGGCCTCGGCCAACCACCGGGCGGTCCCCCGGGACGGGCCGTCGCCCACCACCAGCCTGACCTCCGGGCGGCCGGGCACGTCCACGACGTCGCGAACCGCGCCGACCCCCACCTCGACGTCGGCCCGCACGGATGCGTGCTGCACCATCCGGCGACCTCCTCACGCTCGTCCTGCCTCCGGCCCATCCCGGCTCACTGAAGAGGAGCGGGCAGACGTGCTCCTGATACGAAGCTGACCACGATCCGACTCCCTGTGACCCCCACAGCACTCGCCCGTGACGACGGATAAGCCGAACGGCGGAACGACAGGGCGGCGTTGCCACACCACGACGAGTCTTGCGGCACCCGACCGGGCGTACTTCTCGACCGGATCGGAGTAGCGGCGGAACCCGCCACCGCCGGCGGGCCGGGTCCCGCGGCCCCGTCAGAATGGCCGCGCAACGCGTGGAGCGGATGGGCTGAGGAGCACCGTGATGGAACAGCTGGGCGTGCGGACCGACCGGGGCGACTTCGACGCGATCGCGGCGGGTCCCGAGGACGGCAGGCCGGTGGTGCTGCTGCACGGCTTCCCCGAGGCCGCCGTCGAGTGGGAGCACCAGGTGGCGGTGCTCGGCCGCGAGGGGTTCCGGGCGGTGGCGTTCGACCAGCGCGGCTACTCCCCCGGCGCGCGGCCGGAGCGCGCCGCCGACTACGGCGTGGAGGAGCTGGTCGGCGACGTGCTCGCGGTGGCGGACCACTTCGGCTGGTCGTCGTTCGACCTGGTGGGCCACGACTGGGGCGGCGCGGTGGCGTGGTGGACCGCGGCGGAGCACCCCGACCGGGTGCGCCGGCTCGCGGTCGTCTCGACACCGCACCCCGGCGCGTTCGCCGAGGCCCTGCGCACCGACGAGGACCAGCACCTGCGGTCGGGCTACATGACCGAGTGGCGCAACAGCGGCACCGAGAAGCGCATGCTGGCCGACGACGCCGCGGCGTTGCGGCGGATGTTCGAGTGGCGGGTGCCGCCGAGCCGGGTGGACGAGTACGTGCGGCGGCTGTCCGAGCCGGGCGCGCTGACCGCCGCGCTCAACTGGTACCGGGCGGGGCGGCCGGGCGGCAGGGCGGGGAAGGTGTCCGTGCCGACGCTGTACGTGTGGAGCACGGAGGACGTGGCGTTCGGCTCCACGGCCGCGTTGGCCACCGGCGACTGGGTCACCGGCCCCTACCGGTTCGAGATGCTGGAGGACGTGTCGCACTGGGTGCCGGAGGAGGCCCCGGAAGCGCTCACGGCGCTGCTCCTCGAGCACCTCTCGTCTTGATTGAACCGATGCCGCGCCGCCGCACGTGTTCTCCCGTATGACGGAGTTGACCTACTCGGAGCGCCGGGTCGCGACGCTCGCCGCCGCCGGCCACGGCAACCGGGCGATCGCGCTGCGGCTGCACATCACCGTGAGCACCGTGGAGCAGCACCTGACCAGGGTCTACCGCAAGCTGGCCGTGGCGAACCGGGAGGAGCTGAAGGGGCACAGCGCCCTAGTGTGAGCCCATGCGGGTCGCGGGGTTGCTGCTGGCCGCGGGCGCCGGGCGGCGGTTCGGCGGTCCCAAGGCGCTGGTGTCGCACGGCGGCGGGCTGTGGGTGGACCGGGCCGCGGCGGTGTTGCGCGACGCCGGGTGCTCGCCGGTCGTCGTGGTGCTCGGCGCCGCGGCGTCGTCGGTGCGCGCCCGGGCGACCCTGGACGGCTGCGTGGTCGTGGACAACCCCGACTGGGCCACCGGCATGGGGTCGTCGCTGCGCACCGGGCTGGACGCGTTGACCGGCGCGGACGTGGCGGCGGTCGTCGTGCTGCCGGTGGACACGCCGGGCGTCACCGCGGCGGCCGTGGAGCGCTTCCGCGCGCTGGCGTCGCCCGCGGCGCTGGCGCGCGCCTCGTACGACGGCGCGCCCGGCCACCCCGTGCTGATCGGGGTCGGGCACTGGGCGGGGGTGTCCGCGGCGGCGGTCGGCGACGCCGGCGCCCGGGACTACCTGCGCGCCCACCACGCGCTCGACGTGCCGTGCGACGACGTGGCGGACGGGCGCGATGTCGACCACCCCCGCGATCTCCCCCCGTGAGCCGAGCGCGCTGTGCCAGGGTTCGGGGCATGGGGTTGCTGCGGGGTGGGTTGCTCGCGCTGGCGGTGTCCGGCGCGGTGGCGTGTGGCGCACCGGCCGTCGACCAGGGGGCCGTGCCGCCCTCGACGTCGGGCGCCGGGTGCGCGGTCCGGTACGAGGTGGCGGACGCGGTCGCCCCGGTCGGGCCGAGTTCGGCGTACGCCGAGATCCACGTGGCCCCCCTCGACCCGGCGGAGCAGGAACGGCGGCGGCGGCAGCGCCTGCCGCTGTCGCCGCGCGACCACGGGTCCGCCGTCGAGGCGGCCGGGCGGGTGCGGCCCGCGCTGGAGCGGCTGTGCGCCGCGGGCGACTTCGGTGCGACCGCGACCGCCGAGGCGTTCACCGCGGCCGGCTACCCGGCCAACGACGTGTACGTGCAGCCGTTCCCGGACTCGGCCGGCGTCGGCTACAGCCTGCACCTGGGCGAGCGGGCGTGCGTGACGGGGCACGTCCGGCCGGGCGAGCTGCTGGTCGCCGTGGACGGGGCCCGGCGCGACGGCACGTGCGCCGAGGCGTCGGGCTGACCGTCACGCCGTGGTGGGGCGCTGCTCCTCGGCATCGGGCTGCACCACGGGCAGCGGACCGGAGATGACGCGGGGCAGCGGCACGTCCAGCGGCGGCTCGGTGTCCGGCGTCCAGCGGTCGCGGCCGTCGACCTGGCCGCCCAGCAGGGCGCTCGCCTCCGCGGTCGCCTGCTGCACGATCTCGCGGGCGCGCTGCTCGGCCTCGGCCAGCCTGCGCTGGGTCTCCTGCTCGGTCTCGTCCAGCAGCACGGCCTGCTGCCGCGCCACCTCCTCGGCCCGCTTGAGCATCTGCTCGCTGCGCTCCCGCGCGTCGGTCTCGAACGCGTCGGCCTTCTGCCGGGCCACGTGCATCAGGTAGCGGATGCAGCCGGACACCGCGTTGTCCTTCGAGTAGCCGGCGTGCAGGACCCGGTACTCGGCCAGCTCGCTGCGCGCGTCCTCCAACTCCCGCACCAGGTCCTCGACGGTGGCCACGGCGCCGTCCCGGTCCGTCCGGAGCACCTCCAGCTCCTCGCGCAGGCGCTCGACCTCCTGCCGCGCGCGGATCAGCGCCCCGTCCACCTCCCGCCGGTCGTAGCCGCGCCACCGCACGGGGAACGTCGTGCCTCGGGACTTGTCGATGTGCATGGCTGCCGCCGTTCCGGACGACTCAGCCCCGGGCCAGCGCCACGAGGTCGTCCATGGTGCCGTTGAACAGGTTGTGGTCGATCGGGGTGGAGGTGTACTGCCAGATGGCCTGCGCCGCCCAGGCGTGCGGCAGCGGGCCGACGGCGTCGGCGTAGCGGGCCACCCACAGCGGGTTGGTGCCCGAGAGGTCGGCGGTGCGGCCGGTGCACAGGTCCCACCACGAGGTGGACGTGTAGATCATCGGCGGTCGCCCGGTGCGGGCCAGGTAGGTGTCGCTGAACTGGCGGATCCACGCCACCATCGCCTCCGGCGTGAGCCCGTAGCACTTGTCGTCGCCGTACGGGTTGTACTCGACGTCGAGCGCGCCGGGCAGCGTGCGGGCGTCGGCGGTCCACCCGCCGCCGTTGTCGACGAAGTAGTGGGCCTGGGCCGCCCCGTCGGAGCGGTCGGGCAGCGCGAAGTGGTACGCGCCCCGGACCATGCCGACGTCGTAGGACCCCTGGTACTGCTGGCCGTAGTTGGGGTTGCGGTAGCCGGTGCCCTCGGTGGCCTTGACGTAGGCGAACCGCACGCCCTGGTTCCACCAGTGCGGCCAGTCGACGTCGCCCTGGTGGCTGCTCACGTCGATGCCCAGGACGGTCGGTCCCCCGACCACGAGGTCGGCCGCGGTCACCGGCGTCGCCCCCTCGTGCTTGGCGATCTGGGAGCCGGCCTCGTGGTCCTCCACCCGCTCCTGCCGGTGGTCCGCGGCGCCGGTGGCGGGCCGCTCGGCCGACGCGGTCGGCACGTGCGGGACCGCCAGGCACGCCAGCGCCGTCACCACCGCGGTCACGCGGGACCGCCACCTCAGGGTTCGCGCCGGCATCGCACATCCCTCCCCGCCCCGCCCGGTGGGGGCGGAGCCGTGTTCGCGCGGCGGCCTGCGCCGAGCCGCGGCCGTGACTTCTGGGCAACGGCTACCACCGGCCGAACCGGGACAACCTGAGGAAGCCTTTTCCACCCGGAAGAATGACAAATACAGACTTTCGCGGCACAGCACGTGACCGGCCGGCACGCTGCGCTGACGATCATTTTCCCGACGAGGGGGAAAATGGCCGGCATGAAGCGACACTGACGGGGGCACTCACCCGGTGAGCGCGACGCACTGGAAGGTGAGGACCATGACCTCGACCCGAGTGGATTGGGAGCCGTTCATCGAGTCACTGCACGAGGCCGCCGGCCTGTGGGACCGCGGCCTGGCGTGCCGGGCGACCCGGCACGAGCTGGACGAGGAGGTCGACGCCGACCCGCCGCGGGTCGTGCCGATCACCGAGGCCGAGGCCGAACGCCTGATGCGCGCGGTCGCGTTCCTCGCCCGGCGGCTCAGCATGGCCGCCGAGTGCGTGGTCTACGAGACCGCGGAGTCGCGGCTGGAGCCCGCCGAGGGCGACCCGGCGGCGCAGGCGGACGCCCTGTCGCTGACCGCGCTGCACGCCGCCGCGATGCGGCACGCGGCCGACCTCGCCAGCGCCGCCTTCAACCGCTCCGACGCCGCGTAGACAAATGCCTCCACGAACGGGTGAACAATGCCCGGTCAAACATCGCGGCGGCATTGTCCGAGCGTTCCGGTGAAACCGGATCGGCGCAGGTTTCCGCCCCACGCCCGAGCGTAACTCCCGGGTCATGCGCACCGCCTCCCTCGCGAAACTCACCGGCCTCTGCCTGGTGGCCGGCCTGCTGCTCGCCGGGATGGCACTCCCGGTGGTCGCGGCGGCCGGCCTCGTCTCCAACCGGATGAGCGACCAGGTCGCCGTGACCACGCTCAGCATGCTGGAGACGCCGCCGCCGCTGATGACGACCATCACCGACAAGGACGGCGTCCCGTTCGCCTACCTCTACGACCAGTACCGGGTGCTCACGCCGCCGGACAAGGTGGCGCAGGCGATGAAGGACGCCCTGGTCGCCATCGAGGACCGCCGGTTCTACGAGCACAAGGGCGTCGACTGGCTGGCCACGCTGCGCGCCGCGTTCCGCAACCAGTCCGAGGGCAGCGTGTCGCAGGGCGCTTCGACGATCACGCAGCAGTACGTGAAGAACCACCTGGTGCACGTGCTGGAGCGGGAGAACGTCAGCGGGCAGGTGCAGGCGCAGGAGCAGACGATCGCCCGCAAGCTCCGCGAGGCGCGCATCGCGATGCAGCTCGAGACGCAGCTCAGCAAGGACGAGATCCTGTCGCGGTACCTGGACGTGGTGCCGTTCGGCGGCACGATCTACGGCGTCGCGGCGGCGTCGCAGGCGTACTTCGAGACCACGCCCGACCAGCTCACCGTGCCGCAGGCCGCGATGCTCGCGGGCATGGTCAACAGCCCGACGTTCCTCGACCCGGAAGCCCGCCCGGACAAGGCGATCGAGCGGCGCAACATGGTCATCGACCTGATGGCGGAGACCGGCAAGCTGTCGCGCGAGCAGGCCGAGGCGCACAAGCGCGCCCCGCTGGGGCTGGCCACGCCGGTGCGGCCGCTGCCCACCGGGTGCGTCGGGTCGGGGCCGGAGTACGGGTTCTTCTGCTCGTTCGTGGTGAACCACCTGACCCGCAACGGCTACTCGTTGAACGAGCTGAAGGTCGGCGGCTACACGATCCAGACCACTTTGGACCGCACGCTCACCGTCCAGGCCAAGCAGGCGGCGGAGGCGCAGGTGCCGAAGACCACGCCGGGCATCGCGAACACGATGGCGGTCGTGCGGCCGGGCAAGGACCGGCACGACGTCGTGGCGCTGGTCGCCAACCGCGACTACGGGCTCAAGCAGGACCAGTTCCAGACCCAGTTCGACCTGCCGAGCGGCGTGGAGAACAAGTTCGGCGCGGGATCGGTCTACAAGGTGTTCACGGCCGCGGCGGCGATGGAGAAGGGCACGGTGGGGATCGACAGCATCGTCGAGTCGCCCCCGTCGTACACCTCGCACGTGTTCCGCGGCGGCGCGCCCGGCTGCCCGGGCACCGGCGAGCCGTTCACGTACTGGTACTGCATGCGCAACCACGAGGGCAACTACCCGCCGCGGATGACGTTGACGGAGGCGTTGGCGACCTCGCCCAACACCGCGTTCGTGATCCTGGAGGAGAAGGTCGGGCTGGACGCGGTGGTCGACATGGCGTACCGGCTGGGGATGCGGGACACGTTGGCGACGAACATCGCGGGCGTGCCGCCGGATCCCAAGTCGAAGCACAAGGAGCTGCGCGTGACGCAGGCCGACTTCTACAAGCAGTCCGGGAACGCGTCGTTCACGCTGGGGCCCGCGCCGACGAACACGCTGGAGCTGGCGAACGTGGCGGCGACGTTGATGTCGGGCGGCACGTGGTGCCGGCCGACGCCGATCGTGAAGATCACCGACCGGAACGGCAAGGACGTGTCCTACACCGAGCCGCCGTGCGAGCAGGTGGTGGAGGAGGCGCTGGCGAACGCGCTGGCGGTCGGGATGAGCGGGGACGACAAGGACCGGGGCACCGCGGCGGCGTCGGCGAAGCAGTTCGGGTGGACCCGGCCGGCGCTGGGCAAGACCGGCACGACGGAGGAGTACAAGTCGGCGGCGTTCCTGGGCGCGACGCCGGACTACGCGGGCGCCGTGCAGGTGTTCAACGACAGCACGTCGCCGAGCGGCATCTGCGTCAACGCCGGCCCGCCGCGACTGTGCGGCGAGGGTGACATCTACGGCGGTACGCTGCCCGCGCGCACGTGGTTCGACCTGATGATGAAGGCGCACGCCGGCCTGCCGGAGAAACCGCTCCCCCCGGTGGAACCCCGCTACCGCCGCCCGTGAGAGGCGGGGCCTGGTCACACCATCGGGTGATCATGGGCCGAAAATGTACGGAAACACTGTTACCGTACATCGGTTGATATGACCGAGCCCTCGACCACCCCGGAGCGCCCACCACCCACCACCCACACCCCGGCGACCACCCCCCGCACCTCGCCACCCCCGCACCTCACCACCTTGCACCTCGCCACCCGCCGCCGTTGCCGGCCTCGCCACCGGATCTGGCCGGCCACCGCCCACCCGACCACACCGCCCGCCCCACCCCGGCACCGTCGCCGGGCCGACCCGCCGTCCTGCCACCGCCACCCGCCGCCCTGCCACCGCCACCCGCCGCCCTGCCACCGCCACCCGCCGTCCTGCCACCGCCACCCGCCGCCCTGCCACCGCCACGCGCCGCCGTCGCCCACCCCGCCGTTGCGCGCCCGCCGCGCCGAGCCCGCCCGCGAGCACGCGACCTCAGACCAGCCGCACCTCGACCCCGGCCTCCCGGATCCGCGCCACCTCGTCCTCCGGCGCGCCCGAGTCGGTGACCAGGACGTCGATCGCCCCCACCGGGCACACCCGGCCGAACGCGGAGCGCCCGAACTTGGAGCCGTCGACCGCCGCGATCACGCGCGTGGACGCCGCCACCGCCGCCCGCTTCACCGCACCCTCGGCCAGGTCGTGCGCCGACACCCCGTCGCGCGCGCTCAGCCCGCAGCTGCCCAGCACCATCGTGTCGAACCGCATGACCTCGAACGCGTGCTCGGCCAACGGCCCGACGAACGCCAACTCCCCCGGCCGGAGGTCGCCGCCCGGCAGCACGAGCCGCACGTGCCCCGCGCCCCGCAACGCGTCCACGGCGTGCAGCGACAGCGGCAGGACGGTCAGCCGCCGGTCGGTCAGCCGGCGCGCCACCTCGACCGCCGTGCTGCCGGCGTCGAGCACCACCGTCTCGCCGTCGTCCACCAGCGCCGCGACCGCGGCGGCGATGCGCCGCTTGGCCTCCAGTCGTTGCCGCGACCGCGCCGCGTACGGCGTCTCCTCCCCCGTCAGCACCCGCACCGCGGCACCGCGCACGCGGCGCAGCAACCCGTCGCGCTCCAGCACGTCGAGGTCGCGCCGCACGGTCATCTCCGACGTGCCCACCAGCTCCGCGAGCACGTTCACGGCCACCCGCTCACCGCCCCGCAGCCGCTCGAGGATCTTCTCGTGCCGCCGTGCAACATCCATGGCGTTCATTCGAACATCAAAAATGTTCACAGGTCAACACCCTGGCGGCCGGTGGGACGATCCGGTAGGACTGGGCCCCGGCACCGCGTTTGGTATAGACCACTGGAGGACCGCATGACGACCGAGCCCGTGACCGACACCGACTACGGCGACGTCGTGCGCAACCACCTGACCAGGGTGGAGCAGCAGAACGCGGCGGCCCTCGACGACGTGGCCGAGCTGGTGCTGGCCGGCGTCCGCGCGGACGGCATGGTGCTCACCGCCGGCGCCGGCCACTCCCTCGCCGCCGTCGCCGAGACCTTCTACCGCGCCGGCGGCCTGGCCTGCGTGCGCCCCCTCTACCACCCCGAACTGCTGCCGATGCACGGCGCGGTGAGCAGCACGTCCGCCGAACGCCGCTCCGGCCTGGCCGCCGAGGTCCTGCGCGACGCGCGCCTGGCCCCGCACGACGTGCTGTTCGTCTTCTCCACCTCGGGCGTGAACCCGTACCCGGTCGAACTCGCCGTCCTCGCCGCCGACGCCGGCTGCCCCGTGGTGGCGGTGACGTCGGTCGCGGCCGGCGCCCTCGCCCCCCGCCGCGCGGGCACGACCCTCGCCGAGAGCGCCACCGTGGTGCTGGACAACCTGGTCCCGCCCGGCGACGCGACCTACCCGCCCGCGAGCCCGGTCACCGCCGCCATCTCCACGATCGCGACCGCGTTCCTGTGGAACCTGCTGATGGTGCGCCTGTTCGACAAGGCCGCCGAGGCCGGCGTGGACCTGCCGCTGTGGCGCAGCGCGAACGTCGAGGGCGGCGACGCGGCCAACGCCGACCTGCTGCGCAAGTACCAGACCAGGGTGCCCCAGCTGGGCTGAACGGTTTTCACGAATCCTCCACACGATCGGGTTAGCCTCCGACCGTCGAGGGGGGTTCATCCGTGAACACGAGGACGAAGCGCTGGGTGCTGGCCGTCGGGGGTGTCACGGCGGTCGCCGTGATCGTGGCCGGCGTGATGGTGCTGCGGTCGGGCGGCGAGTCGGAGGCGGAGCGGGGACCGCAGCGGGTCGCTCCCGGCGTCGTCGCCCAGCAGTTCTTCACCGCGGTGATGTCCGGTCAGGCGGAACAGGCGGCCGCGCTCACCGACGCGGCGGACGCGGCCCGCACGACCATCACCCGCGTGCAGCAGGGCATGCCGGGCGCGTCGTTCCACGCGCAGCTCGGCCGGTTGCCGCAGGTCACGGACGGCACCACGACGACGTCGGTCGACGCGGACGTCACGTGGGCGCTACCCGGCGGTGTGCCGATGAAGTACGCGACCCGGGCCGAGCTGCGGTTGACGGGCGACCGGTGGCTGGTGCACTGGTCGCCGGCCGTGCTGCACCCGCAGCTCACCGAGGGCCAGAGCCTCGCCTACACCACGACGCCCGGCGACGGCGCGCTGCTCGACCGCAACGGGCAGCCGGTGCCGCCGGGGTTCGCGCCGGTGGTGATGGGGTCGGTGCGGCAGGCCGTCGGCGCGATGAAGGGCACGCCGGGCTGGCAGGTCGCGATCGTGGACGCGGCCGGCGCGCCGGTCACCGTGCTCCAGGAGCAGAAGGCCCAGGCCGCGCCGTCGACGACGGTGACGTTGGACCCGAGGACGCAGGCCGCCGCGCAGGCCGCGGTCGACCAGGTCGCGGGCCGGGCGGCGATGCTCGTGGCGATCCAGCCGTCGACCGGCGAGATCCTCGCGGTGGCGCAGAACGCGACGGCCGGGCAGGACCCGCTCGCGCTCTACGGCCACTACGAGCCGGGGTCCACGTTCAAGGTCGTCACGGCCACGGCGGCGTTGACCAACGGCCTGGCGACGGCCGACACGCCGGTCGAGTGCCCCGGCAAGGCGACCATCGGCACGCGGCAGATCACCAACGAGGACTCGTTCGAGCTGGGCACGGTGCCGCTGCGCCGGGCGTTCGCGGCGTCGTGCAACACCAGTTTCGGCGAGCTGGCGGCGTCCATGCCGGCGACGGCGCTGCCCGAGGCCGCCGCGTACTTCGGGCTGGCGTCGGACTTCACGGTCGCCGGCATCACGACCAACACCGGCAAGGTCCCGCCCGCCGAGTCGGTGCCCGCCCGGGTCGAGGCGGGCATCGGCCAGGGTCAGGTGCAGGCGACGCCGTTCGGCATGGCGCTGGTCGCGGCCACGGTCGCCAACGGCCGCACGCCCGTGCCGCGGCTGATCCGCGAGATCCCGACCGAGGGGCAACAGCCGACGGCGTTGCCGGGCGGGGTCGCGGGGGCGTTGCGCTCGATGATGGGCGAGGTCGTGACCGGCGGCACGGCCCGCGACCTCGCCGGTTACGGAGCGGTGCGAGGCAAGACCGGAACCGCCCAATTCGGTGACGGAACCCAGGCGCACGGGTGGTTCATCGGTTACCGGGGTGATCTCGCGTTCTCGGTGCTGGTGGTGAACGGCGGGTCGTCCAAGGTCGCCGTGGCCGCGACCGGCACGTTCCTCGGCGCGCTCTGAACGGCCTGGTCGAGCGCGGCGTCGACGGCCGTGTCGTCGAACTGCGTGCGGTGCAGCTCGGCGTAGCGGCCGTCGGCGGCCATCAGCTCGGTGTGCGTGCCGCGTTCCACGATGCGGCCGTCCTCCACGACGAGGATCTGGTCCGCCGCCCGGATGGTGGACAGCCGGTGGGCGATCACCAGCGCGGTCCGGCCGCGCAACGCCTCGGTCAGCGCGGCCTGCACCGCGACCTCCGACTCGGAGTCCAGGTGGGACGTCGCCTCGTCCAGGATCACCACGCGGGGCCGGGCCAGCAGCAGCCGGGCGATCGTGAGCCGTTGCCGTTCGCCTCCGGACAGCCGGTAGCCGCGTTCACCCACCACGGTGTCGAGCCCGTCCGGCAGTGACCCGACCAGGTGATCGAGGCGGGCGCGGCGCAACGCGTCCCACAGGTCGTCGTCGGTCGCGTCGGGACGCGGGTAGCTCAGGTTCGCCCGGATGGTGTCGTGGAAGAGGTGACCGTCCTGGGTGACGACGCCGACCGCGCCGCGCAGCGAGTCGAACGACAGGTCGCGGACGTCCACACCGGACAGCCGGACTGCGCCGGAGTCCACGTCGTACAGTCGCGGCACGAGCGTGGCGATGGTCGACTTGCCCGCGCCGGACGACCCGACGAGCGCCACGAGCTGCCCCGGCTCGGCCCGGAAGCTGATGCCGTGCAACACCTCCTCGCCGCCGCGCGTGTCCAGAGTGGCCACCGATTCCAGTGAGGCGAGGGAGACCTTGTCGGCGGCGGGGTAGGCGAACCGCACGTCGTCGAACTCCACCGACACCGGGCCGTCCGGCACGCGGCGCGGGTGGTCGGGTTCGGCGATCATCGGCTCGAGGTCGAGCACTTCGAACACGCGTTCGAACGAGACGAGCGCGGTCATCACGTCCACGCGGGCGTTGGCCAGCGCGGTGAGCGGCGTGTAGAGGCGCGTGAGCAGCAGCGCGAGCGACACGACGGTGCCCGCGGCCAGGTGACCGGTCAGCGCGAGGTAGCCGCCGAGTCCGTAGACCAGCGCTTGCGCCAGCGCCGACACCAGCGTGAGGCCGGTCATGAACCACCGGGTGGCCATCGCGGTGCGAACCCCGATGTCCCGCACCCGGGCCGCGCGCTCACTGAACTCGGCCACCTCGTCACCCGGTCGGCCGAACAACTTCACCAACGTGGCACCCGGAGCCGAGAACCGCTCGGTCATCTGGGTGGTCATGCCCGCGTTCAGCGTGGCCGCCTCGCGCTGGAGGTCCGCCATCCGGCTGCCCATGCGACGGGCCGGGATCACGAACACGGGCAGCAACAGCAGCGCGAGCGCGGTCACCTGCCACGAAAGGGTGAACATCACGCCGAGGGAGAGGCCCAACTGGATGACGTTCGTGACGACGCCCGACAGCGTCGACGTGAACGCCCGCTGCGCGCCGATCACGTCGTTGTTCAGCCGGCTCACCAACGCGCCCGTGCGCGTCCGGGTGAAGAACGCGATCGGCATGCGCTGGACGTGCTCGTACACGGCGCGGCGCAGGTCGTGGATCAACCCCTCCCCGATCCGCGCCGACTGCCACCGCTCGACCAGCCCGAGCCCCGCGTCCACCACCGCGATGCCCGCGATCGCCACCGCCAGCCACACGACGACCGACACGTCCCGCCCGCCGACGATGGCGTCCACCACCCGTCCGGCGAGCACCGGCGTGCTGACCGCGAGCACCGCCGACACCACCGTGAGCAGCAGGAACAGCACCAACTTCGCCCGGTGCGGACCGGCGAAGCCGAGCACTCGCCGCAACGTCCCCGGCCGCACCGCGTTGGGCGCGTCGGAAGCCCGCATCGCGCTGCGCATCAATCCCCACGAACCGTCCACGACGAACGGTAACGCCGGCGGCACTCCCGACGTTCCCCGTTCGTGTGCAGGCAGACAGCCGCAGGCACGGTCCGCGCACATCCCGCAGACGCGGTGGCGTGACGGACGGCGCGGTCGGGGGTTCGCCACGTTCACGGGTTCGGCGCGATCACGGTCGGCCGGGTCAGCTGTCGGCGGGTCGGCCGGGTCGGCGTGGCGGGGTGGTCGAGGGCTCGGTCATATCAACCGAGGTGCGGTAACAGCGTTTCCGTACATTTTGGCCCGGATCTCACCCGATCGTGTTCCGCCGAGATCGAGGGCAACTCTCCGACCTGCGGAAACGTCTCAAGCCACCCCGTCGACCGCACCGGCTCAACGTCCACGGAGGACGTTGAGCCGGGCGGCCTGGCGGGTCAGGTGGGCGCGCTCGGCGAGGTTGGTCGCCTTCCCGGCCGCCTCGACGTACAGCCGTGCCGCCGTCGCCAGGTCGCCGTCCCGTTCGTGCAGGTACGCCGCCACCGCGGTGTACCTCGGCAGCGAGGTGTCGAGTTCCGCGAGCGCCGCCAGGCCCGCCCGCGCGCCGTCGGCCTCACCCACCGCGACCGCCCGGTTGAGCCGGACGACCGGGCTGTCGGTCAGGCGCGCCAGCTCGTCGTACCACTCGACGATCTGCACCCAGTCGGTCTCCTCGGCGGTGGGCGCGTCGGCGTGCAGCGCCGCGATGGCGGCTTGGGCCTGGAACTCGCCCAACCGGTCGCGGGCGAGGGCGGTTTGCAGGATTTCGATGCCCTCGGCGATCGCGGCGGTGTCCCACCGGCTCCGGTCCTGCTCGGCCAGGGGGACGAGGTCGCCGTCCGGCGTGGTCCGGGCGGCGCGCCGGGCGTGGTGGAGCAGCATGAGCGCGAGCAGGCCCGCGACCTCGGGGTGGTCGATCGCGGCGGCGAGTTGCCTGGTCAGGCGGATCGCCTCGGCGGCGAGGTCGACGTCGCCCGAGTAGCCCTCGTTGAACACCAGGTAGAGGACGCGCAGCACGGTGGCGACGTCGCCCGGTTGGTCGAACCGCACGCCGGAGACGGTGCGCTTGGCGCGGCTGATGCGTTGCGCCATGGTGGTTTCCGGCACCAGGTACGCCTCGGCGATCTGCCGGGTCGTCAAGCCGCCGACGGCGCGCAGCGTGAGCGCGACCGCCGACGACGGCGTCAGCGACGGGTGGGCGCACAGGAAGTAGAGCTGCAGCGTGTCGTCCACTTCGGGCGCGGGTCCGGCCGGGGGTTCCTCGTGGACCTGGTCCTCGCGTCGCCGGCGGGCGTCCTCGGCGCGGGTCGCGTCGAGGAACCGCCGCCAGGCCACGGTGACCAGCCACCCCTTCGGGTCCCGCGGCTGGTCGGCGGGCCAGACGCGGATCGCCTCGACCAGCGCGTCCTGCACGGCGTCCTCGGCCGCCGCGAAGTCGGCTCCGCGGCGGACGAGGATCGCGAGGACGCTCGGCGTGAGGCTCCGCAGCAGGGCCTCGTCCACGTGCGACGTCATTCCGTGATGGTGGGCGGCTCGGTGAGGAACGGGCGCAGTTCGAGCCACTCGTGGATCGGCTCGCCGTTCGCGCCGGGCGCGGCGGACAGGAGGCCGGCCAGTTCGACGGCGCGCTCGTAGCTGTCGACGTCGATCGCCATCCAGCCGGCGATCAGGTCCTTCGTCTCGGCGAACGGGCCGTCGGTGACCGGCGGGCGGCCTTCGCCGTCGTACCGGACGAACGTGCCCTCCGGGGCGAGCGCCTGGGCGTCGACGAACTCGCCGGACTCCTTGAGCCGGTCGGCGAAGTCGTTCATGTACTTGATGTGCGCCGTGACCTCCTCCGGCGTCCACCGGTCCATCGGCACGTTGTTCACCGCGTCGGGAGCGCCGCGGTAGTGCTTGAGGAGCAGGTACTTGGCCATCGTCGTCTCCTTGGTGCTCTTGCGACCCGTTCTGGCTCGCTTACACCCCTGGGACGGAGCCGGCCGCGGGTTCTCGACATCGTCCGGCGAAGTTCGCGGAGATTTTTTCGCGGCTCGGGTGGATCGGCGGTTCCCTGGCTCGGGCGGTGTGCGAAGTGGGAGGTGTGCGGAGTGGGAGGTGTGCGGGGGCGGTGGTGGTTGGAGGCGGGTGGGGGTGGGTTGGCACGGCGGGGTGGTCGAGGGCTCGTCATAATCAACCGAGGTGCGGTAACAGTGTTTCCGTACACTTTTGGCCGGATCTCACCCGATCGTGTTTGAGCCCGAGGTGGAAGTGCTGGTCAGGACTGGCCGGTCAGGGCGGACAGCTCGGCGAGGCGGCGTAGTTGGGCCTCGCGCTCGGCGCGGAGCTGGTCCTCCTCGCCGGCGCCGTCCGCGGCCGACGCGAGCAGTGCCAGGGTCTCGCGCACCGCGCCCGGCATCGGCTTGAGCACCTGGGCGACCAGGTCGTCGACCGCGGTGTCCAGTTCGTCGGCGGGCACGACGGAGTTCGCCAGGCCGATCCGCAGCGCTTCCTCGGCGCCCACGCGCCGACCGGTCAGGCAGATCTCGGCCGCGCGCGCGTACCCGACCAGGCGCACCAGGGGCAACGTGCCGCCCAGGTCGGGCACCAGGCCGAGGGAGGTCTCGGCCATGCAGAACTTGACGTCGTCCGCGGCCACGCGGAAGTCGCACGCGAGGGCGAGCTGGAAGCCCGCGCCGATCGCGTGCCCGCGCACGGCGGCGACCGTCACCCTGGCCGGGTCGCGCAGCCAGCGGAAGCCTTCCTGGAACTCCGCGATCAGCGCCGCGCCGGCCTCGGGTCCGCGTCGGGTGACGTCCGGCAGACCGGGCTCGCCCTCCACCGGCGCGCCGGTGAACATGCGCCGGTCGAGCCCGGCGGAGAAGGCACGACCGGAACCCCGGACGACCACGACGCGGACGTCCGGGCCCAGGTGCTCGCCGATCGTCCGCAACGCCACCCAGGTCGAGGGCGTCTGTGCGTTCAGCACGTCGGGACGGTCGAGCGTGATCGTCGCGCGCGGTCCGTCGACGACGAGCCGCACGCCTCCGCGTTCCAGCAGGCCGGCGTCGATGGTGGTCGGTGCCGACATGCGCGAACCTCCGGGTTTCGTCAGGCGTCGTCTCTCCTCGACGCCGTGTGGTTACCGGAGGGTAGCTTACTTCTTCTTCGTGCGGGTGGCGCCACCGCGACCGCGCAGCTGCACACCGGATTCGCTGAGCACCCGGTGCACGAAGCCGTAGGAGCGTCCGGTCGACTCGGCCAATGCCCGGATGCTCGCGCCCTTTTCGTACTTCTTCTTCAGGTCAGCGGCCAGCTTGTCCCGCGTGGCGCCGGTGATCCGGGCGCCCTTCTTCAGGTCAGCCACCTTGTCCCGCCTTCCGTAGACAGCAGGTCGGGCCTTCGTAAGCCCCTGTCGTCGCAATGATCGAACACGAAGACCAAGAACGCCAGGTGATCAAGCGAAATGATCTGCGAGCGGTCGTTCGATCACCGACGGTCGACCAATGCTCACGTTGCGGGGCCGGCGGCGGAATCCCTTGGGTCAGGCCAACTGCACGAGTTCCAGGTACTCCTGGGACCAGTGGTCCTCCGTGCCGTCGGGCAGCAGGATCACCCGCTCGGGCTCAAGCGCCTCGACCGCGCCGGGGTCGTGCGTGACCAGGACGACCGCGCCCTCGTAGCGGCGCAGCGCGTCGAGCACCTGCTCGCGGCTGGCCGGGTCGAGGTTGTTCGTCGGCTCGTCCAGCAGCAGCACGTTCGCCGCGCTCGACACGAGGCCGGCCAGCGCGAGCCGGGTCTTCTCGCCGCCGGACAGCGTGCCCGCGGGCTGGTCGAGCTGCTCGCCGCTGAACAGGAACGTGCCCAGCAGCGAGCGCAACTGCTGTTCGGGCACGTCGGGCGCGGCGTGGCGGATGTTCTGCCAGACCGTGGCCTGGTGGTCGAGGGTCTCGTGCTCCTGGGCGAAGTAGCCGAGCTTGAGGCCGTGGCCCTTGACCACCTCGCCGCTGTCGGGCCGTTCCATGGAGCCGATGAGCCGCAGCAGGGTGGTCTTGCCCGCGCCGTTCAGCCCGAGGATGACCACGCGCGACCCGCGGTCGATGGCCAGGTCGACGCCGGTGAAGACCTCCAGCGAGCCGTAGGACTTGCTCAGGCCCTCGGCGGTCAGCGGTGTCTTGCCGCACGGGGCGGGCTGCGGGAAGCGGATCTTGGCGACCTTGTCGGCCTGGCGGGTGTCCTCCAGGCCGGCCAGCAGCTTCTCGGCGCGGCGGGCCATGTTCTGCGCGGCGACGGCCTTGGTCGCCTTCGCGCGCATCTTGTCGGCCTGCGCCATGAGCGCGCCGGCCTTCTTCTCCGCGTTGGCGCGTTCGCGGCGGCGGCGCTTCTCGTCCGCGGCCCGGGCTTCGAGGTACTTCTTCCAGCCCATGTTGTAGATGTCGACCTCGCCGCGGGTGGCGTCGAGGAACCACACCTTGTTCACGACGTCGTCCAGCAGCTCGACGTCGTGGCTGATCACGACCAGGCCGCCCTCGTGGGACTTGAGGAACCCGCGCAGCCACGCGATCGAGTCGGCGTCGAGGTGGTTGGTCGGCTCGTCGATCAGCAGGATGGTGCTGGACTTGGTGCCGACGCCGCCCTCGGAGGCGGCGAACAGGATGCGGGCCAGCTCGACGCGGCGGCGCTGACCGCCGGACAGCGTGCGCAGCGGCTGGGCGAGCACGCGGTCGGCCAGGCCGAGGTTGGCGCAGATGCGGGCGGCTTCGCTCTCGGCGGCGTACCCGCCCAGGGCGGCGAACCGCTCTTCGAGGCGGCCGTACTTGCGGACGGCGGTCTGCAGCTCGTCGTCGTCCACCAGCTCGGCCATCGTGGACTGCATCTTCTCCATGTCGCGGAGCAGCTGGTCCAGGCCGCGGGCGGACAGGACGCGGTCCTTGGCGATGACCGACAGGTCGCCTTCGCGGGGGTCCTGCGGCAGGTAGCCCAGCTCGCCGGTGCGACGCACGTCGCCCGCGTACGGCTGGCCTTCGCCGGCGAGGACGCGCAGGGAGGTGGTCTTGCCGGCGCCGTTGCGGCCGACGAGGCCGATGCGGTCGCCCGGTTGGACGCGCAGGGTGGCGCCGGACAGCAGGACGCGCGAGCCCGCGCGCAACTCGAGATCGGTTGCGGTGATCAAGTTTTACTCCGGGGATGTGGTCGTGCGAGGTCGACGGCGCGGCTGGCGCGGGACCTACTCGATCAGAACGACCACGTGCCCAGTCTACGGGGTGCGCGCCACCGGATTAGCCCGGTGTGTCCACCGGCATAGATTGCCGCTATGACTTCGGACTTCACGGGCAGGGCGGCCCTGGTCACGGGCGCCAGTCGGGGCATCGGGCACGGCATCGCGCTGGAGCTGCTGTCGCGCGGCGCGTCGGTGACCATCACGTCGCGCAAGGCGGAGGCGGTGACGGCGGCGGCCGAGTCGCTCGCCGCCACGGCGGGCGTCTCACCCGATCGTGTGCTGGCGGTGCCGGGGAACGCGGGCAGCGCCGAGGACCGGGCGCGGGCCGTCGAGGAGACGGTGGCGCGGTTCGGCCGGCTGGACGTGCTGGTGAACAACACCGGCATCAACCCGGTGTTCGGGGCGTTGGTGGACGCGGACCTGGACGCGGTGCGGAAGATCTTCGACGTCAACGTGGTGGCCGCGCTGGGGTTCGTGCAGTTGGCGTGGAAGGCGTGGATGGCCGAGCACGGCGGCGCAGTGGTGAACATCGCGTCGGTGGGCGGGCTGCGGTCGACCGGGGTGATCGGGGCGTACGGGGCGAGCAAGGCGGCGTTGATCCGGTTGACGGAGGAGCTGGCCTGGCAGCTCGGGCCGAAGGTGCGGGTGAACGCGGTGGCGCCGGCGGTGGTGAAGACGCGGTTCGCGGAGGCGCTCTACACCGGGCGCGAGGAGGAGGCGGCGGCGTTGTACCCGATGAAGCGGCTCGGGTCGCCGGAGGACGTGGCGCGGTTGGTCGCGTTCCTGGCGTCGGACGCGGCGGGGTGGATCACCGGGGAGACGGTGCGGGTGGACGGCGGGCTGCTGGCGACCGGCAGCCTGGGTTAGGCCCGTGTTCCAGCTGTGGCGTGGCCGGATGGCGACGGCGGCGACGGCGATGGTGGCCCGGTAGCGGACGGCGGGTTCGTCGGCCCGGGTGGCCGCCGCCCGCTGCCGCGCGAACAGGCGCCTTCCACCGGATGCCGTCGATGAGCTGCCGCTCGCTCCACTTCGGCGGACGACCCGGCCTGCGGCCGACGGGCACCAGCGGTCGCAGCAGCGCCCCCTGCGCGTCGGTCGGGTCGTGCCGCTGCACCGGCCACGAGGTCTCCGGTGTCGGGTTTGCCCGGTCGCCAACCTGCGTTCCGGGCACCGATACGCCGCCCGTCACCTCACCGGTGAAGCACGACCTGGGCACGCCGGGGCGAGGGTGTCGCGGGACGGGGACCGGCGCGGTTCACCCGACCCGCTCGGACCGCACCGGGATCCCGCGCGCGAAGACCGGACGACCGCCGCGTTCCGGACCACGTGCGGGCGTTCCGCCAGGCCGCGGGCGTCACCGTGCGCCGGGTGCCGACCGACAACGGCTACCGCCACCGCTCGCACCCGCGGCATCCCGCCGGTGGTCGCGGGAGAGGCCGGGCGCGGTCGGCATGGCCTGTGGCCCGGGGGGAGGTCACAGGCGGGTGGTTTGTGGCGGGCCGGCGGTCACGGTGGTCGTCCTGGTCCACGTCGGGGAGTCCGGGCTCGTGGTGATGTGCTCGGGTAAGGGGGTGGTCGAGGTCGGTGTCGGTGGCACGGTCGTCGAGGACCTCTCCGGCTGCGTGGCGGGGGTCGTCGTGGCCGGGCGGCTGGTGGAGCTGCCCGGCCCCGGGGGGACGGCCGGGTCGTTGTCGGAGCCGTGCGAGGGCTGGTTGAGGGCGAACGCGATCACCACCGCGACCACCGCGGTGCCGGTGCCGGTCGCGGCCACGGCGTAGGTCCTGCGACGTTTCCGCACGCCGACGCCCCGGTGGACGATGTCCATCGCACCGAACGTGCGCGGCACGGGTTGGGTGTTCAGTTCCTCGAACATCTTCTTCAGCTCATCCTCGAGCACCGCGCGTCACCTCCTCCCACAACGGGCCGAACGCCGGTCCCAGCCTCTGCCGCAGCGCCTTGAGGCCGCGGTTCGTGTTGCTCTTCACCGTGCCCACCGAGCAGCGGAGGGCGGCGGCCGTCTCCTCCACTCCCAGGTCGTGCCAGTACCGCAGCACGAGCGTCGCCCGCTGCTTGGCCGGCACGGCGCTCAACGCCTGCCACACCACCAGCCTGTCCTCGCTCAACGAGTCCTCCGCCGGCACCTCCGGCACGACGTCGGTGAGCTTCTCCCGTTTCCACCGGGCCCGGCGGCGTTCGGCGAGGAACGTGCGCACCACGATCTGCCGGAGGTAGGCGTCCAACCCGTCGCGCCGCGCCAGCCGCGGCCCGGCCAGGTAGAGCTTGAGGAACGCGGACTGCACCACGTCTTCGGCCTCGTGGTGGTTGCCGCACAACAGGAACGCGGTGAAGCGCATCGAGTCGGCGCACCGGTCGAAGAAGTGGGTGAACTCCGCGTCCCAGTTCACGCCGTCAGCGCTCCGCGGACACCGTCGTGGGCGTGGGCAGCGGCGGCGATGTCGCCGGGAACGACGCCCCGGGCGACGTGGTCCACGCGGTGGTCGCCGGCGGGCTGGTGGTGGGCCGGTCGCCGCCGGGGCTCGTGGTCACCGTGGGGCGCGGGGTCACCTCGATCGACGTGGGCGACGGCGTGACCTCGACCGACGTGGGCCGCGGCGTGACCTCGACCGACGTGGGCGACGGGGTCACCGCGACCGGCGACGTCGTCACCGTCGAGGTGGTGGCCGGCGGCGTGGTGGACACGGGCGCCTCGTCGCCCCCGCCGGACGCCAACGCGGTCCCGGCCACGGCGATGCCGCCGAGCACGACGGCACCCGCCGCCAGCACGAGTCGTTTGCGCAGCAAGACTGCTCCTCGGGTTCGGGGACCACCGCGGTTCGGGGGTTCCTCACCCCTATCCATGCGGTCGGGGCGGTCGGGGGTTGTCACGAATTCCCGGCCGGTTCCCGGACCACGACCTCCACCGCCCGCGCCCGCAGCGCCGCCTCCTCCAGCACCGCCCGCCGCGGCTCCGGCACGTCCAACACGCGCGGTGACGCGAGCGCGAACACCTCCGCCAGCCGGCGGTCGTCCCGCAGGGCGTCCAACGCCTGGCGGTCGCCACCGAGCACGACGGCGTCCAGCGAGCCGACCCGGGGGGCCAGCACCCGGGCCGCGTCGTCCGCCGCGGCCCGCAGGGCGACCCGCGCCTGCCCCTCCCGACGCCGCGCGAACCGCTGCTGCGACCACCCGCCCGCCTTGTTGCGCCCGTGCACCTGCCGGCTGTCCGTGGCCGACACGAGCACCACACCGTCCCGCGCCACCCCGACGCTGTGCCCGCCGAGCCGCACCAGCAGCAACCCCACCACCCGGGACGCGGACGCGTGCGCCAGCAGGCCGTCGAGGACCAGGCCGTCGAACACGCCCGGGGAGCCGAACGCGCCGAACGCGGCCGCCACCGAGGCCGTCGCGCCGTCCGCCGCCGTGACCAGGACCCGGTCCGGCGCCACGGACGTCGAGGTCACGCCGCCGTGCCGGGCGGCGAACCGGGAGAACCACCCGTCCAGGCGTTCCGGGGCGACCTCCACCGCCCGTCCGCCGCCGGCGACCGGGCGGACCCTGCTCATGCCACCGCGACCCAGACCGGCAGCGGGTGGCCGCACTCGGCGGGCGCGAGCCGCTGCACCGCCCCGAACCCGGCGTCGGTGAGCGCGGCGGCCACCTGCTCGGGCGACAGCACCCGGTGCCGGGTGGACACGGTGTTGGCCACCTCCCACGTCTCCGCGCCGCGCACGAGCCGCACGACCTCCAGGGCGTAGGACTCGCCGTCGGCCGCCCAGTCCCACAGCTGCACGGTCACCTGCCGGTCGGGTCCGCGCCCGGACACCTTCGGCGGCGGCGCGGTGGGCCGCAGCGGTCCGAGCTTGTCCAGCTCGGGGACGGCGGCGACGAACAGGCCGCCGGGCCGCAGCGCCGCCCGGGCGAGCCGCAGCGCCTGGTCGAGCGCGTTCTCGTGGGCCAGGCGGGGCAGCAGGTCGTCGCCCGCGCGGACGACGTCTACCGGCGGGCCGCCGTGGTGCCGCGCGACGTCGAGCAGGTCGAGCACCGCGTGGGGGCCCGCGCCGAGCACGGCGGCGGCGACCCCGGTCAGCGGGTCCTCCGGCAGGGGCACGAGGTCCTGGGCGGCCGTCACCGGGCACACAGTAGGCCCAACGGATCACCGCACGCCAACGGCCCGTGGCCGGCGGGGCGAACGGGATCGGCCGAACGGGCACCGCCCGTACCAGGACCGAAGGGGCCGACGCCAGGACACCGAAGCGGCCGTTGCACAATGTTACCGGCGGGTTTACAAAGGGAAGAGCACGGATGTTCACCACTTGACAGAACGATGCCCATCCCAGTGAACTCGTAACCCGTACGGCCCAACCAATGACTCCGCTCGGAAGGCACCAACGCCCTGCGTTGGCGGGTAGGGTCACTGGGGCGTGATCTCATGACAGCGGGGAGTCACAATGACCAACGCTGCCGGTCGACCCAACCTGTCCGTCGACGAACTCGACTCGACGGGCCACGGCAGTCTTGCGCAGCTTCTCACCACGGGACCGTTCCCGGAGGCGCTGAGAGCGGCGATCAAAGCGAGCAGGCTGAGCCTCGACCGCATCCAGCACCGGCTCGCGCTGCGCGGGGTCACCATCAGCGTCGCGACGCTGAGCTACTGGCAGTCCGGCAGGCGCCGGCCCGAGCGGCCCGAGTCGCTGGAGGCGCTGCGCCACCTGGAGACCGTGCTGGGCGTGCCGCAGGCGGGCCTGTCCGCGCTGCTCGGCCCGCCGCGGCCCCGGGGCAGGCGGTCCCGGCCGACCACCATGATGCCGATCGACGCGCTGTGGGCGCGCCGCGAGCGGGTGGCGAACCTGCTCACCCAGGTGGACACGTCGTCGGACGTCAAGCTGGGCCGGATCAGCCAGCACGACCGGATCGAGATCGCCGCGGACGGCGGTCAGCGCTCGGTGTGGGTGCGGCAGATCCTGCGCGCGGAGCAGGACGGCCCGGACCGCTGGGCGCTGGTGTTCGAGACCGAGCAGGCGAACGTGCTGCCGCAGGTGGTGAACCTGCGCAACTGCCACCTCGGCCGCGTGGTCGAGGACACCGAGGCCAACATCATGGCCGCCGAGATGATGTTCGACCGGCCCCTGACCAGGGGCGAGACCATCATCATGGAGTACGAGCTGCTGTTCGCCGAGGGGCACTACCCGGCGGGCAACAACACGTTCGCCCGCAAGTTCCGGCTGCCGGTGCGCGAGTACGTGATCGAGGTGCGGTTCGACCAGTCGAACCTGCCCGCCCGCTGCCAGCAGTTCAGCGTGCCCGCCGGTGACGACACCCCGTCGCGGCGCCGGAACCTGGCCCTGGACGCGGCCGGTGGCGTGCACGCCGTGGCGCTCGGGTTCGGGCCCGGCGTGTTCGGCATCCGCTGGGAGTGGCCGAAGTAACACGGACCGGAAAGGGCCCCGGGAGCGCGCTCCCGGGGCCCTTTCCCGTCACTCAGACGTAACCGTTGATCTTCAGCGAGACCGAGCGGATCGAGCCGCGGTCGGACGCGGCCGTGTCCACGACCTTGAACGTCCACGTGCCGTCGACCGGCTCGGCGAGCAGCGCGCCCAGCGCGGTGGTGGGCCGCCACGTGCCGGTGAACGGCGCGAGGTTGCTGGTCACCGACGAGAACGGCTGCGCGGCGGAGTCGTCGAACACGACCTGGCACAGGTTGTTGCCGCTGGAGCCGTTGCGCTGGAACACCGTCGCCGTGGCGCCGGACGGCGAGGTCAGCGTGCCGACCAGGTCGCCGACGAACGTGTGGTCGATGCCGACGCCCGTCGCGCCGATGTCGGCGCTGCAGGTGCCGCCGTCGACGGTGAACACGATCTTCGAGCCGCGGCCGACGCCGCTGACCGGGATCTGCACCGAGGCGCCGGTGGCGTCGTTGTCCGGGATGGCCACGACCGGCCCGGTGTAGGCGAACGTCTTCGCGTCGCGGGACGGCTCGCCGACGTTCAACGCGAACGAGGCGGTCGTCGGCGACGTCGACCCGGCGAACGTCACCCGCGCGTCCAGCCGCACCGCCGAGCCCACACCCGCGGACGCGGGCACGGTCACCTTGAACGTGTTGGTCACCGTCTGGCCGACCTCGACGTTGCCGTAGTACTTCGACCGCGGCGCGATCGTCACGCCCGCGGTGGGCGTGGTGAGCACGACGCTGGTCGACGCGGCGGTGCCGTCACCGGAGTTGACCACCGGCACGGTGACCGTCGCCGTGGTGCCCGGCTTGAGGTACTGGCTGCCGTCGGCGTCGTTGACCACGGACGGCTTCGCCGCCTTCGCCAGCGGCTGCGGCGACGCGCCGGTGTAGGCCAGCACCAGGTCGGCGCGCACGACGCCCGCCCCGGTCCGGTTGTCCGTGCCCGCCTCGGCGATGTCGATCGCGGTGGCGGTCAACGCCTGCCGCACCTCGGCGGGCGACAGGCCGGGGTTGCCGGACAGCACCAGGCCCGCGATGGCGGCGGCGTTCGGCGCGGACGCCGACGTGCCGAAGAACGGGTTGAACCCGGCCACGCTGGTCTGCACGCCGTCCGCGGCGGTCACGTCGGGCTTCTGCCGCACCTCCGGGCTCGGGGTGCCGTCGGGCGCGAAGAACACCCGGCGCGGGCCGTCGGAGGTGAACCGCTCCGGCTTCTGGGTGCCGTCGAACGCGTTCGGGAACGGGCCGCGCGGGTTGGCCGGGTCGCCCGGCTCCAGGTCGAACGGCAGCGGGTTGTTCGCCGGGGCCGCCGCGACGCTGATCGCGCCCTTGGCCGCGGAGTGGCCGCGGGTCACGCCGGGCGTGGCGAACTTCTTCAGCCCGTCCGCGGAGTCCTTGAAGCGGCCGCCCAGGGCGGACAGCGCCAGGTACTTGTCCTCGCCGCGGAACTTCACCACGGCCAACCGCAGGCCGGACGCGCTCGCGGGCGTGGTCAGCCGCTCGTACGGGTCCTGGGTGCCGTCCTGCACGCCCTGGCTGAACGCCACCACGTTGCCCTGCGAGTTCGTCAGGTACAGGTCGTAGTCGTTGAACGACGAGGCCAGCGGGTCGGACCAGAACAGCGTCACGGGCACGTTGCCGGAGCTGTCGGACAGCGGGTTGAACACCTGCTTGGCGTTCGGCGCGGGGTCGAAGTCGTGGGCGGTGCCGGCGAACTTGCCGATGCCGACGCCGGAGTCGACGAACTGGCCCTCCCAGTGGCCGGACGTGCCGTCGGCGACGTTGCCCTCGTTGCCGGCGGAGGAGAAGAACAGCGCGCCGTCCGCGGCGACCGCGTCCACGGCCCGCGCGATCACGCCGTCCTGGAACGGCGACTCGTTGAAGTACAGGATGTCGTCCACGATCACGTCGCAGCCGAGCTGGAAGCGCAGGGCGCGGATGTTGTCGGCGAAGCTCGCGTCGCCGTTGATCGCGGTGGCGAAGCCGAGGCTCGCGTTCGGCGCGATGTCGTGGAGGATCTCCAGCATCGCGGTGCCCTCGTTGCCGGAGCCCTCCTGACCGGGGAGGACCTCGACGCCCGCGGGCAGCTCGCCGGCGGCCTGCGAGGTGGCCAGCGAGTCGACGCCGTCGGACAGCGCGCACAGCTTCACACCGGTGCCGGTGACGCGGAACTGGTCGCGGGCGGTGTCGGCGGCGTGCGCCCGGTCGCCTTCGCCGGTCCGCACGGCCTGCGGCCCGACCAGGGCCTCCAGGGTGCGGGCCTCGATCTCGCGGGCCTTGTCCTCCTTGGAGGGCGCGGGATCGGCCTTGCGGTCCTGCTTGTTGAACGTCTTGTACTCGACCGCGGTCTCCACGCGACGCACGTCGCCGCGGGCGGAGAGGCTGGTCAGCGCGTTGAGCGGCAGCTGCGCGCGGACCGTCCCGCCCTCGGTGGACACCGAGCGGATGCCGCCGCCCGCGGCCTTCACGGCCGAGACCAGCTCGTCGGTGACCTTGACCGCGCGGATGTCCACGAGAACGGTGTTTCCGCTGTGGACCGCGACCCCCGTCTGCAGCGCGGGGAGCCGGTTGAACGTGGTGGCGCTCGACCGGCGGCGCTGCTCGACCACGAGCGCGCTGTCCACCTTGGACTCGGCCGCGGTGAGCGACTTCTTGATGTCCTGCAACGCCGCGATCTGCGCGGCGGTCCTCTCCTCGACGCCCTTGGACGCCTTGGTCGGGTCGGCGGTGGCGGGCGACGTGACGCCCACCGTCAGCAGCACGGCGGCCCCCGCCGCGATCAGCGCGTTTCTTCGTGAACGACGTTCCGGTGAGCGCACAGGCGTCTCCCCCAGCTCGTGCGTGCCCCCGACGCACGCGACCTGCGATCGGATGTCTCCGACCGAGGGGTCAACGTATTGCGCACGGCCAAGTACCGTCTGCCACCGTTCGGCCTACTTCTCAGACCGTGAATCCATCACATTTCACAGTACAAAAGCATCTGTCCACAGCTGACCGGTCCGCCCGGACAGCGCGTCGAGCAGCGCCGCGGCCTGGTTGTCGGTCAGCGAGGCGATGAAGTCGACCACCGCCCGGCCACGGGCCAGCGCCCGGACGGCGTCCGGCCCGGACGGCGTCTCCCCCGTGGCCCCGACCAGCACGGACGGGTCCGTCCGGGCGAGCGTCGCGTACTCCTCGCCCGCCAACTCGACCAGGTCGTGCAGCCGCCGCGGCAGCCGGTTCGCCTCGTGCCGGTCGGTGACCCACTGCTCCAGCGCCTCGACCAGCGCGGTGAGCAGCCGCGCCTGGCCGCGCTGGTGCAGCGCCAGGTCGGGGCGCTGCAGCACGAACCGGCGGTGCACGAACTTCAGCACCTGCACCTCGTGCCACTGCGGCACGGCCAGCACCACGTGCCCGGACCGGGTCGTCGGCTCCTCGACGACGCCCACCGAGTCCACCAGGCGACGCGTCCACCGCGCCGAGAACCCGGCGACGGCCTGCTCCGCCTCCACCGAGCCGTCGAACGGCACCGCCAGCAGGCCGTCCACCAGCTCGGCGCGCACCTTCGCCACCGCGTGCGCGAACGCGTCGTCGTCCACCGCCCACGAGTCCTTCGCGTGCAGCCGGCGGCGCAGCGCCTCCAGCGAACGACCCGGCCGGCGTTCCTGGGCGGCCAGGTCGGCCGCGCTCAGCCCCGCCAGCTCCACCGCCCGGTCCAGCCACGTGTTCAGCTCGGCCGACACCGTCGCGTGCTGGAGCACGCCCACGCGGTGGAAGTCCTCCAGGTCGTGGATGGCGTAGGCGATGTCGTCCGCGGTGTCCATGACCGACGCCTCGACCGTCTGCTGCCACGGCTCCACCCGGCCCGCGTAGCACGCACGGGCCTGCTCCACGTCCTCCAGCTCGGTGACGTAGGCGGAGAACTTGCTGGAACCGGTGCCCGGCGCGTCCACCGGTTCGGCCGCGCCGCGCGGCGGGGCGGGCAGGTCCCGCGGGTGCGGGGTCGGGTACGACAGGCGCGTCCACGGGTACTTCAGCATCGCCGCGCGCACCGCCACCGTCAGGTCGAGCCCGACCGCCGCCGGGCCGCGCACGTCCGTGGTCGTGACGATGCGGAACGACTGCGCGTTGCCCTCGAACCCGTCGGACAACCCGAACCGGTGCCGGGCCAGGCGGTCGAGCACCTCCTCGCCGAGGTGCCCGAACGGCGGGTGCCCGAGGTCGTGCGCCAACGACGCCGCCTCCACCACGTCCGGGTCGCAGCCGCCGAGCTTGTCCAGCAGGCTCGCCAGGTCGGCCCGCGCGGTGAGCCGCTCGGCGATCGCCCGCGCCGCCTGCGCCACCTTCAGGCTGTGCGTGAGCCGGTTGTGCACCAGCAGGCCGGAGCCGGTCGAGCTGACGACCTGCGTGACGCCGCCGAGCCGGGCGAAGAACGGCGAACTCGCCACGCGGTCCCGGTCGATCCGGAACGGGCTCGTGGCCAGGTCGGCCTGGACGGCGGCGTCCCCGCCGGAGCGGCGCAGGGTGCGGGGGTCGTCGGGGTCGTGGCGCATGGACGAGAACTTAGTCGCGGCCGAACGGCACACGCGCGGCGCTACCGTTGACCGGGCGGAGGGAGGCTGGCTTGGGGCGCGAGGAGCCGCGGCACCGGAACGCGTTCGTCGGTTCCGGCGAGTCGTTCGTCCAGGCGCGGGACGTGTCCGGCGGCATCCGCTTCCACCCGCTGCTGCCGGGGCAGCCCGAGCTGCTTCGTGATCGTGACCAGCCGCGACTCGCTCCCGGCGCTGCGGGTCCGCTACCACGCCCGCTGCGCCGACCGTTCATCTGCGTCGGCTCGGGTCAGAACTGAAAAAAGCCTTCAGGGGCACCCGACCAACCGGGTGCCCCTGAAGGCAAAGAATGCTCGGCGGCGTCCTACTCTCCCACACCCTCACGAGTGCAGTACCATCGGCGCTGGAAGGCTTAACTACCG